>BNUY01000007.1 GCA_025997715.1 Spirochaetia bacterium
GGCCCGGAGGCGTTGCAAAAAAGCGTAAAATGTTTTATAACTGATTTTGAATATCTTGTTAAAAGGAGTAAGTCTCTTTTTGATTGTTCCGATTCCCCGGGGAAATCACGGGCGGTTGCGTTCTTATTTCCCTACCTGAGCGCCATGGATTCGGATGTTGTTCGGGATGACCGTATTGGGGTGATAGCGGATGCCCTTGGGGTTGAACGTCAGGCGGTTGTTTCAGACTTTCGCCGCTTTACCAACGGGCAAGGTCAAAGGCCAGGGCCGGGCGGAACAATTCGGGAAACCCCCCGGCGGCCGATTAGTTTGAATGATGAGCTGTTTCTGCTTACGGCGGTTTTGGTAAACCCTGGCTTGTACCCTAAACTGCGTTCCGCCCTCTGTATTGAGGACTTTGATGATCCCGCCGCCAGGGAGCTTTTTATCGCCCTGGAGGAGTGGTACCGGAGTGATATGCCCGGCATGGATGACCTCCTGTCCCGGATAGGTGATGGGGCTCTGCGGAATTTTGTCATTCAGAAGGGGGCGTCGGAGGCGTTTTCCACCCGTCCGGAGCGGTTGGTAGCGGATGGTATCAGAAAGATACGGCAGAAACGGCTGGAACGCCGGCTGACCCGGATTGTTACGGAACTGCGGATCACAAAAAATGAGCAAAACCAGGGCGGCCTCCGGCGGGGGGAACCTACCCTTGAGGATTTGCTCGCCGAAAAAGTGCATCTTGATGCCGAATTACGTCTACTTAAGGAAGCTATCGAATGACGGATACGTGCAGTGCGGTGGATATGTCGCTTGATCCTGCGGTGGTACAGTTAATTGACTACGCGACGCAAAAGAAAACCCTATCCTTTGATGAACTTTCCGATTTTTTGCCGGAGCAGTATATCGCCAATCCCGATATAATCGATCAGGTGCTCAGCTTTCTGGGGGCCGCCAATGTCCAGATTACCGATATAGAAGCGGGGGAGAAAAAAGAGGAGACGGGTAAAAAGCGTCTGGCCTCCAACGAAAAGGAATCATCGGTGGACGATCCCGTCCGGCTGTACCTGCGGGAAATCGGGAAGGAACATCTCCTTACCGCCGCTCAGGAGGTGGAGCTTTCCAAGTTGATGGAGGACGGGGAGAATATCATCAAGGGGGTTATCAAGCAGTCGGGGATGGTTATCCTGGAATTTTATCACATCGCCCTACGGGCCTTTTCCAAGAAGGACCCCCGGGAATTGGATCTGACCAAAAAGGAAGCCACCGAATACCTCTCCGAACGCCGCCGGCTGAACCAGTTTTACAAGGAAACCCTCAGGCTCATCGGGGGGGATCTCCGGACCTACATCGAAAATAAGCGGCGGATCATCGCCCGGGGCGAGGACATGCATGAGGACCGGGAGCTTCAAAACCTGCGGGCCCATATCCTTGCGGTAATTGCAGATGCGGAAATCCACCCGGATGAAATAACGGCCTTTTCGGAAAAGTTTGTCCAGGCAGCCCTTAAAATTAAGCGGTACAAGCGGGAACAGGCGCGGATTGAAAAACGGCTCCGGGTGGGGTCCCTTAAGGAACTACGGGCTTTAGGCCGGGGCCTGACCGTCAAGGAAGAGCGGGAGCGGCTTGAGTCTCGCCTGGGGCTTACGTCGGACGAAATAAAGGAGCGTATCCGGCATGCCCAGCTTACGGAGAAAAAGCTCCGGCAGATGGAATCTGAATTTGAGGTATCTATAGAAGAGATTAGGCTCCTGGCCAAAGAGATAAACCGCGGGCGGATGATGATGAAAAACGCCAAGGACCGGCTTATCACGGCAAATCTCCGTCTGGTGGTGTCCATTGCCAAGAAATACACCAACCGGGGGCTCCATTTCTTCGATCTGGTCCAGGAGGGGAACATCGGCCTCATCAAGGCGGTGGAAAAATTCGAGTACCGGAAGGGCTATAAATTTTCCACCTACGCCACCTGGTGGATACGGCAGGCCATAACCCGGTCCATCTCGGATCAGGCCCGGACTATCCGGGTGCCGGTTCACATGATCGAGCAGATCAATAAGATGGTCCGGGAATCCCGGCAGCTTATGCAGATGCTGGGCCGGGAACCCACGGACGATGAAATCGCCGAACACCTGGGCTGGACCACGCTCCGGGTAAAGACGGTGAAGAACGTGGCCAGGGAACCCATCAGCCTGGAGACTCCCATCGGGGAGGAGGAAGATTCCCTGCTGGGGGACTTCATTGAGGACAAGGATGTGGATAACCCGGAAACCAGGACCGCCTTTACCCTGCTCCAGGAAGAGGTTGCCACGGTGCTTTCCACTCTGCCGAAACGGGAACAGGATGTTCTCAAGATGCGTTTCGGCTTGGACGAAGGATATCAACTCACCCTGGAGGAGGTGGGACTCAGCTTCGAGGTCACCCGGGAACGGATCCGGCAGATTGAGGCCAAGGCCCTGCGTCGTCTGCGGCATCCCCGGCGGAGCCGGAAACTAAAGGATTTTTTGGATCACTGAGACCGGTAGGTCTCTGAAGCATAAAGAACTGCTTTAACAAGTATGATTTTGTATACAAATGAAGGGGAAACCACATGGTAATGGAAGATGTTTTTGAGAAGCTGCGGAGTTTACAGGATATTTTGTCGGAAAAAATAAACCTGGGGCGGGATATTCAGGAGATACCGAAACTCCTGATTACCCAGGAAGAGCTGTTGGCCCGGCTGAAGAAATCGTTTATAGAAAAGAACCAGGATTATGAGCGGACCAAACTTGCCGAGGGGGATTTCCGGAACCAGTTGGCCCAGGCGGAAATGGATCGGGAAAAGGCCGAAAAAAACATGGATTCCATCAGCACCCAAAGGGAGTATGAGGCTTTGGACAAGGAAATCCGGGACGCCGCCGAGAAGGAACAGCAATTCCGCAAGGAACTGCAACGGGAGGAACGGGCCCTTTCGGATCTGAATGAACAGATAAAGCAGAATGAATCCCTTATTGATCAGCAGGAAAAGGATCTGGAGGAGCGCCGGGCGGGCATTGAGGCGGAGGTTGCGGAAAAGAAATCTCAGGTTGCCAAATTGACGGAGGAGGAGCAGGTCCTTAACCAGGGGCTTGATCCCGAAGTGCTCTTTAAGTTTGAGCGGATCATCCGGAACAAGGGCGGCCAGGGGATTGTGGCCATCAAGGGCGGGGTTTGCATGGGCTGCCACATGATACTTCCCGTCGATTTTGCCAACAGGATCCACAATCAGGAGAAAATCGAATTCTGCCCCTATTGTTCCCGCATCCTCTTCTATGAAGAATCCGAACAGGGGGATGAAGAATTCCTCAATAATGAAGACGCCGGCAGCCTCGCCGACCTTGACGATATGGATGACGATGAGGACGAGGAAGAGGAGGAAGAGGAGGAAAAGGTTAATATTGATTACGAGGAATAGGAATTTTAACCGCAAAGGCGAAGAAGGCGAAAAAGGAAGGGGTATTTGCGGTTGAAAATTGACTCAGTTCCAAAATAAGAATTTAACCACGAATAGGCACGAAGCGAACCTTCGGTTCGAACACGAATAATGGAAGAATCTGTTGTTTTATTCGTGTCCATTCGTGTAATTCGTGGTTGGTCTTGCATTTTGGAACTAGCGCAATTAGTTAGTTTTTTAACGATGAACCAGGTTCCCGCGCCGTGGATTAAACCGCGGTGAGGAAAGTCCGGGCTCCATAGGGCATGATGCCGGGTAACTCCCGGGCGGCGGGGCGTAAAGCCCCGCCGACAGACAGCGCAACAGAAAACAAACCGCCAAGGAACTTGTTCGGGCTTGCCTGAATAAGTTCCCGGTAAGGGTGAAATGGCGGGGTAAGAGCCCACCGCGGGGGCGGCAACGTCACCGGCACGGCAAACCTCATCAGGAGCAAAGTCAAGCAGCGGTAAACGGCCCGTTTTATGCCGCAGGTAGACTGCTCGGGACCTGGTCCCGGGAGGCCCTCCGTAAGGATGGCCCAAGATAGATGGGAACAGGAAGCGCCCCAGGGTGTTTCCGACAGAACCCGGCTTATGGTTCATCGTTTTTTTCGTCATTGACTCTTTTCCTATAATAGTATTAAATCAGTTAAAATATGTTTAAAGAACGCTCCCGGTTCGATTATGGTCAGGCCCGCCGGAAACAGACTATTAAAACCACCTTATTGATTGTCCTGGCGCTTATTCTTGCTGTTGCTATCGTCTTTGTGTTAGCCGGATGGAAGACCAGGCAGGTAACGGAAAGAAAGGAGCTGGTCCGTCTTTGGGAAGAGGGCGCCTATGAGCAGGTCTTTGAGTTGAGCGGCGCGGGGCTTGAAAAAAAGCCCATGGATTATTTGTTTTTGACTTCCCACGGGTTTGCGGCCTATCAGCGCGCCATAGCCCAGATCAATAGCGCCGACACCCTTACCTATGTTGATGAATGTATTTGGTCTCTGAGAAAAGCCCTCCAGGTAAAGCACAGCGCCAATGACGGCCGGGTCCAGTACATATTGGGGAAGGCCTATTACTATAAGGGTCAGGAATATATGGATTTGGCTATCCAATACCTTGAGGAAGCCCGGGGTTTGTCCTATGCCGCCGCCGATATTCCGGAATTCCTGGGGCTTGCCTATGCGGCGGTGCAGGACTACCGGAGCAGCGTGGAAGCCTTCTCCCTAGCCCTGGAGTCCTCAGAATCGGATCTGCTGCTCTTAGCCATGGCCCGTTCCTACATCGCCCTGGATGAGAGCGAAACGGCTACGGGTTATCTGGTGCGCTGCATTGAAGTTTCCCAGGATTCCAATACGGTGATTATCGCCCGGTTGTTTTTAGGGGAGATTTTAGCGAAGGCCGGGAAAACGGTGGAAGCGGAGGCTCAATTTCAGGCTATTTTGGAAGAGGATGGTGAAAATGCGGATGCGCATTTCCAGTTAGGGGAATTATATAGCGCCCGGGGTGATACAACCCGGGCACGGGCAGAATGGCGGCGGGCGCTGAGAACCGATCCTACCCATGCCGGGGCTCGCCCCCGGCTGGGGCTATAATGCGTTAAAAGGAAGGAGTGACTATGTTCGGAAGAAATTCTTCGGATATCGGTATTGATTTGGGGACCTGTAACACCCTGATTTATATACAAGGCAAGGGGATCGTTATCAACGAGCCTTCGGTGGTGGCGGTTGAGCGGGGGACCAAGCGGGTGATGGCCGTGGGGACCGACGCCAAGCGTATGCTTTCCCGGACCCCGGCAAACATTATTGCCATCAGGCCCATGCGGGATGGGGTGATTGCGGACCTGGAATCCACGGAGAAGATGATCCGGCATTTCATTTCCAAGGTGCTCCCCCGGTACCGGTTTGTCAAACCCCGGATGGTTATCGGCATTCCCTCCTGCATTACCGAGGTTGAACGCCGGGCGGTTGAGGAAAGCGCCTATAAGTCCGGCGCCCGGGATGTCAAGGTTATTGAGGAAAGCCTTGCCGCAGCCATCGGGGCGGATATCCCTATTTATGAGCCCGCGGGACATATGATCTGCGATATCGGCGGGGGTACCACGGAAATATCGGTTATCTCCCTGGGAGGGATGGTGGTAACCAGCGCCATACGCCTTGGGGGGGATGAGTTTGACGAGGCTATCATTAAACACGTCAAGAGTATCCATAACCTTACCATCGGGGAACAAACGGCGGAACGGCTGAAGGTCGATATTGGAAATGCCGTGCCGGATAAAACCATCGAAAAAGTTGAGATTAAAGGTACCGATGCCATCACCGGGCTTCCCCGGCGGCTGGAGATAGACAGCACGGAGGTACGGGATGCCCTGAAGGACCCCATTACCCAGATCATTGATGAAATAAAGGCAACCCTGGGGAAAACCCCGCCGGAACTGGCGGCGGATATTGTGGAACGGGGTATCGTCATGACCGGCGGCGGTTCCCTGCTCAAGGGCCTGCCCAGTCTCATTTCCAAAGAAACCGGGGTCCCGGTATTCCTGGCGGAACATCCCCTGGATTGTGTCGCCCTGGGAGCGGGAAAGTACTTTGAAAATGCCCGGGGGTTCAGTACTTCCCGCAGTATCTATGATGACTTGAACTAACAGGATTGTATGCCGATTAACGGGGACCGGAGGCGCACGAAGAGGCGGTTTACCGCCGAAGCCTATGTTTTTATCGCCCTTATGCTGGTTTCTTTTTCCATGCTGCTCTTTTCCACCCGCAGTTTTGTGACCGGTTTCCGGGACATGGGGCTCTCCCTCTTTTCCGGTATCCGGGGAAGCATCCATGGAGTATCTTCCTTCGTTTCACAGACCGTGTTCGCGGTTCGGGAACTGGCCACCCTCAGAACAGAACACGATAAATTGCTGGATCGCGTAACCCGGTATGAGCAGCTGGAGCGGACCTCGGCGGACATCCTGCGGGAAAACAATCGTCTGCGGGAACAGCTTGGGTTTACGGAAACCATCAGCTTCAACTATATTCCCGCCCGGATAATTGCCCGGGACCCGGATAATCTTTTTTCGGCACTGGTGATCAATAAGGGCAAACAGGCGGGGGTGACCAAGGATATGCCCGTCATAGCCTACCAGAATGGAGTCCAGGCCCTGATGGGCAAGGTTATTCAGGCGGGGGCTTTTGAAAGCCTGGTGATACCGGTCTACGATTTGAGTTTTTATGCCTCCGCCCGGCTGGCGAGCGCCCGGTACGAGGGGCTGGTTGAAGGCCAGGGAAAAGCGGAAACCCCCCTTTTGATGCGGGCTATCCCGAAACGGGCACGGGATGAAATCACCTATGGAGACCTGATCGTTTCCAGCGGAATAGGGGGGGTGTATCCCGCGGATATTGTCATTGGCCGGGTAAGCACGGTTTTGTACCAGGAATATGAAACCTCCATGGCCGTGGA
The DNA here is from genome assembly GCA_025997715.1 of Spirochaetia bacterium. Lineage (GTDB taxonomy): Bacteria > Spirochaetota > Spirochaetia > Treponematales > Breznakiellaceae > Termitinema. Next base: position 6,865 of record BNUY01000007.1, read on the forward strand.
ACTGGAGAGCGCCCTTGATTTTTCCCGGCTGGAGTATGTATTCGTGATTGATGCAGGAGCCGCCGCCGGTGGACCAGGTAGGTCCGATGAGTAAGAATATTATATGGGCAACGGTGTTTGCCCTGGTTGCGGCTATTCTCCAATCGACCCTGCTTTCCCGGCTGGCTATATACCATGCGGTTCCGGACCTTACCCTGGGTATCCTGGTTTTTGTCTCCTACAATAACGGCTCCATGTCGGGCCAGCTTACGGGCTTTTGTTCCGGCATCCTCCTGGACTTCCTTTCCGCCGCCCCCCTTGGGCTTAACACCCTGGTGCGGACCATTATCGGCGCCACCCTGGGGCTTATGAAGGGAAGCTTTTTTCTGGGCGCCGTGCTGCTTCCCATGGCCCTCTGCGCTTCGGCTACCCTTATGAAGGCCCTGTTTTTTTTGCTGCTCCACCTGCTCTTTGGCCCGGCGGTTCCGGCCTATGCTGCCCTGAGCCCCGTTCTTTGGGTGGAGTTCGTTCTCAATACCCTGCTGGCGATCCCCTTATTCGCCCTGTTAAAATTATTTAAACCCCTGCTGGTGGAAGGGAGGGATATCTGATGGAAGAAGATCCAAAACCTGAAAAACGGATAAAAATTCTCCAAATTATTTTTATTTTTATTTTTCTTGCCTATACCTCGCGGCTCTTTGCCATGCAGATCCTCTCGGGGGATGTATACCGGACAAGGGCCCAGGATATAGCCCGGAGAACTTCGGTTATTCCCGCCCGGCGGGGGGAAATTTTTGACCGGAACGTTTCCCGGCCCATCGTGCTCAACGCGGATTCCTTCGCGGTAAGCATCACCCCGGCGGATGTTCCCAAGGGAGAAATTCCCAATCTTATTAGCCGGGTCGCGGAGATTGCAAACATTAAGCGGCAGCAGATTGAGGAAAAAATACCCCCCCAGTCTTACACGCTCTACCAGCCGGTGGAAATCGCCGTCAATGTTCCCTTTGCCGCCATCGCCGCATTGGCGGAACGCCGGGATGTTCTTCCCGGGGTCTCCTGGCAGTCCAGGCCCATGCGGAACTACGGTAATGTCCGGAGCCTTTCCCATATCATCGGGTACGTGGGGAACATTACCCGTGACGAGCTTACCATGCTCTATAACCGGGGCTACCAGCAGGGTGATATGATCGGGAAAGCGGGCATTGAGCGGCAGTACGATGAGCTTCTGAAGGGAAAGGAGGGATCGGAAACCCGGACCGTGGATGTGCGGGGCAGAAGGGTAGGGGATACCAACAATCTCCGCATCCCCCCCGAAATGGGCAAGAACCTGGTCCTTACCATCGACAGCACTATCCAGGTCCTGGCGGAAAAAGCCCTGGGGGAGCGGATGGGGGCGGTGGTGGTTACCCGTCCCTCCAATGGGGAGATTCTCGCCATGGTTTCCTATCCCTGGTATGACCCCAACATCTTCAACGGCACTGAATTTGGGGCCGAATATCAGGCGCTGATCAATGATCCGAATAAGCCCTTATTAAACCGGGCCATTCAGTCCAATTACCCTCCGGCCTCAACCTTTAAAATCGTGATGACCACCGGGATTTTGGCGGAAAACGCCTTCCCCCCGGCACAAACCGTGAACTGTCCCGGGGAAATTACCTATGGCAACCGTCAGTGGCACTGTCATAACCGCTATCCCGGTCACGGACGGCTCAATTTACAGCGGGCCATGGCCCAGTCCTGCGACATCTATTTCTGGCAAGTGGGAAGGGAAAATTTGGGGATTGAGCGGATCAATTTCTACTCCCGGGAATACGGGTTCGGGGAAGTGACCGGCATCGATCTCCCCGGTGAGATAGCCGGGCTTACTCCCACCCCGCAGTGGAAGGATCGCTACTTCCATGAACGGTGGAATTTGGGGGATACCATGAATGTTTCCATCGGCCAGGGGGATACCCTGGTGACCCCCATTCAGATGGTCAACATGGTGAGTATGGCGGTGAACGACGGCGTCATCTATCAGCCTCATCTATTGAAGGAAATCCGGGACCCGATTACGGGGGCGGTGGAAAAAACCGTGAACCCCGTGGTACTCCATGAAAGCGATATTGATCCCGGGGTGTTTGAAACCGTCAGGAATAATATGCGCAGTGTTATTAGCGAAGGAACCGCCCGGTTTCCCCTGGATATCCGTTCCGTGGAGATTGCCGGAAAAACCGGCACCGGGGAAGTGGGGCTGCAGGATCGCTGGCATTCATGGTTTGCCGCCTATGCCCCCTATAAAACCGATAATCCCGAAGAGCGGGTGGCGGTATCCGTTATTGTTGAGGCGTCAAATAAATGGGAATGGTGGGCGGTCTATGCGTCGGCGATTATTTTTCAGGGGATATTTGCCGGCCAGACCTACGATGAGGCGGTTGATGCCCTGGGGCTTCGGTATCTGATGCCCGTACAGGGGCGCCGGGAATGAAACTGCGGGATTTTCTGGGGATAGATTTCCCGCTTATCTTTTCCGCAATAATACTGACCATCTTTGGTATTCTTTTCATCTACTCATCGGGGGTAACCTCTGCGGGGGTTTTGGTTTCCACTGAATATTTCCGGCAGATTATCTGGGCCGTGGCGGGGCTTGTCATCGCCCTGGTCATCGCCATGCTGGACTACCGGCGCTTGTATGATCTTTCAACCTACCTGTATTTAGGCGCCATCGCACTGTTACTGTACACCTGTTTCTTCGGACGCCTCGTGAACGGCGCACGGGCATGGATTGGGGTGGGCGCATTCGGGATTCAGCCTTCGGAATTTGCCAAGATCACGACGATCATTTTCCTTGCCCGGTACCTGGACGGTTCAAAGCGGAGCAGAGATAATTTTGGCCGCTTTGCCATTTCCTGCATCATTGTTTTTGTGCCCATGGCGGTGGTCCTCATTCAGCCCGATTTCGGCACCTCCCTGGTGTTCATCCCCATACTATTGGTGATGACCTTTATTGCCGGCATATCCCTGCGGTATGTGCTTTTTTTAGCCGCCTTTATTGTCTTTACCGCCCTGTTTATGGTTTTGCCCCTTTGGCAGAGCTATATCCTGCGCCAGTCCCTGCCGTCATTGAATATCCTGAGTAATATCAAGTTTGTAGCCATCACCGTCCTTGCCCTGGGTATCATTGCCGCCATCGCCCTGTTCGGTTTTTTGCGGTATAAAAAACGGTACTTTTATTGGATCGTCTATGCGGCGGCCATCGTTGTACTGTCCCTTGGGGCTTCCTTTGTGTCCCATAAGGTTTTGAAGGATTATCAGATCATGCGGCTCATCGTATTCCTGGACCCCAATGTGGATCGCCTTGGTTCGGGGTGGAATATTATCCAGTCAATCACCGCCATCGGTTCCGGGGGGTTTACGGGCAGGGGCTACCTCCAGGGGACCCAGAGCCATTACCAGTTTGTACCCCAGCAAAGCACGGACTTTATCTTTTCCATTTTCTCTGAGGAATGGGGGCTCCTGGGGGGGATCCTGGTATTTGTCCTTTTTTTAATAATCTGTCTCCGGCTTATCAGGATCATGAAGTCCACCTCGGACCCCTTCGGTTCCTTTATTGCCGCAGGGCTTAGCGCCATGTATATTTTCCATTTCCTAATCAATGTGGGAATGACCATGGGGATCATGCCCATCACCGGCATACCATTACTGTTCATGTCCTACGGCGGTTCGGCCCTTATCTCCGCCATGGCGGGCATCGGCCTGGCCCTTAGTATTTATATCAGAAGGTTCCAGCATTAACGCGCTTACCTATATTGACCCCCTCAAATTTGGGGAATTGTTATTAACCGTGGAGAAGCCCGCCCGGTACACCGGGGGAGAATACGGCCGGCTAGCCAAGCGGGACGCCGCACTGAACATGCTCATCGCCTTTCCTGACCTGTATGAAATCGGCATGTCCAACCAGGCGTTCAGGATCATTTACAACAGGCTTAACCGTATTACTGCCGTTTCATGTGACCGCGCCTTTGCCCCGGCCCCGGATTTTGAAGCGCTCCTGTGCACCCACAATATCCCCCTCTACGGCCTTGACACGGGAATCAGTCTGGGCAGCCTTGATGTCCTGATGTTTACCCTGGGGTATGAGTTAGGCATAACCGGCGTGCTCACCATGCTGGACCGGGGATTCATCCCCCTTAAGCGGACCGAAAGAGGGGAGGGCGACCCCATCGTCATCATGGGGGGCCCCTGTGTTTCCAACCCCCTTCCCTATGAGCGGTTCATTGACGCCTTTTGGATAGGGGAGGCGGAGGCCGGGTTTTTTGACCTCGCAGAAGAACTGCGGGATCTGAAACTGGCGGGGGCGGGTAGGGGGGAACTCCTGGAAAAAATCTATGCCCATCCCTCAATTTGGGCGGCTGCGGACATAGTAAGTCCGGCGGACATAGTAAGTTCGGGAAAAAAACGGGCGGTCCGGGCCGTCGATTCCGGGTTTTCCTCCCGGGGGCCCGCGGCGGCGGTTTTTCCGGTTTCCAGCATAAAAACGGTGCAGCAGCACGGCGCCGTAGAAATAATGCGGGGCTGTCCCAACGGCTGCCGTTTCTGCCATGCCGGTATCTGGTACCGCCCCATGCGGCAAAAAAGCGCGGACACTATCCGTGCGGAGGCCGCCGCTTTTATCAATACCGGGGGTTACCGGGAAATAAGCCTATCATCCCTGTCCACCGGCGACTATCAGCACATCGACTCCCTGGTAGGATCACTGAACGATGAATACGCTTCCCGGCATATTTCCTTTCAGCTTCCTTCCTTGAAGGTTTCCACCTTTTCATTGCCCCTGTTAGAAAAGGTGTCTGTGGTGCGGAAAAGCGGACTTACCTTTGCGGTGGAAACCCCGGCGGACGCCTGGCAGATGGCAATTAACAAAGAGGTAAGCAGGGATACGGTGGCCGCTATTCTGACGGAAGCCAAACGCAACGGCTGGCGGGGCGCGAAATTTTACTTTATGGTGGGGCTTCCGGTGGGAGCCTCCGGAACTTCCCGCAGCGAAGAACAGGAGATTGTTGAGTTTATCCTGGAAATTGCCCGCCGCACCGGGATGCACTTCAATATCAATGTGGGCGCCTTTATCCCGAAACCCCACACCCCCTATCAATGGGCAGCCCAGATTGACGAAAACACCGCCCGGGCGAAGATCGACCATATCCGAAACAATCTGAAACCCCGCGGGCACAAGGTTAGTTACAATGATCCCTTTATTGCAACGCTTGAGGGGGTACTGAGCCGGGGGGATGAACGGGTAGGGGAGCTTATCGAAGAAGCCTATGCCCGTGGCTGCCGTTTAGACGCCTGGGATGAGCATATAAAAAAAGACATTTGGGCGGAACTTTTGGAAACCCATGCCCCCCTGGTCCAGGCGATTCACCGTCCCCGAAACCCTGAAGATACCTTACCCTGGGATTCTATTAACAGCGGTACGGCGGCAGGATTCCTTAAACGGGAATATGAAAAATCCAACATCGAAGAATTTACTTCACCCTGTATAGATAAATGCAACAATCCCTGTGGAAGCTGTAATGTGGATACCGAGGTAGTATACAATACCATACATAACGACAATTTACTTCAGGCTAAACCTGCGGTTATTGAGCCGCAAAAGCAAGACCCCTTGACCCTGCGCATCCTGTTTTCCTTTGAAAAGCGGGATTCCGCCGTTTTTCTCCCCCATTTAGCCCTGGTTGAGCTCTTCTCCATGGCCTTTATGCGCGCAGGAATACCGGTCTTATTCAGCCAGGGCTTTAATCCCACCCCCAAACTGGATTTTGCGTCCCCCTTATCCCTGGGCATTAGCGCCCTCGGCGAGATTGCCAATATTGACTTAAACCTCCATGACGGAGCAAGCTTTACCGCAGATGATTTTATACAGAAAATGAATACCAATCTTCCCGGCGGCATTCTGGTAAAGGAAGCTATCAAAGTACGAATCCCTAGCGGCGCCAGGAAACATTCAATCCCATCATTACTCTGGGGATCTATGTACCAATCACCTGATGGCGGCGATGATTTAGTCCCGGCAACCGATGAAAAAAATTACCGCACAATAAGGACAAATTCCGGCAGCTCCATCTACACCTTAACCCGTAAAACAGTTCTGGCAAAAAGCCGCAGCGACCCAACCCAGCCCGATTCGTACTTTGCAATTTACCGTTCCCTGTATCCGGCATGACAGATGAGATGCTTGACAAAACATAACAATATTTGTTATGTTTTGTATACCATGCAATCAATCCAAAAACTCGCCAAGACGCTGGAAAGTCTGGCGGATTCGGAGCATTATCTTTTCTCTCTGAGCGATTTTTATCAGCTTTTTCCCGGTATGCGTGTGGATGCATTACGGGTATTGCTTGGGCGGGCGGTAAAATCGGAACTATTGGCACGGGTTTGCAGAGGAATATACCTGTATCCCAAGTCCGGGTATCGAAAGGGTTTGGAACTGTACCAAACCGCTGCCAGATTGCGGGAAGACACCTTCTGTTACCTAAGTCTGGAAAGCGTTTTGAGCGAGGAAGGGATCATATCCCAAATTCCTTTCGGTTGGATCACGCTCATGACCGGTGGGCGTTCCGGGGTGATAAATTGCGGGAGAAGGGGAAATATTGAGTTTATACATACCAAGAAATCACCCGAATCCGTAAGCCCCTTGCTTGTATATGATAGGCGATACCGGTTATGGCGGGCTCGGGTATCCCTTGCACTGGAGGATATGAAGGCGGCAAGACGATCAATGGATCTTGTTGATTGGGAGGCGGTGAATGAATCTCTTTGATCGGCTGGTGGAAACCGCTCTTGCACAGGATGCCGGATATGCCGTGTTGCGTCCGGTAGTGGAAAAAGAACTTTTTCACTACGATATTCTGAGGGAAATGAATAAAGCCGGATACCTAAAGCAGCTTGTTTTTATAGGCGGCACCTGTCTGAGAAAATGTTATGGTTCCGAGCGTTTAAGCGAAGACCTGGATTTTGCCGGGGGTTTTTCCTTTAATAAACAGGATTTAGCCGGAATTGGCGCGTTGTTAAAAGAAAGCCTGTATAAAAAATATAATTTTGAAGTTGCTGTTTCTGAACCGGTGAAAGAGACCGGAAACACAAGCACCTGGAACATAAAAGTGGTAACCAGGCCGGAGCGCTCCGACCTTCCCACGCAAAGAATCAATATTGATATTTGTATGATCCCCAGCCGCGATGCCAGGCCGGTGATGCTGAAAGACTGGTACGGTATCGAGACCGGTACCTCCGGGCTCATCTTGTATGCCGAAAGCCTGCAGGAGATATTGGTTGATAAAATTATTGCCCTTGCATTACGCCCAAACCGTGTAAAGAACCGGGATCTATGGGATATATTTTGGCTGTGCAGCCGCAATGTTTCATTGCCGTCTTCGTTGCTCGAAACGAAACTTGCTGATAGGGGAATAGCCAAAGAAGCATTTGCAGCAAAATACCGCCAACGGTTGGAATCAATTATCAATGGCCAAAACGACTTTCTTTTTGAAATGCGCCGCTTTTTAAGCCCTTCTGTATTTGCCAATGACATGACCGGCGTAGTTTGGTGGGAGTGTTTATTGGGTATGTTAAACGACATGGAGCGCTTTTGGTAGATACCGTAGATGTCCGGTTGGGGGGCTCTATCGATCGGCTTAAACCAAGCCGCCCAACCCCACATAATATTCTGTCTACTTCCCGCTTTTTTGCAAGCAAAAAACGGAATAGAAGTAGACAGAATATACATTATAGCTAGTAAAGAAGATTGCCTTTTAGGCCCCCGCTCCCGCTCCCCCTGGTTTTTCAGTTGGGGTCGGGTAACATGAAAACGCCGATGAAAGTCGGTGTACTATAGATATTGGAGAAAGTATTAGGGTCCAGGCCAAAGGCTATAATATACATGGATACATAGGTATAACCGATATTAGTATTGTTCTGGATATCCAGATTAGTAGAGGTAGCGGTATCTATATGGTCTGGATTATTTATTTCATCGGAATTTATGAAATAACGGTTATTGGCATCATAGGGACGCATATTATAATCGGAACGGAAGAGTTGATACTGGGGATACCGGGGAGGATAAGAAGTATTATTGGAAGATAAATCAGCAGGTCCAAGGATAAGGGATGGCTTAGTATGCACACTATTGGTGGCGAAATCTAAGGTAATAGTTATGCCCCCTACTGGGTTGGGTATATTGTCATCTAAAACGCTTTCAATGGCTGTGCTTTCTAAAGCCAGGGGATAATATTTCCGGTTGGAAAATATATCCATAGAGCTCGGTACCGGTGTATTGGTCGTATTGGCGGTAGTAGAGGAAAGCAAATTGTTATAATCGGTAGCTAAAGCGGGATTAAGACTAGCCATCCGGTCGGGGATTATCGTTCCTGTTTCAGATTGCCCGCTGATATAAATACGGTAATAAATGATAAAATTCCGGAAGTAATTCGGGAGAGAATCAGGAAGCCTGATATAAGCTGTTGTATTAAGTACCATGGGAATACCCGGTTCAACCGGTTCAAGGTACGGATACTCATCAAGCCCGCAGGACACAAGAATACTGCCGCTTATCAGAAGGGATACAAAAAAACGGAAAAGCCGCAATTCGGTTACCGCCGGTACCTTTACCATCATAACCCGCTAAGAACTATGATCCGGTCTTGAGCCAGATTGATCCAGGTAGATTCGTTTCTCCATTTTTCCGGTATAAGCCGGTACGCTTCAAGGGCGGCCTGGGTATCGCCCTGGGCTTCGTATAGTCTCCCTATCGCAAACTGGGCACGGGCGGCGCCGGGAAAAGCGGAAAGGTGGGCGGCGCTTTCGGTATAAAAACTGATGGCTTCGGTCAGCTTCCCCTGCTCTTCCGCAGCTACCGCAGCATTGAACAGCGACACCGGGGCCAGGTATGAATTCCCCGCAGACTTGGCGGAACGCTGCCAGGCTTTTTCCGCCTCTCCCCAGTCCTTCCGCTCCGCATAGATGGACGCCGCTATGGAATACGCCCTGGCGCCGGCATAACCTCCGTGCTTCGCCCCAAAGGCGGTAACATCATCCAGGAGGGCTTCTACATCCGCCGCCTTGGCGCTTTCGTTAATATCCATCACCAGGATATCATAGCGCCGGGTAAAATCCTCAACCGCGCCGATAGCTTTTATGCGCAGCCCATCCCTGATAGAAAAACCGGCGATAAAACCTACCACCAAAACCACCGCCGCAATCAGGCTAATCAGCAGCCCCCTGCGGTTATGCTGAATAAAATTCGCAAGGGCGTCATTAAAACTGCGTTTTTCCTTTATCTCTTCCGTTGCTGCCATAATCACTTCTTCTCCTTAAGGTTCATAATATCCAAGTCTTTGATAAGCCGCGATAAATAGGTCCGTTGGATATCCAGGGATTTCGCGGTTTCGGTTTGATTCCAGTTGTTTTCTTCCAGGGCCTTTTGAATAAAATGGGCCTTGAATACATTGAGCGCCGTTTTAAGATTCCGGTCCCCCTCCCCTTCGCCGCCTGCTTCAGTGCCGGATTTTAAAAAGAGATCCTCCTTCCGTATCCAGGAATTCTTTCCAATCACACAGGCCCGTTCAACCGCATTCTCCAATTCCCGGATGTTTCCCGGCCAGGAATAGGACAACATTGCCTCCATGGCCTCATTGGAAAACCCCGCAAACTGCTTCTTGGTTTCCATGTTGAACTTTTTCAGGAAGTACTCCGCCAGTTCCGGAATATCCTCGGGGCGCTGACGCAGGGGCGGCACATAGATGGGCAGCACGTTCAGCCGGTAGTACAGATCGCTGCGGAATTCCCCGGTATCAACCAGGGCTTCGATATCCTTGTTGGTGGCCGCCAGGATACGGACATTCACCGTTACCGATACTTCGGAACCGACTTTCTCGAAGGTCCTTTCCTGGATAACCCGGAGTAGTTTCGCCTGGAGCGATAAGGGGAGATCCCCAATCTCATCAAGAAAAATGGTGCCCCCGTTGGCCAGTTCAAAACGGCCCCGCCTGGTCTTGACGGCCCCGGTAAAGGCCCCTTTAACATGGCCAAAGAGTTCACTCTCCAGAAGACCCTCGGGAAGGGCGGCGCAGTTTACCCGTATGAAGGGCGCCTTTGCGCGGGGACTGCGGAGGTGTATCTGCTCGGCAAAAATTTCCTTCCCTACCCCGCTCTCCCCCAGGATCAGTACCGAAGAATCGGTCTTGGCAATCCGGTCGATGATCCCCATCTTTTCAATGATCGCCGGGCTTTTGGCAATCATGGTATGGTAGCGTGATTCTACCGCAATGCGGGCCTGTTCAAAACTTTGGGCGTTCTGAATAGCTATGGCAGCCTGGTTGGCAAAAATTTCAAGCCATTCAAGATCATCATTGGTAAAATAGGTATTGTTTTTTTTGTTTAGCAGTTCAATCACGCCGACACAGTCATCCTTGTTACGCATGGGAACCGCGAGCATGGTCTTGGAAGGATAGCCTATCTGTTCGGCAATGGCGTTCAGGTGGCGCTTATCCTTGGCAACATCGTTCACCATAATGGACTTATTTTTTGCGGCCACCCATCCGGCTATGCCCTCTCCAAATTTCACGGTGAATTTTTTTACCTCCGCTCCCTTAATCCCCAGGGCTATTTTAAACTGAAGCTCCCGGCGTTCATGGTCTGCCATCAGGAGGCTTGCGGCATCCCCATCGCATAACCGGGCAGCGGATTCAAGAATCCTGGTCAACAGCAAATCGACATCCGTGTAGTTTGAGTTGATGAGCGCGTTAATCTCAATCAGGGTGTTAAACTTTTGGACGTCTATGGTTGACAGCATAGATGCGGCCATCTTACCCTTCGGGAGTATTTTTTGACTTTAAAAAATCTCCAAGGGTAAAAGTGGAACCATCGGATTCACCCGCCGCCATGTACCGGGACACTTCCTCCCGCTGGACCTTCTTCTGATAATCCTTAATAGAGAAGGCCACCTTCTGTTTATCCGGCTGCAATTCCAGCACCACCGCCTTTATCTTGTCCCCCACCGTGTACTTTTTAAGGAGTTCATCCGGATTTTCATCCCGGTTTTCCGGAAGATTCGACTTATGAATGAGCCCTTCAATGCCCCCGGGTACCCGGACAAAGACGCCGAAATCGGTAACCGATGAAACTTCACCCTCCACCAGGGACCCCGGTTTATAACTTGCGGCGAAGCTCTGCCAGGGATCTTCCGAAAGCTGCTTAATGCCCAGCCGGATATTCTTGTCCCCCGCGTCAACACTGATGACCATGAACTCAATTTCCCGGCCCACGGAAAATTCGCTTCCCGGGTGTTTGACCTTCTTGGTCCAGGAAATGTCGTCCCCGTGGAGGAAGCCGTCGATGCCCTCTTCCAGTTCGATAAAGAGCCCGGCGTTGGTGATCTTCGCCACCTTCCGGGTAAGCCGGGTTCCCACCGGGTACTTCGCTTCGATTTCGGTCCAGGGATTGGTGGTGACCTGTTTAAGACCTAAGGACACCCTGCCCGCCTGGAGATCGTAGCCCAGGATCATGCATTCGGTCTCATCGCCGATGGAAAGCACTTCCCCGGGTTTCTGGATTTTCTTTACCCAGGAGAATTCCGAAATATGCACCAGCCCTTCGATGCCTTCCTCAAGCTCCACAAAGGCGCCGAAATCGGTAAGCTTGGTTACCTTGCCCTTGATAATGTCGTTGACATGGTATTTATCCTCAAAATGAACCCAGGGATCGTCGGAAAAATGCTTTAAGGAAAGGTTGATCCGTTTTTCCTGGGGATCAATGCGGATAACCTTGAGGCGTATCTCCTGCCCTTTCTTGACAAAGTCCTTGGGACGGGTTACATGCCCCCAGCTCATATCGTTGATGTGGAGCAGGCCGTCGAAGCCCCCCAGGTCGATAAACGCGCCGAAGGAGGTAAAGCTCTTTACTTCCCCGGTTATATCCTCCCCAATCTGGGTCCTTTCAAAGAAACCCTTCCGCTTTTGCTCAATTTCTTCCTCAAGCCACTTGCGGCGGTTTACTACTATATTAACTTTGCCGTCGGAGTAGAGACGTTCCACGTAGAAACTGGTCTTCATCCCCAGCAGGCTCTCCGGTTTGTCCACCTTTTGGGCATCGGCCTGGCTGATAGGCAGGAAAGCCCGCACCCCCCCGCCGAGGTCCACATCAAAGCCGCCCTTAACGAGCTTTTCGATGGTCCCCTCTACCATGGTGTGATCCTGGAAAGCCTGACGCAGGTTCTTCCAAAAGATCTTGACATCCGCCTGCTTTTTGGAAACAATCACTTCCCCATACTTATTCTCCTTGGTGATGAGAATAACCGGCACCACATCCCCGATAGCGGGGATTTCCGTGAATTCCCCGATGGGAATCTTGCCTTCCGACTTATACCCCACGTCAATAAAGACCTGATCCGGGGTAACCTGAATGATATGGCCGTCTACCAACTGCCCTTCTTCAAGCTGCTCGAAACTTTTGAGGTATTTTTCCTGTAATTGTTCCTGAGAATTTGCGGTTTTCTGTACATCCTGCTCTTCTATCGGACTAGTGTCCGATTCCACTTCCAACTGGCCCATGGCTGTTTCCTCTATCCTTGTATTCGTTATTTCCTCTATCAATTTGGCATAAACTTGGCGGATGGTCAAGCCCGATGTATCCAAATACGTCACTCCCGGGACGATTTTCAGGCTTCCTTCGGCTTTATTTTTGTCGATTTCATCCCGCTCCCGGATAGCGGCCAGGATCTCCTCCAAACTGAGCCGGGAAACCCCCTGGTCAAAGCGCCGTTTAGCCCGGGCTTCCGCAGAGGCATCCAGGTAAAACCGGTGTTCCGCCCGGGGGAAAACCACGGTGGTCATATCCCGGCCCTCCACCACCACATTCTGCGTACGCGCGATTTTCCGGATAAGGTCATTGACCACATGCCGTATGGGCACATTGGCCGAAAGGGGGGCAACGAACCGGTCGATTTCATCGGTATGGAGCAAAGGAACCACATTTTCCCCTTCCAGGTATACGTCCCCGTCCCGATACTCAATGCGGGCAGATTGCGAACTGGTAAGTTCGTGCGCGTAGGCAAGGGCTGCCGGCTGATCCAGGGGATCTATCCCGTTACGGATACAGCCCAGGGTAATGGCCCGGTACAGGTTCCCCGAATTTACGTAGGTAAAAGGCCCTTCCCCGGGCAGTTTCAGGTTTTCCGCCAGATATTTGGCGATGGTGCTTTTCCCGGAACCCGCAGGGCCGTCAATGGCGATTACCACTATGCTCTCCTCAATAATGAATATTTATATAAAACCGCAAAGGCGCCGAAGGCGACTAAGGAAGAAAAGAAGAGTAACCACAGAGGGCACAGAGAAAGAATTTTGAAATTTTATCCTTCTTCCTCTGTGTCCTTCGAATTTCCTATGTGTTCTCCGTGTTAAATTCTTCATTCTTTCTTCTTCTCCTACTTTTTCGCCTTCTTCGCCTTTGCGGTTAAAAATTCTTTTTCTTCCATCGTAAGCGCCCGGGACTCCCCTGCCCCGAGCCCGCCTAAAACCACCGGGCCAATTCTGATACGGTGAAGTTTGCTGGGGTGCAGGTGGAAATGGGAGAAAACCCGGCGGATCTCCCGGTTCTTGCCTTCAATCAGTACCACCCGGATGGCTTTCCGCCCCAGACGCTCGATTTCTGCGGAACGGTAGAAAACCCCCTCGATTTCAAGCCCCGCTTCGAACTCCGCAATCATGGTATCCGGGATGGGGCCCGTGGCCTCCACCAGGTACTCCTTTTCAATTTCCGCCGAAGGATGGCTTATCCTTGCGGCAAAGTCGCCGTCGTTGGTGAAGATGATAAGCCCCGATGAACGGTAATCCAGGCGGCCCACGTTGTAGAGCCGTTCACGGGGTATGGGGAGAAGATCCTTTGCAAGGGGCCTCCCCTGGGGGTCAAAGCTGCTGCAAATGTACATGGGCGGTTTATGGAGGGCCAGGTAGTGCAATTCGGTTTCGGGGTGCAGGCTTACCCCGTCCAGACGTATGTCATCGGTAGGGAGGACCTTGGTACCTAAAGTAGTTACCACCTGACCGTTCACGCTGACCCGGCCGGCGGTGATGAGCCCCTCGCAGGCCCGGCGGGAAGCAATGCCGGCATGGGCAAGGTAGACCTGGAGCCGGAGCGGGGCGGCCTCCCCTGCTTTATCCGTTAAGTTCAAACCGGTCGGTCTCACTTTCATTGAGTTTGGGCAAATCCGCAATGCTTTCCAGGCGGAAGAATTTGAGGAATTCCCGGGTGGTGCCGTATTGGACGGGCTTGCCGGGTACGTCTTTTTTGCCTACCTCCCGGATAAGCTCCTTCTCCAGCAGCAGACGGATCATGTTATCCGCCGAAACACCCCGGATGGCCTCTATTTCGCTGCGGGTGATGGGCTGGGAATAGGCAATAATGGAAAGAGTCTCCAGGGCGGCCTTGGAAAGCTTTGATTCGTTCTTTTTGCCGTACCGGTCCTTCAAATTGTCCCAGTATTCCTTCTTAGGGGAGATCATAACCCCCCCGCCGATTCGGGAAAGTTCCACCCCGGAATCTTCCCGGGCATAGCGTTCCGACAGGTTGTTCAGAGCCTCCAGGACCACCTCCTTGCCCAGGCCGGATATCCGGCACAGGCCCGCCTCATCCAGGGGGTCCGCCTCAAGGTAGAGGATTGCTTCTATTAATGCTGTTTCTTTCTCGGTATGTACGTCCATTACGATGAAACTCCCTCAGCCGGAACATTGCCGGCGCTAACACCGGGGCGTATTGAAATATCCCCGAACATACGGTTCTGGTACACTGCGGCCATCCTGAGTTTTACCGCCTCCAGCAGGGCCAGAAAAGCGCAGACGATATCCATGATGGAGCCGTTTCTGACCACCAGGTCGGTAAAGCTGCACTCCCCTTTTGTCTCCAGAAACTCGCTTATCAGGGTGAGTTTTTCGTTAATTGACACTTCTTCGTACATGTCGATGATCCGCTCCCCGGAAAGGTTGTGCATAAGGGATGAAAAGGTTTTAACCAGTTCCCAGACATCCATCTTTTCCCAGAGTTCCTCCTCCGCAAAGGGCAGAGCCCGTTGGAGCTTTTTCCGCTCTATGACCCATTCGGCCTCTTTTTCCTTTTCTTCCATCAGTTCGGAGAGCTTTTTGAAACGCTGGTATTCGATGAGTTTATCCACCAGTTCCTGCCGGGGGTCCTCAATATCCTCATCCAGGTTCAATTCTATGGGAAGGAGCATCCGGGATTTTATATACAAAAGGGTCGCCGCCATGTGGTGAAATTCGGTGAGGTCCTCAAGGTCAAGCCGGGTGACAAACCGGAGATACTCGAGGTATTGCTCGGTAATCTGGGCTATGGGGATGTCGTAGAGGTTGACTTCGTTCTTTTTGATTAAAAAGAGGAGCAGGTCCAGGGGGCCTTCAAAGTCATTTACGGTGAAGTTATGGATGGGGGCGGTGTTTGTGGTATCCATCTGGGGAGAGTATACCTATTTTATGCTAATGATCGCAATGACCCATTGGGCTGGGGTGGGGAATCCCCTCCATGGGCTTAGCTGGAGGAATCCCCCTATGGAGCCCAGTAGGTCTCCTCCGGGGGGGACGTATCGAACCATAGGTTCGCGATAGCCCATGAAGGGAATCCCCCACCCCAGCCGATACCATAAACGGTTGAGGTTAGGATAAAATCGGGATGGAGAGGGGGAAATTTGTTGGCTAGAACAGGTCGTCCTCGCTTTTGCCGGGCTTCTTGCCAAGGGAAATGGTTTCATTGGCGGGAGGAGCGGCCGGTTTGTTGAGGGGCGGCCTTCCGCGGGGGCGGCCTGTGCCGGGGGCTGCGGGGGTTGCCGGGGCTCCGGGGGGCATTCCCAGGGAAATTCCCGCCGGGGGTTTGGAAGCCGCTTGAGCCGCCGCTGCCGCAAGACCGGAAGACGGGGCAGCGGGTCCGGAAGGAGCGGTCTTCTCTGCCGCGGATGCCGATGGAGCGGCTGCCTCTGTTTTGACAGATGCCGGAACGTCATCCGTGGTGGGGGCCGGATCTGAAACGGCGGTTGTTGATGCCGGGGGCGCCGCCGGTTTTGCGGCTGCCGGTGGTGCGGCTTTGCCCTGCTGGGGGAAGTCCCGGCCGGGGAACATGATCTTCCGCAGCTTCTGTTCTACATCGGCGGCAAAGGCGGGGTTCTCATCCAGGTATTTTTTTGCGTTTTCACGGCCCTGGGCGATCTTGTCTTCGCCGGAGGAAAACCATGCGCCTTTTTTCTCGATGATATTGTATTTGACCGCCGCATCCAGGAGGCTGGCGGTGGCGGAAATTCCCTTGCCGAAGATTATTTCCAGTTCCGCCTTCCTGAACGGAGGGGCCACCTTGTTTTTCACCACCTTTACCCGCACCCGGTTGCCCAGGGCGTCTTCGTCCCCCGCTCCCTCAATGGTCTCAAATTTGCGCACATCAAGGCGCACCGAGGAGTAGAATTTCAGGGCATTGCCGCCGGTGGTTGTTTCCGGGTTGCCGAACATGACCCCTATTTTCATACGGATCTGGTTGATGAATATCAGGATGGTACGGGACTTGCCGATGATGGCGGTGAGTTTCCGCATGGCCTGGCTCATAAGCCGGGCCTGGAGGCCCATCTGGGCGTCCCCCATGTCGCCGTCAATTTCCGCCTGGGGGGTAAGGGCCGCCACGGAGTCCACCACGATCACGTCCACCGCGCCGGAACGAACCAGGCTTTCGGTAATTTCCAGGGCCTGTTCCCCCGATTCGGGCTGGGAAATCCAGAGATCGTCGGTGTTGACCCCCAGATTTTTCGCATAGACCGGGTCCAGGGCGTGTTCGGCGTCCACAAAGGCGGCAATCCCGCCCATTTTCTGGGCCTCCGCCACCACATGGAGCGCCAGGGTGGTCTTTCCCGAAGACTCGGGGCCGTAGATCTCGATGATCCGCCCACGGGGGAAGCCGCCAATACCCAGTGCCTCGTCCAGGAGCAATGCCCCTGAAGGGATCACCTCTATACCCGCGGCGGTACTATGGTCGCCCAGCTTCATCAGTGACCCGGAGCCGAATTGTTTTTCAATCTGGAGCCGGGCCGCCTCCAGGGCCTTCTCTTTTTCTTCACTTGATGCCAGGGGGTTTCCTCTGGTTTTTTCCGGTTCATTCTTTGCCATACATTCTCCCTCCCCTACGATAAACGCGCTATATCCGATTTTACAATATATTGTAAAAAGAATATAGCGCGTCCGCAGGGCTTTTGCTAGCCTGCTAATAGCGCCTGTACCTTTGCTTTTAAGTCGGTCCAGTTCGCTTTTGTGGTGGTTTTATACGCACTAAGAGCTGATGCCGGAACGTATATAAAATCGGGGTTTCCAGCGGCAAATACGGTCGTTCCCAGTTCCGGGATGGTTGCTCCCAAGGTAAGACTTGCAAGTTTTTTACAACCCGCAAATGCCTTTTCACCAATCGTAGCTACCTTGGGTAGATTCACCGTAGAAAGGAGGTCACAGCCATTAAAGGTCAATTTTCCAATCTCCGTAGCATTGGGCAAGGATACCGATGTAAGGGCTTTGCATTGATCAAACGCACCATTCCCTTTGGCCGTAGTATTGGTTATTGCCTCCACCTTTTCCATGTGTACGGTTTCAAGTTTTTTACAGCCGTAGAATGCCAAATGTTCAATGGTGGTGACCCCAGGCATATCTATTGTAGTCAGCTCAGTACAACCTTCAAAGGCATTATTCTCGACGGTTGTTAAATTGAGGGGCAAAATGATTTCCGTTATTTTGGCCTTTCCGGCGGATTTATTATTGGAAATTTTCTCCCCGGTACAGTCACTGAGATCCAGAGCAACATAACGGCTTAAAGCAGCATAGAGGCCCTTCAAGTTTACAGCGGTATTACTTGCCAAATCAATCTCTGTTACCTTGATACGATACGGATTTGCAGCGGTATTTTCAGGCTGATCCGCAAGCCATTCCTGTAAAGCACCGACGCCGGTAAATGTCATGGGCGTAACCGGCGTAACCGGGGTTTCCGGCGTGACCGGCGTGACCGGCGTGACCGGCGTGACCGGCGTGACCGGCGTGACCGGCGTGACCGGCGTGACCGGAGTAACCGGAGTAACCGGTGTGACCGGCGTAACCGGGGTGACCGGCGTAACCGGGGTGACCGGCGTAACCGGAGTAACCGGTGTGACCGGAGTAACCGGCGTGACCGGAGTAACCGGCGTGACCGGGGTATCCGGCGTATCCAGCTCCTCCTGTTTCACCGGTGTATTCTGGACATCGGGATCGTTCGGGTTACTGCATGATCCAAGAATCAGCAGATACGACAAGAGACAAAACGCAGAAATAATAACACGTCTTTTCATAAAGACCTCCCCATAATACTCATTGTTAGGGGGAGAAGAGGGATTTTGCTTTAGCCGGATTCGCTTTTTCTACCGGATAAACCAGGAAAAGGCCGACTGGAAAATGCCGATGAGTGCGCCCAGGATTGCGCCGAAAACGTTAATCCACTTGAGCTGGTTGGCCATTACATCCAGGACAATGTGCTCCACTTGCAGCATGTCCAGGGAATCGATCCGGGCGGAAACCAGGGCTTTGATATTGATGGTCCGTAACAGGGCGGCGCTTTGCTCTTCCGCCAGGGCCAGCGCTTTGTCCCTGAGCCATGAATCAAGTTTTTCCTTATTACCCCCATCGGCGGCTTCCTGTAGGGTCTGTACAAGGTGTGAAAGTACTTTCGCCTGAACATCCCGGTCCTTGAGGATTGCGTCCAGTTGACGGATGAGATCGTCGATAATCTCCGGCATACGGTCATGGAGGGTTTTGTCAAATTGGCCGGCGGAAAAAAAGAAGCGTTGAAATACATTTAGTTTTAAAATGGCGTTGTTCAGGAAGACTCCGCCATGAATTTCCAGTTGCCGGTGAATCTCCGGTTTTTCCAGGAAAGCGATAAAGGACTTCGCTGCCCGGGGGTATGCATCCGCCGCCGCCGTTTTTAGCAGCGAAGCAATCCGGGGGGCCTCTTTCCGCAGCCCTTCCGTATATCCGGCGATGGTAACCTTAAGCTGGTTCCGCAGATCCTCCTGCCGCAGCCGGGCAATAAGTATTTCCGCCGTCAGCAGTTGCTGCTCCACAATGGCGCCGATATTTTCCGCCAGTTTATGCCGCTGCCGGGGCAGTATTCCCGGGGTAAAGGGCAGGCGGATACCAAAGAGGCGGACCTCCGCCAAGGGGCGGAACAACATTTTAATGGCCACCGCATTGGTTACATAGCCAATTACGGCCCCCACCAAAGGGGGGATGCACCACAGGAGGAGGGTATTCATCGGACCTCCGGACTGCTCTCCGGTCCGCGGCTTAGGGATTCCGAGGCGGTCCCTGCCTGGGCTTTACTTCTATAGAACAGGACGCCCTCTTCTTTAATCCATCCCTTGTAGACGCTGTTTACCCTGATCCAGGATTTTCGCCGTTCCAGTATCTCCACCACGGCGCCCCTGCGAAGATACCCCAGGGAAACCGATTCCGAGGCGGGATCGTTCTGCACATGGGTATAGGAATTGTTTACCACCCCGTAACCGATGACGGAACGGGATAAGGGCGGGGTAGACGGCGGGGTCAGGGGCAAGTCTTCGGAGGCGCGGCTACAAGCGCCCAGGAGGAGCAGCACGGCAAGAATACTCACTTGACCACGGTATGGAAATATCCCTACTCTCATAATATGAAGAGCATATACGCTTTTGCATTTTTCGTCAGTATGCTTAGCATCAGCGTATTCCCCGTTTCAATCTATGGTGAGGCCAACGGCCCGGATTACATTGATTTTTCCATTGGCAAGACGCCCTATAGGATTTCCCTGGCTGCCAAGGCCGGGGTTCTCCTGGGGCAGGCCGAGGAAATTGTCTATAAATATTCCGATGATGATGCCTATCTCAGCCAACTCCTTTGGGACCTGAAACCCCTGGTGTACCTGGGTTCAAGCCTGTCCCTTTCCCGCGCCAATCCCCTGGCCGGGCTTGGGGCGGCGGTGGATCTGTCGGTCAAGTTCGGCCTGCCTATTCTTAGCGGAACCATGGAAGACCGGGACTGGCACGATCCATACGTAATCGGCAATACCTATGACGATATCTATTTAACCAATTTTTCTTCCAGTGACGCTTATATCCAGGGCGCTATGCTGCTGGATTTTTCGGGGGGTATCACAATCCCCATTGCCTCGGTGGTGGCGATCAAGGCACTGGTTTCCTTTTCATATATGCGATTTTCCTGGATAGCCCAGAATGGTTACCTCCAATATATGCGAGAAAACTGGGAAAAAAGATATGTGCAGGGAACACTTATCAGTTACGATCAGAATTGGATAATCCTCTCCCCAGGGATTGGGGTTTCCTGGCCCTTTCATAGGAGCCTGAGTCTGGATTTCTCTTTTTTCATCAGCCCTCTCATATGGGCTTGGGACATGGACACCCATTTTATGACAGGACCAACACAATTCTACGATGATATGAAGGGGGGGGCTGTACTTGGAACCGTCATTGGATTTTTCCTTTGCCCCCAACCGATATTTTTCCCTGGCCGTCCATAGTTCCTGGCGGTACATTACCGGTACCCGTGGTGATATTTCAGAAATAGCCGCAGGCGCTTCCAGCAGTACCTTCCCCAAAATAAACGAAGGCCAAGCCGGCGCCGGCTATTCAGCATTTGATGTGGGGCTCTCCGCAAAATTCGCTCTCCCCTTTGGCAGTTTGTCCCCAAGGAGGGGGCCTAAGAAAACTGCGCCTTCTGTAAAGCCGGAAGAAGCTTCCGATCCGAGTCAACAAAGTCCAGCCCCTCAATCTCCGGAAGAGTAGCCCAGCGCCATTGGGTGTGTTCCGAAAGTGTAAAGTCAGACCATAGGTCTGCGGTGTCGTTAAAAAAGATACGGTAGGCCTTCACGTGGCGGTTAATCCCCCGGTGCTCAAAGCAGGCGCTTCCCAAAAAAGCCCCCGGACGTATGCTTACCCCGAATTCCTCCCGGTATTCCCGTATAAGGGCCTCTTCGCAGGACTCCCCTTCCTCAACCTTGCCGCCGGGAAATTCCCACTTATCCCCCATCGCGCCCCCCGACACCCGCCGGGCGATAAAGAACCGCCCCGCATCCCAGGCGATGCCGGCAACCGATAGGTTACGCACAGAACTACAGGAACAGTACCGAGGGGAAGAGGAAATGGAGACCCGCCGCCGCCAGGGCAAAGAATCCTACCCATTTTTTATTATGCATAAGAAGGTGTTCAATCTTATCGGTATGCTCCGATTCCAGGGTGGACCGGCTGCGGTAGTAGGAAAACACCAGGGCAAAGCCAGCCAGAAACCCCGCCAGCGCAGGGATAAGGTCCCCAATCACCGGCAGATCCCCCTGAACGGAGGAAAGGATCTTGAGCAGCCCCACCACGATGGTCAGCACCCCCAGGATCAGGCGGGTGGTTTCGTTTTGGAGAGACCAATGGAAACCGACGGTATCCAAATCGGGTTCTTCATCCTTCGGCTCTCTGGTAAGCACATACCCGGAGAGGGCGTTTAAGACGATGGACAGAAAATAAAACTGGATCATAGGGTTCTCCGTATGCTTAAACCATAGAGCATCACCGCCCCAAGGTCAAGGAATGGTTTTGCCCGAAAGGGTTTTAACCCTCGCGGTGACCCGCTCTTCCCCCACCTGAAACAACAAAAGGTAATTCTCCGCCGTAAAAGGCAGGGCAAGCCGGTATTCCTCCTCCTGCTCCAGGGTGAAGAACAGCCGGTCGGTAAAGACCGGAATGTTTGATGGCGCACGTGTCTCCGCCTGCCGTAATACCGGGGAAACCGCCACTAACACCTCCCCGATGTAGGGCGCATCTTCCTTGGGGGCTATGCGCTTATTGATAACCACAAAGGATTCCCCCTCTGATCCCATCCCCTCCCGTTCTGCGCTGATCCGCAGGGTATTCCCTCCCATGGTAATAAGCGGCCCTTTTCGGGAACGTAAGGTTCCCCGGACGTCTCCCCCCAGGATGGCGGAATAGACCATGATAAAGGCCATGATGATCAGTATGGAGATAAGGAGCAGCAAATTGGACTTTGTGGAGGTGAGGGAACGGATGAAGCCGCCCTTCGCCATCGGCTCCGGGCTATTGAGGGCCCGTACCGCCGGGGAGGAGCGCTCAAGCCGGCGCTCACGGTTATAGTAAAAGACCAGATCCCGGTCCGGTTCCGGCTTCTTGCCATCATCACTCATTGAGCCTCCAGGAATTTGTCGGTACGCCACCAGACCAGCTTGGCCTCGAAGTCTGTGGCAAGGAGGGCGGAAAGGATGCCCTCGGCAGACAGGGCAAAGGCGTTGAATTGCAGCTCATCGTTATGTACCCGGATAAAGCCCCGGCGCTGTTCATGGGGATCCGTGGAGAGGATCATGATGGAATACCCCCCCTCCACCGGAAAGGTGAGGAATACCCGGTCGTTCTTTACCACCCCCAAAAGGGAATAGAGCAGCCGCTCCGTAACGCGGCGGTTATTTTCCGTACGCTGCTGTTCAAAGAAGGGCACCTCAATGAGCGGCTCATAGGAACCGTCTTCTACGTTCAAGGGCCAGATCACCGAACTGTCCGGTTCGGCTCCAAGCTTCATATTGGTGGATTCATCGAAGGTTTCCCGGTAGTAATCAACCTTGATGAAGACCTTCCGGCTTTCCGGGGACACCGCAACGCTATCAATTGAAGGGAATACGGTCTGCCGGTCCGGGGGAACGGGGATATCCCCGTTTTGCAGGGAGAGCAGGTACAGCAGGGTTCCCTCGGAATCGTACCAGTAGATATTCCAGCCCACCGGCAGTCGGCACACCACGGCGTACTCATCCTGAACCGAGACGCTAATCCGTTCGATGTTGGAAAAGGGCGAGCCTCCGATGCCTTCCTTGCCCAGGTATTCCACAAACCGGCCGTTGGGGCCGAAGTGGAGGACGATGCTATCTTCAATGACCCGGGTTTCCGGGTTAAACCGGCGCCGCTCATAGGGCAGCCGGTCCTCCACGTAGATATGCTTACGGGCATCCACAGCAATGGTTCCGGGCTCCCGCAGGGGATAGGAAAAAGCCATGCGGGTCACCACCCCGCTGGTTTCTACATCCGTACGCAGGGTCAGGGGCGGGGGATTGGTTTCTTCATTATAGATCATGAACAGGAGGTCCCCATAGGAGGTATAGTGGACCACCTTTCCCCCGTTGCCGTCGGCGATATAGAACAGTCCGGCCCGCATGGTCAGGGAGGTCATGCGGCTATTCCGGCCCCCCTCAAGGTTGTAGAGATCGATCTGGTCCTCCATGCGCCCGATCTCCAGGGCAAAGAGATCCTCCCGGGCAACGGAAACAATCCCGTCCCGATGGCAGGCGGCGAGGATCAACAGCAGGACGGATAATGCGATACGCGATGGT
The DNA here is from genome assembly GCA_025997715.1 of Spirochaetia bacterium. Taxonomy (GTDB): domain Bacteria; phylum Spirochaetota; class Spirochaetia; order Treponematales; family Breznakiellaceae; genus Termitinema. The sequence goes on from BNUY01000007.1 coordinate 30,301, forward strand.
TTCATTCCTGCCCAGTATACGACACCCTCCCCTCCCCCGCAAGGCGGCCGGTAGGCCCATCTTGCCACTAAACCCCCGCAAGCGGTAAAGTTACGCTATGCTTGAAAAGATCGTAAAAGCCCTGTTCGGCTCCCAGCACGAACGGGATTTGAAGTTACTCCTACCAATATTGCACCAGGTAAATGAGAAGGAAGCCTGGGCCGCCGCTCTTCCTGCGGAGGAATTCCCCCGGATGACCGCACTGTTCCGCGAGCGCTATGCGGCGGGGGAAACCCTGGACGCCCTGTTGCCGGAGGCCTTTGCCCTGGCCCGGGAAGCGGCCCGGCGAAACCTGGGGGAGCGGCCCTATGACGTGCAGGTCCTGGGGTCCATCGTGCTCCACCAGGGGAAGATCGTGGAGATGAAGACCGGCGAAGGCAAGACCCTGATGAGTGTCGCCGCCACCTATCTGAACGCTATCAGCGGCAAGGGGGTCCACGTGGTCACCGTGAACGATTACCTGGCCGAGCGGGACACCGAATGGATGCGGCCGGTGTTCAGCTACCTGGGAATCACCGTAGGGACCATCCTTTCGGACATGGACAACGAGCGCCGCAAGCAAAACTACGCCTGTGACATCACCTACGGCACCAACAACGAGTTCGGCTTTGATTATCTCCGAGACAACATGCGCTGGGACCTGGAAGGCCGGGTCCAACGGGGGCACAACTTCTGCGTGGTGGACGAAATCGACTCCATCCTCATCGACGAGGCTCGGACCCCGCTCATCATCTCCGGCGCCGCAGAGGACGACACCTTCAAGTACGCCGAGGTGGATAAGATGCTGGGGACCCTGGAGGAAATCAAAAAGAAGGAGAACGGCGAGTACCCCGATGAAACCCAGGGGGAGGAAGTTATCGGGGACTATAAACTTAACGAAAAGAACAAGAATATTTCTTTTTCCAACGCCGGAATGGCGAAGATAGAGGAACTGCTGCAAAAGCGGAACCTTATCAAGGGCGCCATCGTGGATGAGGAGAACTTTGAGTACCTCCACTACTTTACCCAGGCGCTGCGGGCTCACAAACTCTTCCATATTGATGTGGACTACGTGGTCCAGGATGGCCTGGTCCAGATAGTGGACGAGTTTACCGGGCGCATCCTCTACGGACGCCGCTACTCCGACGGGCTCCACCAGGCGATTGAGGCGAAGGAACGTATCAAGATAGCGCAACGGAACCGCACCCTGGCCACCATTACCTTCCAAAACTACTTTAGGTTGTATGATAAAATATCCGGCATGACCGGTACGGCGGACACCGAAGCGGTAGAATTTGCCAAAATCTACAATTTAGATGTGGTGGTTATCCCCACCAACCTTCCCGTAGCCCGTAACGATGAGGACGATGTGGTCTACCTGAACGAGGACGAGAAGTTCTCCGCCCTTTGTGCGGAGATTGCCGAGGCGTACAAGAAAGGCCAGCCCATGCTGGTAGGCACGGTATCCATCGAAAAGTCGGAGAAGCTCTCCGCGTTGCTCACCCGCCGGGGGGTGCGCCACGAGGTGCTGAACGCCAAGAACCACGCCCGGGAGGCCATCATCATCGCCGAGGCGGGGTCCAAGGGGGCGGTGACCATCGCCACCAATATGGCGGGGCGCGGCACCGACATCAAGCTGGGGGGCAGCCCGGAACACCGGGCGCGGAAGCGTGCGGGTACCGAGGCGCCGCCGGAAAAGTACGCGGCCATCTACCAGGAAGAATACGCCGGCTGGAAAAAGGACTACGAGGAGGTGAAGTCCCTGGGCGGCCTCTACGTAATTGGTACGGAACGCCACGAGAGCCGCCGTATTGACAACCAGCTCCGGGGGCGTTCGGGCCGTCAGGGTGATCCGGGCCGCTCGAAGTTCTTCATCTCCATGGACGATGACCTGATGCGCCTCTTCGGCGGAGACAACATCAAAAACCTCATGTCCAAGATTGGCATGGAGCCGGGGGAACCTATCTACCATCCCTGGCTTAACAAGAGCATTGAAAAGGCCCAGAAGAAGGTGGAGGAACGGAACTTTGAAATCCGCAAACACCTCCTGGAATATGACGATGTGCTGAATCAGCAGCGGAAGTTTATCTACGAACAACGGGACGCAATTCTCAGAGACGCAAATCTCCATGACCGGGTAAATGAAGCCACCGGTGATATGGTCGCCTCTGCCCTGGAAAAGTATCGCGATGCCCAGCGGCAAGCCCATGGGGCAGACCTGGGTGAGGCGGTAAAGGAACTGACAGCGTATCTCAAGGAGAAGTTCGGTTACCTGCTCCAGGTGGATTCTGCGAAGGAGAGTCAAACCCCGGAAGCCCTTAGCGTAGTAATTGTGCGGGACTTGAAACAGGACATTACCGGTAAGGAAGAACTGGTGGGGGAAGAAGGGATAAACCACTTTATCCGGCAGCAGTATCTCCAGTTGATTGACCGGAAGTGGCTGGACCACTTGGAAAACATGGAGGGCCTCCGGGAAGCGGTGTACCTCCGGGGCTATGCCCAGAAGAACCCTCTGACGGAGTATAAGATAGAAGGGTTTCAGATATTCGACACCATGATCGACACCATCCGGGAAGAAATCGCTTCCCGGGTACACCTGGTCCGTATCATGCCGGCGGGGGAACGTACCTCAAGGCAGACCATGGGTACCGCCCAGTCCGCCAGCCACGGCAGTATGGGCGCCTTTGCCGGCGGCGCTTCTGCGGGTACGGCTACGGGAAGCGGCGCAGGAAGCGGGCGGCGGGGTGGGCCGTCGTCACGGTCGGAACCGGAGGCGGTAACCGTGATCCGCTCGGTGCCCAAGGTTGGGCGGAACGACCCCTGCCCCTGTGGGAGCGGGAAGAAGTATAAGTTCTGTCACGGCCGGTAAATTTAGCTGAGCCGGTTCCAAGAAGAAGAAGGAATAAAAACCGCTAAGGCGACAAAGGCGCGCGAAGGGAAGAAGGGTCTTTCCTTCCTTAGCCGCCTTTGCGGTCAAAAATTCTTCTATTAGCTGCCATTCCGCACAAATGCGTCAGGGTAACTGCTCTTGACCTGCAGGAGTATTGCCTTGCTCTCTCCCGCATTGAGGGGGCCAACGAGCAGCCGGTAAACGCTGTTGTCCGCAGAGCCTCCTGACTGAACAGCTAATGGAAAGTTCTGGCTGAACCACCGGGCCGCCGCCGTTTCAAGGGCGTCGGTCCGGGTAAAAGCGCCAATCTGCACATAGTACTTACCCTTCTCCAATTGGGTGATCTGGGGAAGCGACAATCCATTGGGTACCGGGGGCGGAGCGGGGGAAACCGTGGCTTTCGGAAGAGCAGGCTGTAGGGGAACTTCGGCGGACTGCCGGTTCGGAACGATGGGGCCGATAATATGCTCCGGGACTACGTCACCGGATGATAGCCATGGAAGCTGGTTGAGCGGGATAGGGCCTATTACCGTTCCCGGGGGTATGGTCGGGGCGCCGCCTTCGGGGGGGCGTTCCTCAGCGGGAACAAGAATAATTACCGATGACCCAGCGGAGGGTATTCCGGCCGCCGGGGGCGTCGTTGCGGTTGTCGGCGCGTAGGGCGGTAAAGCCGGGGCGCTCAAGGCATCATCCGGTATATAATAGGAAAGCGACGGATCCGGGGCAGCCTGAGCATCCGGCATATAGGGCGGTAAACCCTGGGCAGTATCCGCCACCCAAACATCCTGCGGCGATGCCGGATACGGTGATGCCCCACTAGGCTGTGCAACGCCTTGTCCGGAACCCCAGTTGGGCTTCGGTTCAGTGCGGACAGCGCCATCGGCGGGATAATCCACCGGGTCCGGGGTATAGGTTTCGGGTTGGTTTATCACCGTGTTATAAAAGCGATCCGCCGGACTTGCCTCCGCAAGGTCCTCTGGGGTGGCGGTTCTTCGGGTTTCTTGTTCCGCAGCGGCAGCAGGATTTCCCGGGCGGTCACCCTCATTGGGAGAGCGGGATGCGGCGGGTTCTTCCGTGCGGATAGGGCCTAAGGACTCCTTCATACGAATGCGGCCTATGCCCTGGCTTGGGATGCCTATGGCGGCGGCGGCATTTTGGGAAAGCATGGCCAGAAGGCCCGGTGAATCCAGGCTTGCGGCTATAAGAACCCGGATGGTTTTGCCATTTTCCAGATTGGTCACCTCCACCACCGTATTGGAGGGGTAGGAATTGGTCGCCGCAGAATAGGCCCCATCGGGAAGCTCTCCCGCAACGGACACCGAGGCGGACCCTTCCCATACGGAAGCGCCGGTGAAAATCAAGACAGCCGTTAAAGCGCATATTGCAAGGAATTTTTTCATACTATTTATCATTGTTAATCCTTCAGGTGTCGTGCAATTGCTCTGGCGGCGCCCATGGCGGCGGCCAGTTCATCCTTATCCGTGGTAAGTTTCTCGGGGCTATACTCCATGGAATACAGAAACCGGTAGGGTGCGGTCTTAAAAAGTCTGAGGGAAACATTGTACGGTTTTGGCAGGGCTCCGCCGGTCCGGAGCGGATTCTGATAGTCCAGCACCGCCAGAACGAAGAAATTCGCCCCACCCTCAAGGGCATCGTCCAGGGATATCCTGGCTTCGTCCGGAAGGTTCTTTGGCGGTTTTTCTGAAACCCGCTGGATAGGGGTATTGCTGACAATATGGCCGTTATCGAAAAACACCCCTAAAAGCGCGTCTTCCCAGAGCCGCGAAGACGCTATGGTTGGCATTTCTTGCCGAAGCCCTGTTTCAAGCACCACAAACGAAACGGTTGCCCCCTGGGCGGAAACTCCCAGGACCAGGGCTAAAAATACACCGATACTGCAATTCTTTAATGACATGGTAAACTCCCCTTAACTTATCGGCAAAAGAAAGGCAGACCTAAAGCGGAAGACCCCATATTGCCAATTAGGATTAAAAACAGTCCCAAGGACTTGACGTATTTTTTTTTTTTAGATAAGATAAAAAAACACTGATAAGGGCGTAGGTTTCTTACCGGTGTTTTGTTCTGGGGCCGCTAGCTCAGCTGGTAGAGCAGCAGACTCTTAATCTGCGGGTCCTGAGTTCGATCCTCGGGCGGCTCATAGCGTAATTCTTTACATAGTAAGGAATTAACTAACAAAATAGTAAGACCACCAGAAGTCCCGGCGTCTGGCTTATCCTGAATGAGAAAATGGGTGAGAAAGCTCATTTTCGGGGAGTTTAGTCATGCGTCGGTATTACCTTCACACCCGACACAACGGCATTTATTACGTGGAGTTTGTTACCCCGGAGGGCAACAAACTTTCCGCCCGCAGTACTTCCCCTACCCTGGAACATCTTGGCGCCCCCAAAACTGCATTTCGATAACAACCATAGAATGGTAATTGTTTTCATTTCGTTTCATTATTCATGCACAAAACCCAATCTTCACCGGCGCTTTCCCCAATAGTTCATCTTCACACAGGACAATGATATCCTCAAGGGAAAGCGCCTTGCCGGAAAGCAGGGACGACACCGCTTCCTTCCGGGTAATGTTTTCGATCTGCCCCCCGGAAAAATCAAAGCGCCCGGCAAGTACCGCAGCATCATCCCCGGTAAGGCCGGGGAGATTGTTTTTCCAGATGGCGGTTTGTGCCGCCCTATCCGGTATTTCAAATTCAATCTTATAAAGGAAACGCCGCTCGAAAGCTTTGTCCAGGTTTGCCGTCATGTTGGTGGTGGCAGTCAAAGACCACCGGCATAGCCGGTGGCTTGAGGAAGCCCCCTTAAAGGGGGCCGTTAAGTTAAGTTAGGCTCTGTTCCATAAAGCGTCACCTACTATAAAAATCGGTCGGCATAACCTAAAAGCGTGTCATTTTGATACACCTTTCATTCCTAATCCTTGACTAATTTTTACATAGTAAATATACTAATTAGAAGGAGAATATTATGGATAAAAAGGACTTTGGTAAGATTTTTGAAGAAGCAGAAAATAATGAAATCCCCAATGAAGAAACAATTATGGCTATGGAAGATACGGAATTGATTGGTCCTTTTAATACTGCGGAAGAGTTCATGGCTGATATATTAGAGGACCCAGAATGGCGGAAACACTACACTTAAAATATACTAAAACAATGAAACAGGATGTAAAGAGAATGTCTAGTAGTGGTAGGTATGATATGACAAAACTATTTACAATTACAGATATTTTATTAAATCATAAACCAATTCCTGCTTCATATATGGATCATCCATTGAAAGGAGAGTGGGTAGGACATAAGGGACTTCATATACAAGGTGATTGGGTTTTAATTTATCAGATAAATGAGGAAGCGTTGATACTTAAAGAATGTAGGACAGGAACACATTCAGAATTATTTAAGGAATCAAAAAATATAAAAAGGAGTAAGATTATGACAATTAGAGAAGCAAAAAGGATCGTTGAGAGATGTGGGCTTAAACCAATTAAGGAAAAAGTCACAGATTTAGGTTTTCGTGGTTTCGGACTTGGCGTGGGAAACTATGAAACTTGGCCAGTAGATATTTATGAAAAAGGGATAGTCCCTCTTGCCGTCGAATTTTATAAAATGGACAAGGATACCTATTCTGCTCCCCCTGGTTCTACTATCAAGGCAAAAAAACTTTACAAAAAATTAAAGTCAGTTCTTGATAAAGTATCTTATGATGATATACAGGAACACTCAAAATATAATGGAACAGAAACCGAAGCAGATTTTGAAAATCAAAAAAGAGAGATGTTAGATATGGCTAAAGTTTATATAAAAAGTATAGAAAAGAAGGAGACAGGACACGGAGCAGATGGAATGACATCTTATTCTTCTTTTTAGAAGGCTTGAGTTCTTTAGGTGTATCAAAATGACGCATTTTCAGGCTATGCCGGTCGATTTACAGAGTAGGTGCAGTGTTATGGAACAGAGCCTTAAGTTATCCCTGAATCCGTATACGGTGGCCTTGTTTTTTCGATAGAATCCATATTTTGAATCAGTCCCAGCTGAATCTGGCTGGCATATGTAATACCATTAGCAAAACCACGTCCGTGTAGGAGCACATCTGCTT
>BNUY01000008.1 GCA_025997715.1 Spirochaetia bacterium
GGTAGATCCTCACGGTCTCATTCCCCCGGGCCTGGATGCAGGCGCCTAGTGGATGAGCTTTATGGCAAGTCTTTCATGGAGTATAACCTGGAACTGACGCAAGACCAAAAGAACGCTCTAGGCGCCTGCATCCAGGCCCGGGGGAATGAGACCGTGAGGATCTACCTGGCGAATCTGAAAGAGGACGAGCGGTCTGAGAAGATTTATGAGATCGTGAAACTGAAAACGGCTCGTATCGCTGACAAAGTGTTGAAAAGTATTGGAGCTGAGGTGAACAGAGGCGCCATCATCAATGCTTCTGCGGTCCAGTGCAATTCAAAATCACCGGATCATAATGAAATCACGCTCTGGTCTGGGAAAGCTGGAGGGGATATTACCATTCCTACCCAATGCGTCCTGATTGCCACGAATTGCGTAGAGGTGATCAAGAAGTCCTGCGCCGGCAAGTTTGAGGACAAGCTTCTGGGGGAAGAGGAGGAAGAAGAATAATCTCTATACCGGCAGGGCAAGATCAGAATAGTTGTTCTGTCGGATTCCGTCTAAATGTTTAGACAGAAAAAATTTTCTAAAATGGAAAGATTTTTTAATAAATATGGTTGACATATATTCAAATATCTTTTAATATATAAGTATGATTTATTGAAAAAATAAATCAAATCTGAATGAACAAGGAAGGCCGAGATGATGAAAGAAGCAATGAAGAAATTAAACTTAGAATTAAAGGAACAAAAACAGCTATCAACAAAAATGTCCTTTCGTGCTTGGATTAAGACCAAAGAGTATGCGGATCTTCAATCAGAAATGCCTGATAGAGAACCGGACGATCTTTGGGTCAATATGGGCACTGTGGTATCTACGAGAAATTGTACTGCGGAGGAGTTCTTTGACCACCTCGTTAGTGTTCATCTGGACCCCTTTGTACATTACGAAGTATTTAATCGTAATTTCAAGAACTTTCCCACTTACGAAGAGCTCTTGAAAATGGAAGTCGCCAGATAGCGAAACAGTCCCGGAGTTTTCTGGGGCTTAATTTAACGAGAAGAGGACGATATGGACGGTCCAGTAATTGAGAAGATTCGAGAAGCATTGAAGGATTGGCAGCGGCCATGTGAAACGGAGGCTGGATGCCAGTACTGTAAAAATGGCGCCTGCTCCCAATGGAGCTGCAAGCCGGAAGATGAAATCATCAACAGCGCAAAAACTCAGTTCGCAAAAACTCCCGCCTAGCGGGGGTATTTTTATATCCAAGGAGTGACCAAAACATGGTGACTTTTGAACGGTTCAAGGGCAATGACATTATCTGCCTTTGGGAAAGTAATGAGAAGGAGAATGAAAGACCCCTCTCATTCGGAAAGAAGAAGGCGCAGCTCATTGTTGCAAACCTTCCTCAGATCAGCGATGGCATAGAGAAGGGCGGGGATATTGTTCTACGGCGGGACGCCAATGACAGATACCCCTTCGTGTTTCCCTATGACAAGGGGATTCTGATTATGCAGAATCTGGACGAAATCAAAGCCTTTGCCGCCGAGGAAAGCAAAGAACAGAAGGACGTTGAAAACTACGTCAGGGATGGTCTTGGTGAGCACTCTTAGTGATATGCAAAGCCTGGTAGGGAAAAGATTCGGAAGCCTGACAATCGAATCCTTTGCAGAGAAAAGAAGATCAATTGCATATTATGAATGCCTATGCGATTGCGGAAGCAAACTTACTGCTTCAATCTATGACCTGAAAAGAGGCCATACCCAATCATGTGGATGTCTGCAAAGGGCCAGAACTGCCATTGCCCACTTAAAGCATGGACAGAGGCATACCCGGCTCTGGTATTGTTGGCAAGACATGAAGGCAAGGTGTTTCAATCCCAAAAACAAGCGGTATTCAGAATATGGCGGGAGAGGAATAACCGTATGTGCCGAGTGGAAAGATGACTTCCAAGCATTTTTCGATTGGGCAATATGGAATGGTTATTCCGATTCCCTAACCCTGGATAGACGTGAGGTTAATGGGAACTATGAACCATTAAATTGCCGATGGGCAACCGGCATGGAGCAAGGGGAGAACCGGCAAAATACTAAACTCATTACCATTGATGGCGAAACCCACCATCAGGAAGAATGGGCACGAATTAAGGGTTTATCGAGTTCCTTGATTATTCATCGAATTAAAAGGGGGATGACGCCCGAAGAAGCGATAACTACGCCATTGATGAGGAGGTACAAATGAGTGAAGAGTTAGATGACACCGGATTGGTTCCGGTAGAAAACGGAATGGATCTTGAGATTAAAATAATCAAGGAAACCATTGGGATCATTGAGACCAATGCCTTAGAGGTATTGGCTAATGCCAAGAAGAAGTGTGAGGAATACAAAGATGTAACACGCTTCATTGGAAACGAGGCGATAGCCAAAAAGGAAAAAGCGTCACTCAATAAGGCGGAGAAGAAGGCCGCTGAAATTGCTGGTGCTATCCGTAAGAAATGGCTTGCCCCGCTTGAACTATTTGAAGAGACCATGAAGGCCGTGAGGGCCGAATTCAAAAATGCCTCTGCTGGACTGGATGTGGTGGTAAAGAAGGCCGAGGAAAAGGAGAACGAAGACAAGGCCCTGGCTATCCGTCTTTACTTCAACACCAAGAACTTTGATCTTGTTCCCTTTGAGCAACTCTTCAATGATCGGTGGCTTTTGAAGGGCTCCAAGATGAAGGACATCGAAAAGGAACTGGATGAGAAGATTGATAAAATCTACAGCGAAATTCAAGTTCTGGAACGTATTCCGGATCACGGTACCGCCGCAAAAGCCTTTTACCTTGAACACCTGGACATTGGGAGAGCTCTCACAGAAGTAGACCGCTTGAAGGCTGCCGCAGAGAAGATTGCCCGGGAGAAGGTTGAAAGGGAAGAGCGGGAAGCGGCGGCGAAGGTACTGGAGAACCAGAAGGATCTGCGGAATGAGGAGCGCCAGGAAGCGAAGGATGAGCAGATTAAAGACCTGGCCGCCGAAGCCCTGGGAGCAGCCGAGGCGCCGGAACCTGAACGGAAAGGCCCGGATCTGCTGTGTACCTCCCTGCGGTTCAAGATTAAGCCCGATACCTACCGCGACCTGCGGGCCTGGCTTTCCTCCCGTGGGGTGCCATACAAGACGGTTTCTCTGTTCAAGACTGATGAGGACGCTGCGGTATTTATGGAGCGGGAAGCAATCGCCGGCGAGATTTATGCCGCAGTCATTCACTAAAAGGAGGGACGAATGAGTGGATTTCATAAAGCGGTAAAATCCCAGGCCAAGGCACGGATAGCAATGTTTGGGCCGTCCGGTTCCGGGAAGACCTATACTTCCTTGTCTGTGGCAACGGGCCTGGGTGATCGTATCGCCCTGATGGATTCGGAAAATCGTACCGCGATTAAGTACGCAGACCGGTTTAACTTCGATGTCTGCGAGCTGGAAACCAAGACGGTTCAGGAATACGTCAAGAACATCAAAGAAGCCGGAGAAGCTGGTTACGATGTCCTGATTATCGACAGCCTGACCCATGCTTGGCAGATCCTCAATGAAGAGGTCCAGAAAATAGCTGATACCTCTTTCCAGGGGAACTTCTGGGCGGCATGGAGTAAGGGAACGCCGATGCAGCGTGAACTGGTGGACGCTATCCTGAATTACCCCGGCCATATTATCGCGACCATGCGGAGTAAAACCGAGTGGCAGACTGGGGCGAAGAAGCCTACACGGGTGGGCCTGGCGCCGGAGCAAGGTAAAGGGATTGAGTATGAGTTCGACATCCTGTTTGAAATCAATACCGGCCACCTTGCCAGCATCATCAAGGACCGGACTGGGAAGTTCCAGGATAAGATAATTGATCGGCCAGACCGCAAGTTTGGTAAGGATATTGCTGACTGGCTGTCAGAGGGAGCCCCGGTAGTAGTAACGGTGGATGAGAAAGTGAACAAGCTGAAGCTGGAGATTACACGGATTATCAAAAGCAAGGATGAAGCGGACATTCCTTACTTTTCCCCGAATGAAGTGACAGCAAATCACGACGCCTTGGTATCGCTTATACCAAAAACACCCGTAGAGCGACTGGAAGCCCTAACCGTGATGCTTGATGAAGTCAAGGAGAAACTTCAGATACGAGTATCGGACCCTACAGTTCCCAGGGAAGTCCCAAAGGTGCAGCCTTCGGATAATCCCGAAGCAGACCATATCTACCGGGAGCTGTCAGGAGAGCTGGACGGTAAGACGCCGGTGGACCGCGTGAAAGAAGTGTTCCACGGGACCGAAGTTCCCCAAAATGGAACAAGGCCCGTAGAAGGCCCTAAAACGGCTCCAACACAGAATCACACCAATACACCTCCAGCTACGCAATCTGAGCAATCCTCAGCGCAAATACCGGCCATATACGACACACCCGAGGAGCCCGGAGACACCGATTCTTACGAATCACCAGAGGATGATGAAACACCGCCTACCCCGCCACGAAGTGGGAAGAAGCCGATTCCCAAACTGGGGGAAATCCCCGGAGTACATAGGGGCGTTGCCCCTGCAGCAGTTCCCCCGGAGGGGCCTGAGCTTCCCATGGATGGCATGGATTCAAGCGGGGTTCCTTTGGACATCTTTTAGGAGGAAGTCATGGAGCAGAGAATAATTTGTTTGATTGATGGGGGCAAACCCCGAATACTTATGGCCTGCGATAAAAGCGATGCCGGTAAGATGGCGGCGTATTACAGGGGGCAACACAAGGGGAGGCAGATAAGAACGTATACCCCCGAAAATTATGCGGCGGCAAAGGCCGAGGCGTATTGGTGGTGTCGTGTTGAAGCGGCCCTGAAGAACGAAAGCGGCATGGAGGAACCAAAATGAAGCGCCGGATTATCAATGCGGTTATTACCAAGAAGTTCAATGAATGGACGGCTACGATTGAAGATGAGGCCGTCCGCAAGCTGGTGGAAAAGAATACCACCATAACGGGGGGGTGTATCGCCTCCATGATTAACGGCGAAGAGGTGAAGGACTATGACGTGTACTTTACCAATCAGGAAACCGTCCTGGCCGTTGCCAGATATTACATCGACAAGTTCAAGACGGCGAAGCCCACCGGCCCGGATATTAAGATTTATCTGGGAACGGACTTTACCCAGGATGATTCGGCGCTACGGAAGCGGGTTAAGGAAATCGAGGCCCTCCAGGATGATGACCCCGAAAAGGACCAGGAATTGTTGGACTTTTATGCTTATCACAAGGATTTCAGCGACCCTGGACGGGTGTTCCTCTACATCAAGTCTTGCGGCATTGCCGCAGAGAAAGACCTGAGCGAAATCATGGAGGACAGCGAAAATCCCCTGGATGAATCGCTGGAAGATCCTGAAAAGAAAGAGAAGTACCGGCCCGTGTTTTTCAGCTCAAACGCCATCACCCTGTCCGACAAGGTTCAGATCGTCACCCGGTTTTACGGAGACGCCGCTGAGATTCATAAAAACTTCGATTATCTTCATGCCACGAATTACTGGGTCAGCGACCCCGGGAAGGTGGAGATAAAAATCGAAGCCCTGGAAGCGGTCCACAACAAGGAGCTGATTTATGTTGGGAGCAAATACCCGGTCTGCTCCCTGTTCAGGATGCGGAAGTTTATCTCCCGGGGATTCACCATCAGCGCCAGCGAGATTCTGAAAATCGCCATGAACATCAACGAGTTCGATCTGACGAAGATTCCGGTCCTTCGCGATCAGCTCATTGGGGTAGATTCAGCGTACTTCAACTCCCTTATTGAAGCCTTGAAGGAAAAGAAGGATGGCTGGATCAACCGGAATTATGTCACTGAGCTGATAAATAGGATGTACAACTGATGGCGGCATTTCTAAAGCAAAAGGGCGATATGTACCGGTGGGTTGATTTTACCTGGAACCCGGTTCAGGGGAAGTGCCAGCATGACTGCGCCTACTGTTACATCAAGCGTATCGCCCAGAGGTTCCGGGGTGATGATGACTTCGGGGCGCCGCATCTGTTTGATACTCCCCTGAATATCAGACAGAACGGCGCCGGCAAGACGGTGTTTGTGTGCTCTTCCTGCGATCTCTTTGCCAGCAATATCCCGGAATCCTGGATAGCCTGGGTAATTCGCCAGGCCAACAAGTACCCGGAGAATACCTGGCTCTGGAACACGAAGAATCCGCAGCGGGCCGTGAACCTTCCCCGCTTTGATAGTCGGTTCCCGGACTATCCCAAGAACTCAATTCTTTGCGCCACGATAGAGACCAATTGCTGGTTTGACTGCATGGGCAAGGCGCCGCATCCAGACCAGCGGTTCAAGGGGCTAGAGGAATGGGAAGGTCGGAAGATGGTCACGATAGAGCCGATTATGAAGTTTGCCATTTCCCCCTTCGTAGAACGGCTGCATTGGATTCGCCCAGAACAGGTCAATCTGGGCGCAAATAGTGGCAATGTCGAACTTCCCGAGCCGTCCAGAGAGGATATTGAAAAGCTTGTTTATAAGCTGAGTAGATTTACCAAAGTTCACCTAAAAAAGAATCTCCGAAGGATTCTACCAGAGCATGACCTTTATTCTGAGGGGGCATAGCGTGGGAAGGGCTATTGATTTGACCAGCCAAAGGTTTGGCCGTCTTACCGTAATTAGTTTTTCCCATGTGATACATACCGGCACAAGGTATTTTAGACGCTGGAATTGTCTATGCGATTGCGGGAAAGAGCTTGTTACCGGTACTGCTGAATTGAGAAGCGGTAATACTACCAGTTGTGGATGCTATCATCGGGAAAAGACCGGGGATGTTTTCAGGAAGCATGGCGGCACAGGAACAAGGCTTTACCAGACCTGGAAACACATGAATACCAGATGTTATAACCCAAAAAGCCGGGACTTCCCATGGTATGGCGGTAAAGGGATAACGGTCTACCCAGAATGGCGAAACTCATTTTCCGCGTTTAGGGATTGGGCTCTTACTAATGGGTATGCTGAAGATTTAACTATCGACCGGAAGAAGAGCGATCAGAATTATTGTCCTGAGAATTGCCAATGGATAACGCTGGTTGAAAACGTAAAAAGGATGCACCAATCAAAAAATGGGGAGGGGTGATGATAATTCGGGTCAAGCATAAGAATAATTTTACGACCATATCAAACAAGGCCCTGCAGGACAAAGAACTGTCATTCAGGTCCAGGGGTTTGTTGGCGTATTTATTATCCTTGCCGGAGGACTGGAAGCTGTATGAGAATGAGATAAAGGACCATTCGACTGATAAAAGAACGGCGATTCATACCGCCATGTTGGAATTGCTCAATTCCGGGTATGTTTTTAGGGGTGTCTTGAAGCAGGATAACACCTATGACTACTTTGTGAATGACGCAAAACTCAGTAATGATGAGTGGAATACCTATGCTGAAAATCAACAAGGGGTATGTTGGAAATCAGCAAGGGGCCTTGTTGAAAACCAACAAAGCCCCCATGTTGAAAAACAGCACACCCCCTTTGTTGAAAATCAACAACTACAAAATACACAGGTAGAAAGTACAGAAGAACAAAATACACATTCAAACCTGGATCTTTATTTTATTTCCCTTTGGCAGTCGGAACCAACGGTAGTAAATTGCATGGCCCGCCTGAAAAGCCCCAACGATTGGGCTGAATACTGGCGGCTTTACCAGGGCACCCGGGAGGACATAAAGCGGTCATGGGATAACTTCATTGCCGGGGTAAAGACAGGGGTAATTGAGCGCCGGTTCGTTCCGGCCAATCCCGATACCTTCATCCTGGGTGACGGGCTTAATCGGTACAGAGATCCACCGCAGAAGAAGGCCGGCCCAAAGATCGGGAAGGATTCCGTGGATGATGTGAGCCAGTTCTTTAAGGGGGTTGCCGATGCCGATACCTGAGTCCGAGTTCAAGCCAGAAGTTGCCGAGATGATTCGCCGCATGGTCCCATCATTTACCCAGCAAGAACCAATGAGCGAAGAAGAACGGGCGGCCAGGATGGCTGAGGTCAAGGTAAATGCCGAGGAAGAAGAAAAGCAGCGGGAGCTTTCGGCGCTGCGGCGCTTGGGGATTCCCCCCCGGTATTACGAATCCCTGGTTGAAAATTGGATAGCCGATAGCAAGGAGAAAAAGGATGCACTGTTACAGGTCGTGAATAACATCTGGAAGGAGAATCTCTTTATCACCGGCAACGCGGGCACCGGGAAAACTCACCTTGCTTATGGATTCGTGAAGCGCGGGGCAACGTACCGCAGGCTGCCTGATATATTCCGGGAGGTCCGTCAGGACTTCGATTCGGAGAACGATGTCCTGGACTTCTTGGGCAGAGTGAAGCTACTGATTATAGACGAGATAGGAAGAACGAAGTTCAGCGATTTTGAGCGGAACCTATTTTTTGAGATCGTTGACCGCAGGTACAACAACATGGTCCCGATGACCTTGATTACTAACCTGACGGAAAACGAGTTCGCGGAACAATACGGCACAGCGGTCATGGATAGGCTGAGACCTATTTTAGTTAAGTTCAACTGGAAAAGTAGGAGGAAGTAATGGCCGAGGAGCCCAGCAGGCAACAATTTTGGAAATGCCCGGTTTGCGGAAAGTACTTCCCGTTATCCAGACGGTATTGCGACTGTCATTCCCGATTTGAGAATGTCGTGTACTGGAGCGATACGGCCGTGGAACTGGGTGCCGCCGCATACAATGTGGAGACCAGCAAAATCAACTGTAAGGATTGCGGGATGGGGTGTAAAATCTGCGCTTCCTTCACGATGCCAAGGCAGAATAAGCAGGGTTTTGGTGGCCCCGATTGCCTATGGATGACGGGAAGCGTCCGGTGTACCTGTTGCCAAACAATACTGAAGGAAGATCCCTTTGGATTTGACCCTGTGATGGTAGTTTATAAGATCCGGGATCAGTTCAAGAATAAAATGCCGCCCCCTGAATTACCCACAACGAAAAGGTGGTACGACTATGATTAAAGAGAAGGATCGGACAATCAGCAGAAGGATCGATGAGATTCTGGAATGTGGTTTTCGGTATGCCAAGTTCAAACTTTGCCTGAGAAGAAACCGGGAGAAGGTTGATTCCCGGTTTCTGACCTATGACGAACTTCTGAAACGGCTCAAAGAAGAAGTATATGAGCTGGAGCAGGAAATGAAAAAGAAGGGGCTTCTGGGAATCAAGAAACTAAACCCCGAAACCCAAATGATTGAATCGGTAGCGAAAGAAGCCGGTGACATAATCAATTTTGCGGCGATGATCTGCGATAAAACGGAGGGCGTATAGATGAATTGTGATTCAAGGGGCGAGTACATCTTTAGCGGGTGTATTGAAATCCTGAGAAATAAATCTCTGGATGAAGTTATGAAACCGGGTTTTGAGCGGCTTGTTCAAAGAGTTGCGGACCTGTATGACCTCAGTTACAAATCCAGAGACAAGACCAGGGGTAAGCCGGGTGGCATAGATTACTCCAAGGCATTTTTAGACTATGAGGAGGAAAAGGATGGATCTGGAAATTCGGGTGTATAACGAGAAGGCTGACGAGATTTTCTTCAAGGGAATTAAAAACGTGAAGGATATTCGCCATGTATTAAACAGCGTGAGGCGTGGACGGAATGCGGTAGCAAAACCATACATCACCACTATTCACATCATGGGAGACAAGAATCCCTTCCGGATTGGCCGGGAGCAGGATATTGTGGAATGGCTGACCAAGCGGATGAAAGATAGGCCGGAGGAAAAGCGGTCGAAGATTCCCATAGAGAAGACGACTCCAATACCACAAGTAGTAACGTTTGTGGATGAACCGTATGAAAAACTGACCGATCAAGAATGTTGGGATGAGTTTATGCGGCTTCTTGATCTTCAAGAGTCAATAGAAGGTGGGGGGAAAGGCTTTCTTCTGGACAGCCCTCGCAAAGACGAAGTCAAGAAGTTTATGAAAGTGATGGATTCATCCGGCATTGAGCATTCATGCAATAAGCAGCCTAGTTTTACGAATTGGTTTTACAAATGCAAGGGTCGTTCGTTCAGCATTGTAGAATATCGGCTTGGGTGGATGGAGCTAAGGTGGGGATGATGAGTGAGTCAAGAACCCTTTACGAAGCCTTGGGATTCTGTCCGCTGTTCCTGTTCCTGGAATTCAAGGAAGCCGGTAACTGTATGGGCTGCCCAATGGAGGACGGCGTTGACATCGGCGTAGGCTGGCAGCACCATTGCGGGAATGAATGTACCGGTTCGGTCGAGCCTATTGATCTGAAGGAGCTGCCATTTTGAATACTCTTCAGATAGCCGACCTTTTCTGCGGCGCCGGGGGCAGTACCGAGGGAATCAAATGGCCCTGCAGCACATGGGGAAGAAGGCAAATATCCTGGCCATCAATCATTGGGAAGTAGCCATTCAGACCCACTCCACAAACAACGCCGATGTGATGCACCTCTGCGAGAGCGTGGACCATATCGACCCCACCAAGGTTGTTCCAGGGCAAGTCCTGGACCTGCTCTGGGCTTCGCCGGCCTGCACCCATCATTCAATCGCCCGGGGCGGGCGGCCCCGCTGTGAGCAGCAAAGGGCGCCGGCCTGGATAATCCCCTTCTGGCTGGAAAACCTGAAGGTGAAGCGCCTGATTGTGGAGAACGTGCCGGAGTTCCAGAATTGGGGCCCCTTGGATGATTCCGGCCGCCCGGTAAAAGACGCGAAGGGAGAGACCTTCAAAGCCTTTATCAGGGCAATCCGCAGTCTGGGCTATACGGTGGAATGGCGGGTATTGAACGCTGCCAATTATGGAGACCCGACTATCCGGCGCCGCCTATTCATTCAAGCCATTAAGGGAGCTGGGCGGACGATTACCTGGCCAAATATCAGCCATGCCGAGAGCCAGTTCAATGTTCAAGGACTGCCGAAATGGGTGCCGGCCCGGGAGATTATCGACAAATCCCTGCATGGGGAATCGATCTTTTCCCGGAAGCGTCCACTGGCGCCGGCTACCTTGCGGAGAATTGAGCATGGGATTAAGCGTTTCTGGCAGCCCTACGCCGAGCCGTTCCTGATTATGATGTACGGCACCAGCAATTCCCAATCCCTGGATATGCCGCTGCCCGCAGTAACCGGGACCGGCCACCATGCGCTGATAGAACCATTCCTGACCCGCTTCCATGGCGGCCAGGATTCCGCAGATCGAAACCATCCCCTGAGTGAGCCTATCCCCTGTATCGACACATCAAACAGGTACGGGATTGTGGAGCCCTTCATATTTGCCATCGGGCAGAACAGCGCGAAGGAACGCAGCAGCTCCCTGGATAGGCCCCTGGGCACGGTGGTGGGGAAAGCGGAGCATTGCTTAGTGGAACCGTTCCTAGTGAAGTATTACGGGACCGGTGATGCGGCTTCGCTGGATATTCCCCTGGGAACCGTGACCACAAAAGACCGATTCGGCCTGATAGAACCTGGTGATGACTACGCTCTGGACATTCGGTTCAGGATGCTCCAGCCCCATGAACTGGCCGCGGCGCAGGGATTCCCGGGGGATTACAAGTTCTGCGGGACCAAGACGGACGTGACCAAACAGATAGGCAACGCCGTTCCGGTCCATCTGTCTGAGGCCCTGGCTGAGAATATTCTGAGGATGGAGGTAGCATGAAAGACAAAGAAGAAACCTGCTATGGATGTGTGCATCAATATGTTTGCGGAATGAGGGGGTTTCGGGAAGCAAATATACGGTGTGATTGTTATTTGACTGACAGATTTCTCTCACCGGAAGATTGGGAAAAACTTCATGGGAAGCCATTGCAAGGGAATGCCCAGGTGTGGTGGCGGCAGGGGAAAGATGAATTTTGGGTTTCTGGGCGTTATATCGGGGTGAAGGAATTTTTGTCCCAAACTTATTGCGATGGTTCGCATCCAAAACCGGTAGAAATACTGGTTACGAATAATCCCTATCCCCCGGGGCGCGAAGTATGACCTGCCTGAAATACCTACGCCAGAAGTTCCGGGAGCATCACCCAGAGAAGAGACGGCATACCAGGGCCTATGTAAAGAAGGTGATAAAGAAGGGCGAGAAGAAGATGAAATGGGAGAAGCGGCATCCGTTCAATCCAGTCTGTAACTTCCTGGATTGCGCCTGGGGAATCGGGTGTGCCGGCAGGGGTTCCTGCAGGCATGGCGATCCCATGAATAAAGATTGTCCTGGGTTTGAGCCGGAACCTACGGATGAAGAAATCGAAGCGGCAATGAAGGAGGAAGGGGAATATGCAAATTGAAATTATTCCAGGAGAAATTCAGTACGAACCCAAATTGGAAGGGGAAACCACCCTAAACAGCGGCATAGTTGATTTTCGTTTGAAAATTGATGGCGTTTTTATGAAGCGGGATTTTACTAATCTTACCACCCTTTTAACTGAAAGCATCGCTACTGCGGTGTGCATGTTTGAAAGAACGGTCAGGTATACCGAAAGGCGTGGAATAGATTGAAAAATAAAAAGGCTGAAGGAAGAAGATGAAAAGGCCGGCGCAGTTCGATCCGGGATATGAGATTACCTTTAATTCGCAGCATGGGAAGAACGTGATGATCTTGGCCTTCATGGAGTTTCTGGGTAGTTATTACTATCCACCATGTACTGAGAATTGTTATTCGAAGATCCTTCGTGGCCTGTATAAAGCCATGAAAGCAGGGAAGGTAACGGGGGCTGATGATGACAGCGTTAAGCGAGCGAATGAAGAATAAAATCTGCGTTTTCTGCGGGAATTGCCAGGGAGGATGCTTGAAAGATGTTCCTTGGTATGCCGTATCTTACGATTGCGCTGGATTTACTGAACGGCCCGTGGAAGTTGTTAAGAAGGTAAATGAAAGAAGGATGAGGCGTAAGATTTTGAATAGCTTGGTAGAGACATTCTAAAAAGGAGAAGCGGATGGCAAAAAGCCTATGGGAAGAAGGCGGGAAAGGTTCGGCACCGTTCCCGTCCATGATTGTTGTCTGGGGCAAGCCATGAATACGATAATCACTTTGGTTCTTTCTTTGGCCCTGGAAATCGGCGTTGACGGTAATCTGGCTGTCCAGCTTGTTCTTGCTGAAAATAGCTATATGGAACCTGACAGAGTGGGCGTCACCGGAGACCTTGGGATCATGCAGCTAAATCCCGATTACCTGGATTATTTCGTGGATCGGTATTGGGATAAAGACTGGGAGTTTAACTGGCGGGCACCGTATGACAATATCTACGTTGGCCTGAAGCATCTGAAATATCTGCTGTCGATTCCGCAGTTCAATGAGTGGCAGTCAATCCTGGCATATAACGCCGGGGAAGGTAACGTGATAAGGGGAACGCCGAAGTCGGAAAGCGTCGAATATGCGAATCGGGTATTCGCAGCATGGCGGGGTAGCAGATGACCGCAGATGAAGTCCAGTATGCCCTGACCTATTCGCAGAGCAGCCCCTTTTATATCCGGTCTCATCTGGTAGTGCCAAACGTCCATTGGGGCCTGGGCTTTAATCACGAGCTGGACCTTCTGTCGATTTCCATGGACACCCATATTGGTACTGAAATAGAGATTAAGGTGACGAAGGCCGATATGAAGCGTGATTTAGAAAAGCCGCACCACCATGACGATTCCCGGATTAGGCAGTTCTACTATGCCGGCCCCCGGGAAATTGAAGCAGCGTTCTTTGAGTTCGCTCCCCCGGAGGCGGGGATTATCACCATCTCCCATGAATATGGCTGCCGATGGAATTGCCGAATGCGGCGCAATGCGAAACCTCGGAAGTATTTCAAGTCCTTCACCCCAGATGAGATCATGCGCTTGCTGCGACTGGGAAATATGCGGTACTGGTCTCAGTTCCACAAGCAGTACAGGGGGAAGTGATGAGGACCGTGGACCAAATGGTTAAAACTTCGAGGGGTGGCATGATTCAGCACCCTCTTTGTCGATACCACGGGTCAAAATGGAGAGTGGCGTCCTGGGTAATTTCGCACTTCCCACAGCACCGGATTTACCTGGAGCCCTTCGGCGGCAGTGCCTCAGTCCTTTTGCGAAAGGCCCGGTGCGAGGTGGAGATTTACAACGATCTGGATGGAGAGTTGGTGAACCTTTTGCGCGTAACTCGCGATCAGGGAGCGGCTCTGGCTGAGAAGATTTACATGACCCCCTACGCCCGGGAGGAGTTCGTCCAAGCCTTCGAGCCCGCTGATGACAAAGTGGAGCAGGCCCGCAGAACCTTTATCCGGGCGTTCATGGGATTCGGCGGAGGGTACATCAGCCATTCCTCAAAATGCGCCCGTGCGGAAAACGGCTTTAGGAGCAGCTGGAAGATCCACGGCAATCACGCGAATCTGGACTGGCTGAAGCTCCCGGATAACTTGTTGCTCATTATGGACCGCCTGCGCGGGGTAGTCTTGGAAAATCTTGACTATCGGGAATTGATCAAGCGCAATGATTCTCCCGGGACGCTGGTGTATGCGGACCCTCCCTATGTAGCGGAGACGCGGGACCGGGGAACGGATTACAAGCATGAGTTTTCCGAATCGGACCATGTTGAATTAGCAAAGGTATTGCATGAGTGCCAGGGGCCGGTCGTTATTTCCGGCTACCATTCAGAGCTTTACAACGACCTATACCATGACTGGAGAGTTTCTGAGAAAGCGACTAGGACGATGCAGAATAGCCCAGGACCGAAGTGCTCTGGGTAAAGGGTGGGGAAATGGGCCTGTTTGATTGAGCCCTTAATAATTTTTTATAAGGAGTAGTATTACTATTTTTTATTTCTATCCAAACGTTTAGACAGAAAAAATATTCAAAAAAAGAAATATTTTTAATAAAAGTTGTTGACAAAAAACAGTAATACTGCGATAATTATATAGAGGATTTACTAAAAAGTAAATCAAATCTGAAACAAGGGAGTATGAAGAATGGAAGAGCTGAAAATAAAAGATAACGGTTACACATTCGAGGTTTGGGACAGGAAAATTAGGATTGCCTGTTTCTATTCAAAGTCCGATGCCGAGGCGTATGTCAACGGCACATTAAGGTTCTAAGGGAGAAGAAGATGAAAAAGATCCAGGAATTGCAGAACGAATTAGACAATATCCAGATGCGGATGGATGCTATACTGGTAGTTTCCGATAACACGGTTCCTACTACCTGCGAGGCTGGTGCAAAGTTTGAACTTCAGAGCAGTGTTTCTGAGTTCAGCGCCGTGATGTTCCTGACCAGCTATTTTGGCCGGATTAAGATGGAACGTTCCGATAACTGCGTGGGATTCTATACCGACCTGGTACACGTTGGGACGTACAACCAGAATGAGCGGACCTTGTACTTTGGGGGAATCCGGACCAAGGACGGCGTGAAAGACGCCTTTGTTTGGTAGGAGCGCGGAATGGAATGGAAAAGAAAAGAAATGCGGCAATTATCCGGTTCGTGAAGAAGCAGGGAAAGCTGGCATACTGGCAATGGTCCGATTTATGCAATAAGCATTTCCTGGACTATAACACCTATACCCAGTGCGCGAAGAAATTGGGGCTAATTGAAAACGCGGAGGCGAAAGCATGAAGTACGAAGGAACCATCACCTACGAGGGAATTGATTTTGAAGTAACTGGGGATTATTGCCCCGAATATCCGGCTAGGATGTATACCCGGAACGGAGACCCTGGGGAGCCCGGTGGCGGTGGAGAGCTGGAGGATTTGGACATCATGCTTGGCGGTGTTTCCCTGTACGATGTCCTGGCCCAAAGTGCCATTGACACCATTACCGAAAAAGCCGAGGAAGCGGCTGCTGTGGAATGTGAAAATGCCTGAGTGCAAGCCCGAGTTCTGCGGCGAATCCCGGTATGACAAGGGGCAGTCCCGGGTTTTCTGTACCATCCATGACGATTGGTGCGATGAAATCCGGGCCTTCGTGCCGGATGAGTTCAACGAGGAAGTCAGCAAGACAAAGCTGGGCCTGGATATTGAGAATAAGGAGGGAAAATAAGATGGAGTTCCTTGCAATTAACCTGGAAGATTTCCACGACCACCAGGGCGGCGCCATTGACGGCCTGCATTACGAAAGGGTCTCCATCGTAGTGGAACATGTCGAGTTTAAGCCGGAGTTCCATAAAGATCTCAAAAAATCTGGCCAGAACGATCCACCGAAGCATAACCCCGGGCTTTTTTCCGAGGCCAGCAAAATGGTTGATACGGATGATCTGTATGAAGAGGAGGATAAATAATGTTTTTGGTAATGCTTCAAAGCCCCCGGAGTGACCGGGATTTTGCTGAAGTAGTGGGTTTGTACGGAGAACGTGATACTGCGGAGAATGCAGTGAAGCGCCTTTCTGAAGGTGCTGACCCCGGAAATGAGAAGGGCTTGTATGAGCTTTTCGATATTGTTGAAGTCCATATTGGCCAGGACTATGCAGACATAGAAGGGCTGAAAAGGACGGTGGAGGAATTATGACCGTAAAGCTTAAAGGCGGAACAGTCGGGGAGCCCCTGGGTTCCCTGAATGGTGTGGATGTTGGCAGTGTCGTTACCGTGATTCTGGATGATGAAAACGGGAACCTCATTGAAAAGTCGGGCAAGATCGCTGAGATATTGGAGTGGTAGGATGAGCAGTTATAGGGAATTAAGCGCCTTACAGGCGCCGGCTGAGAAGGTGTTTTTCGCCTTCTCTGAAGAGCAGTTGCTGGAGGGCCTGGCTAAAATCGGCGCTACCCGGGAGGAAGTTGTTTCCGGGGTCGGCGGCGTCATTGGCCGGGAAGCGGATGTGCGGGAGTTCCATTCCTTCTACGAGAAGAACATAGAGCGCATGGCGAAGGAATGTACGGTGGACGAGGTTTTCCGGCATGAGTGGTGGAACCATGAGTGCGGCCTGACCGGGGATTGCGAGGAGGCGATGGAGATCGCCAAGAACATTTTCGGGGAGGACTGCTTCAAGGATTACGACCTGCAGGGCACCGTCCGGCAACTCCAGAAAAAGTTCAATGAAATAAATTAAGGGTGGATAATGAAAAACCAGCAGGAATACGCACGTTGGGCGAATGAACAACAGAGACGGTTACTTTCTAAGCCAATCCCGCAGGAAGAAGCTGAGAAGGACATTTGGAATCTGAAAGACCTGATGTATAGCATTAAGCCCGGAAGCCTCCACTGGCGCTTGGGCATGGTCAGCACCTTGCGGCGCTGCATTGCAAAGATGGAAAAGGAGATAGTCCATGAGAATAACGGTTGAGAAGATTCTTACAGCGTATATCCGGGATAACGGATATGCCGGCCTTCAGAATGATCACTTCCATGATGGGTGTTCATGCGAGCCAGGTAAAAAGTTTATGGCTTGTGAGAATCGCTGCCATTCCTGTTACCCGGTCATAAAGGAAGAGTTCGCTTTCCAGGGATACCGGCCTGTACCTACTCCCTGCGATACCTGCGAGAAGGATGATTGTATGGGATGTCCAGAAATGGAAAAGGAGTTGAAATGATTGAACCTGGTGAAAAGCCCATCCGGGGATTCTATCAAAGCCATAAGGCTTGGTACGCCGAGAGCAATGGGATCAAGCTGCCGGAAATTATGTTCGGCATTTACTGGAAGAATGACGGCACCGAGGGCGAAATGGCGATGAGGTGGATAGACCTGTGCAACGAAACCGTTCCCCAGTTGGAGGTCTACCGCGATGCCTGGAAGGTGCTGAATGACTTTAAGGATGTTCTTGATGACCTGGCCGCAGTGAATGACATAAACATCACGGATGACCAGTTCGTGGAGATATTGAAGAAGCGCGGGTTCCGCGACCTGACCAATTACGATGACGATAAAAGAGAAGGGAGGTTTTAGATGGAAGTACATTACGAATCGCTTCATGAAGAGTTTTCCAGGTTGAAGTTCAATCCGATTCCTTATCCTCTATGCGAGCTCGACTACGGAATAAAAGAAACATTGCGATTCAACGATTTTCTTTCTGGTTGGATCTTTGCCCAGGAGCAGTTCTACGGGAAAAAGATTGAGGACATTTCGGAGGATGAGTATGAAGCAAAAAGTTGATTTCAAAAAGCTGCTCTGTGGGGATTATTGGAACTTCTCCCCTGACATTGATTTTGAAATGATAAACTGGTTTTTCAAGACCGGTCTCCAGGGAGAATACGAAACCACTCCTTGCAAATTTCATCGTGCAGGGATCAATCAGCTCTTATGGGGATATAGCATGAACAATGAAAATAATCATTATGTTCCCTTCCCTATCGATGGCACCAAAGATATGAGTAATTTTGTCAGGGCTATAATGGTAAATGCTATAGTCGCTCCGAATTCCTGGTCTGGAAACGCGGATAAGATTGCGGAGTGGCGGGGAAAAAATAAAATCAGCCTGGAAAAATACCGGATGATGACCTTCCCAGATCCCAATACGAATGACCCCCGAAGTCTGCTCTGGGATATATCCTGTTTTAAGGGACGTGAGATAAAAAAGGAATTTGCTCATCCTCAGTATAAAAAGAGGACTGTTCCCCGAATCATTCAGGTAATCTTTTCCACTTATGGCCATGGGTATTTTGTTACCGTGGAGTTCAGCTTCTGGGAGTTCAACTATGAACCGGGCTGGTCAATGCTGATTGCAGAACAAGGCAAGGGAGAATACTTGGGGGATTTCCTTCTCCGGGCAAAACAGAATCTGGAGGAAATCACCGTTGAAATGGATGATCGGGCACTATTACAGGAAAATGAGCATTTTATCGACCTTTCCAAGCAGGGTTGTTTCAACTGCACATGGACAGAAGATGAGGAGCCGGGCATATGCGGATATATGCGATTCGACAAGATAAATAATCCTGTGATCGACAATCCAAGCCAGTGTTTTTGTGATAAATGGCGCCTGAGAGATTTTGGAAATGGCACAAGTGACGATTGATGAATACGGCGAGCTGATGACCTTAAAAAATGAGGAGAGAAGATATGCCAACAAGAGCAGGAAAACGGGCTCAGGCGTTCAAGAACGCTGCCCAGTTGCACGACATTCGCATGGACCGCAGATACAAGAGAAGGGCTGAGGTACTCATGGAAAAGGATTACGAAAGAGATCAGAGGATCTACGCCATGGAACAGCGCCGGGAAGTGCCTCATCCCAAGAAGAAGGCGGAGCAGGATTACACCTGGGAAAATTATATGAAGGAGCTGAAAGAGAAATACTGTTGACGCCATAGCCGGGTTAATCCCCGGCAATATTTTATTTCTGTCTAAACGTTTGGATGGAAAAATTTTCAAAAAATGAAAGTTTTTTTAATAAAAACGCTTGACATATATTCAATAGTATTATAATTTATGAGTATGATTTATTGAAAAAATAAATCAAAACGGAATAACAAATCAGGAGGTCATGATGATTATTGAGGAGAAGGTACTGGTAGCGATGTCAAAACTGGGAAAAGCGGACAGAGCCGAAAGCGGTCTGTATGTTGAAGGATTCGAGGGCGGAATAAACCTGTATGCTTTCAATGGTTTCTCTCTTTTCCGCAAAACCCTATTTGGGGATAACACCCGCAAGTTCCAGCAAAACTTCCCGGAATGGGCAGTGACGAAGGCCAGCAAGCGCCTGGGAATAAAAGCATCCCCTGGGCATGTGACCGAAGAAGTTTTTACCGATGACCAGGAAATTGTCAATTCGACACATCCTGTATCATTCATGATCGAGAAGTTCCGGGTAATGCTGGATCAGATCGACACACCGACCGAAGCATTTGCCAGGATAAAGGGCAAGGACTTCATAAAGGCCATAAACACCGTTACCGTTATCAGAAGGGGAGAACCCCGGATGAGCGCTGTTCTTTCATTCCATAACGGATTCCTGGACGTTGGATGTTGGTCAGGACCGCATGGTTACGCCCCCGGGGAAGAGTTCGGGGTTTGGGAAGAAGTAGCTCCGGCAGTCCAGATTGAAGGTGCGGCCCATCTGGAGAAGAATGCCCTACTCGCCATGCGGACCAACGGCGAAGTGATTATCGATCTGGTCAGTCAGTTGGGGATTCCGATTTTCCGGTTCCATAATGAAGAAATGCAGGGCGTAATAATGCCGATGCCCATGGATGATGATGAACGGGCTATCTTCCAGTCAGTCATGGGTTACGAATATCAGCCCCCCAAGGCAACAGGAATTATCGAAGCGGCCCCGGCTGTTGAGGTTGAGGACCCCAAGGAAAAGAAGGCCCGGGCCAAGAAGCCCGCAGTCAATAAATCCCCGAAGGTCGAGGCGGCGCCGGTGGAAGTGCCGGCCCCTGTAATCACCAAACCCGTTCTGGTCCCTGGTGCGAAAGAAGTCACGATTACTATTTACGGAGACACCGAAGGTTGGTGGGTACGGTTCCCGAAGAAGATTATCGAGAAGTACAACCTCTGGGGAAGCATCACCGAGGCCTCCTGGGAATCGAAGATTCTCATTTTTTGCCCGGAGGGAATGGAGACCGAGCGGATGCTGGATGTGATCAGGAACGATGGCTACGTAGTCAATATCGTGCGGCCTCCGCGGGAAACGAAGAAGAGTTCAATCTGTTTCCTTCCCCACTACCAGGGCGCCATAAATTACCAGAAGGCAGGGTGAGCATGGAAGCAAAAGTAAGAACCCCCGGATACGGTATTTATTACAATACCTTCTACCCGGAAAGCGGGCCGTCACCAGATGATGGCGAAACCTTTATTGATTGGGTAGAGACCCTGGAAGAAGCAAGGAATATTGTTGACTCCATGAATTGCGGAGACCAGTATAACCATCACACCTTCCAGGCCATGAACCGGCCTGTAAAGCTCCCCCATGAGGAATACGAGGAGCAAATGGCGAAGGACCAGAAAGTTTGGGAAGAACATCAGGCCGGTTTAATCACCGATGCCGAGTTCAATAATTATTTCTATGGGGAGGACCAATGAAAGAAGTACAGGACAAGATTTTGAATGCACTGGCCGAGATGAGTGGCGAAGACGTGATGGGCACTTCACGAACTACTATGGGACCCAGTTGCTGGATGACGGATTCGCAGAGCACCTAGTAGAAGAAGGTGTGCTGGAGGAGGAACCCGAAGAAGATGAGGATGAGGAGGGAGTAAAGTGACCATGAGTTCAATCTATGTCGTCTATCAGAACAACGGGGAGGATTTTTACCGGGAGGACCACCTGAGTGTGTTCCTGGAAGATGAATCCGTGAAGGATGTCTTTGAAAAGTTTCACGAAAACGCGGAGCTTATCACATGGTTTACCGACCAGAATCTGGCCCGGGAATGTGTTGCAATGGGAATCGACTGTTTCAAACGCGCCGAATGCCTCCAAAAACACTGGATGGAAATAACCGCAGAACGGTTTGAGTATATGCTCGGCGTTCTTCCTCCAAGGCAGTGGAAACAAGGAGGCTTTTTTATTTCTGAATTGTGGTCCGGCGACCTTGGATTTTTCTATCAAGAAAAATATATCAATGGAGTTCCACGGTACTTCGAGCGAATATGGTCAATCAAAACGCCAAGACCGGTAATTTTGGAAAGTCTTAAAAACTTCGTAGAAAAGGAGGCGGAAATTGAGCACTAAATATCAAATCCCAGTGGAGTTCACCTTCAAGGGCACATTCTATGTCGAGGCCGATGATGCTGAGGAAGCCAAGCGGAAATGCAAGAAAGATTTCGGCATGACCATGAGCGGCGGCATAACTACCACTCTGGATCAGGATGAAGCGGATTGGAACTTCGATGTCCACCCGGATAAAAAGATTGGCCGGGTAAAGAAGGCCCAAGTATGAAGAGCATGGTCTATGAAACCACCGAGGGCATGAAGTACATCACCTATAACGATGATGGAAGCGTATCGGTGAAGGACCGGTTAAGCGGCGTCCAGGTGGACTATGAAGAAAACCTGGATGATTTCTATTCGTGGCTTGCCAAGGTGAGCCCGGTAAAACGAGGAGGAACAGTATGAAGATACCGAAACTGCTTCGGGAGAGTTCCCGGAATCAGAAATGCAGGGAAGAATGGCCCATGGTCCTGGCGTACAAGCTTATGAATCTGGATGCCTGCGGCCAGGACGGCAAGGCCATCATTGATGTGCGGGTATTCTGGGCTGATGGCAGCTCGAAGGCGAAGGCTGTGATTTGGATTTATGACCAAATGGGGAACCGGTACGGATGGGGCGTTGGGATTACTGATGGATTCGGCTATCACCACGAAAGCGAAGCCATTCAAGACGCGTTCCGTGACATGGGATTTGTTTTTGAATCTGGGGAACACTTCGGATCAGTAGGCGAAGGTGCCCAGGAAAAGGCTATCCGGGAAATCGCCCGGGAAATGGGGTACGAAAATACCCTGCTTGTGAAGTTTACGCCATAAGGAGGAAGTATGAAAAAAGGCTGGTATTGCAGTAGTGTTATATGTATAAAGCCGAATGCTCGTATATGTGAAGCGTGTTCTAACGCCCACCGCAAGCACCCCACCCCTGAACAGTTCCGAAAGGAATACGGGCGGGAGTACCCAGATGATTGGGCCGTATATTATTATGATGAGGGCGCACATGATGGAAAGCATATCTATGAAATTAGTAGTTATAGCTTCGCAAAAAGAGTATGTGCGCAAGAGGTTATCTGCGCCTCAACGCTTTTCGGAAAACCCGATGATGATTTTGAGGTAACGGAATGATCGACATTGATTCCATGAAGGAAGAAAACAAGGGCGATGAAGTGGTTTACGTTGACAAAGGGGTCCGGGAGTTCGGCGTGGTATCTTCCTGGAATCAAACCTATATTTTCGTGAAGTTCTATCAGCGGATGCAGTCCCAGGCTTGCAAGCCAGAAATGCTGACCTTCACCATGCGGCCAAAGGAGCAGTGCAGATGAAGTTTCGGTGCGACTGCTGCGGCAGCATCCTGGAGGTATCGGAGAAGGGTCAGGAATCGGCCCAGTTCTGGGATCTTCGGGCGCAAGGGAAGCTCAGGTGCCCGGCCTGCAATGGGTATTTCCTGAAGCAAATTGACGGCACTGAAGAAGAGCCGGAGGAGTTTGATGGAATCTACGTTGACCATGTTCCTGGGTTCGGGAATGTGCATTACCAGTTCAATGGCATGGAGATTTACCGGAAATATGCCCAGGGTGAAACGGAGAACATCTATTCGATAAGCCCCTCAAGGTCACAAGCCAGAGCGCTGAATCTGTTTAAGCAGATGTTCCTGATAGCGAAGCGGGAGACGGTGGCCCGGTATGTAATAGACGGCGCCGATCTGTTCCACTACGCTGACCGGATAGCGAAAGCCTACTTTGACTTGGACTACTACATTCGTCTGATCGTTAAAAAAGGCTCTCTGAGCATCGGCGCCTGGGGAATAGACGTGAACAAGCCGGACCTGAAGCACACCGTGACCTACCGGGATATTTCTGATCCCCCCGGGAAGGACGGTGACGTAGTGGTCCGGGGCGTCCACCTGACAAAGATGAAAACCAAGGGGGATTTGGAATTGGTGATACTGAAATCGAAGGTGATAATCCTTACCGCCCGGCTGGATTCAGTTTCAATGCCACTTTTCCCCGAAAAAATCCCTGTTTAGCGGTTTAGTTTATATTCTATTGCAATAGAGTATAATATAATTATATTATCGTGGAGGATAAGATGAAAACGGTAAACGAGCTGTCAAAACGCATGAAAAAGCTGCGTATTGACCGCGGAGAAAATCTTGAAGACATGGCTGACCGGCTTGGTATAACTAGTGCCTACCTCAGCAACATGGAGACGAAGGGGATCATCCCGGCCGTACTGGCAAAGAAGCTGATTGTGACATACCAATTAGCGGGGGATGAAAAGACGGACCTGGTGAACGCCATATCGGACGGCGTACTGAAGCGGTTCTGGGGGAAGAAATGAGCGGCGGCTTTTTATTCGAGGGGGAAATCAGTATCGGGAAGTCCAAAGAAGAGGACATGAAGCTGGTGATGAGGACCGGCAGAGATCCTTATGAGTTTTACACCGACCCCTATACCCCATACTACAATGATTTTGACAAGCAATGGGAAGAGAAGCGGTGGTATTACGAGGGGCTTCGCAAGGTCTATGAGCAGTACATTCGGCAGTTCATTGTGGACCCTCCGCAGAATAGGCCCACTCCCCCGGATGTCCAGAAGCTGATTTCCGATGCGCTCCTGGCCCAGAAGTACAGCGTGGCGCGGACAATGAAGGACAGCCCTCATCAGTATTGCCTGCGGAAGAAGTGGGTGGGAGAGCCGGGCTTCATAGACGTAGTAAGACAGATGCGGAAGTATGGCTGCGTAGAGACTTTCGGTGGCCGGCTTTTTATGATATACATTCAAGGGAACTACAAGTATTGGACGATGGGCTACCCCTACGACGTAACCACCCTGATAAACTGTACCACCCTGGAAAAGTGTTCATACGAAGAGTTCTGCGAAAAGGTAAGGAGGCCTCAATGGGGCATAGAATAAGCAATCGGGATATTATGCTGGACGATCTGGATGATCTATTCCAGGGCGAAAAGGCAGACTGCCTGTACTCGGACCCTCCCTGGGGACTGGGAAACCTGAAATACTGGCGGACCATGAACGGGCAGAAGGGCGTAAATGTGGAATGGATCGCCTTCCTTGAACGGATCAAGTTCCTCTACCAGCGGCACGTCAAAGGCCCCCTGTTTCTTGAAACGGGTGTACGGTTTCAGGGAGACCTGGAAGGGGTATTCGGAAAATCCGATGCGGTTTACACCGTTATCTATAACACGAAGCTGCCGAACATGGTCATGTGTTGGGGCGCCGTTCCCCGGCAATCCCCGGAGGGCACCAGCGGTATTCAGACGCCGTATACGGTCCTGTCCACCTACGGCACCATACCAAACAGTATATTCGACTGTTGTGTGGGCCTGGGTATCGTGGCAAAGACCTGCAAGAAGTTGGGAGCAACCTGTTACGCAAACGAACTGAATCCGAAGCGCATGGCCGTCACCCAGAAGATTCTGCCATTCGAGACCGTATAAGCTCATGTTACCGAAGATTCCCGCCTCAGAAATGAAGCACATCCGGCGCATCGGAGAAAGTCAGCTCTATGAATACATGGAACGGTCTCTTTGCGTTCCACCTTGGGATGGATTCAAGGGCAGGCTATCCAAAAGGATAGATGAATGGCTCAATTATTTTTACTGGCTATTCGGCGGCTGGATCAAAGAGGAGAATGGGATGTTCATATCAGAGCCCCAGTACCTTCCCGGAGTGACCCGGCTCATTGCTGAATATGTCATAAAATACGGGGAGTACATGGATTCCCCGGAATCCTGGAAGCCTGAGTATTTTGACCTGATAAGCGAAGATGAGCAGTTCAGGATAAATGACTATATCGGCTACGAGGATTTTAAGACCTTCAACCAGTTCTTTACCCGGGACATCAAGCCATGGAAGCGCCCTATCGGAGACGGATTCATTGCCCCTTGTGATGGCGTAGTCCAGAACGTGCTGTCAGTAATCGGCGGCAAGGCAGAAGCCAAGGTGAAGACCAGCCTTTTTCATTCTATGGATGCCCTATTGGATATGAGGAGCCGGATAAATCAGGGCACCCTCATCGACATTTACCTGAATGTTTTTGACTGTCATCGGGTGTACTGCCCGGATGATGCGGATATTGTCAGCGTCACCAAGATTCCCGGGGGGAATTATGTAGGCGGATTTGTGGAATACTTGAATGGGCACTATGTTCTTGATAGCAGCGAGTACGGATGGCAGGCAATCGAAACCAGAACCGTAATCGAAATGCAGACTAATACGCGGGGCCTGATATACCTGGTCATGGTGGGGATGTCTCATATCGGGTCCGTGGAAGTCAGCGTCCGGCCGGCGCAACACGTCAAGAAAGGGGATGAGATTGGGATGTTCAAGTTCGGCGGGTCCGGGGTAATCCTTGTCCTGCAGGGCGAGGTGAAGACTAAGAAGCGGCATTATCTGGCGAGGGAGACGTTAATCAAATAGGAGGGGAGCGATGGAGATACACTGTACTTATAAGGAGCTGGTACCTTTGGCCGATTTGTCCATAGAAATGTGCAAGGGGCTGAAGGTACGATTCAAAAAGGATTTGACTGAGGAGGCCCGGATGCTGCTTACCCACGGCTTCCTGACCCCTGTATTTGTCTGGAAAACCGAGCTGGCAAATGAAGTGGTTGATGGAGTGGGACGGGTCCTGGCAATGAGGCAGATCAACACCTACCTTCTGGGCCTGGATGCGAATGGGAAGATCGCCGAGGGCACCGGGGAGAAGGTTTCCGATGTACCCGTGATCTTCATTGCCGCAGAGAACTTTGACGAGGCCCGAAAAAAGGCTATCCTGGTCAATTCCATGTTTGGGAAGATAAAC
Organism: Spirochaetia bacterium; assembly: GCA_025997715.1. Classification (GTDB taxonomy): domain Bacteria; phylum Spirochaetota; class Spirochaetia; order Treponematales; family Breznakiellaceae; genus Termitinema. Next base: position 26,294 of record BNUY01000008.1, read on the forward strand.
CGGGAGGAGCTGGTCAAATATGCTGAGGAAATAGCCTTCACGCCGGAGTACATCACCGCCCATGAATCCTATTTTGTCAGCAGCCATGAAGCGCAGGCCGCAGTGGTGGACATCAACTATGCCGGCGCCATAGACAAGGCCGAGAGCCATGCAGAACCAGCAGGGCTTCCGCAGGCCGCTGGGGATGATGTTTTTCAGCCTTCATCCTACACGCCTACGGTGGATATTGATGCGGTTGATGCCGGCGCCATAGACAAGGCCGAGAAGAAGATCAAGGAGACGGATAAGGACAAGCGTAAGCCAGTCAGGGAAATAACGTGCAAGCATTGTGGACACGTTTTCCATATAGGGGAATAGGGAGGAATCGGGATGGAAATACAGGTACAGGATTGCGGGACGGATTTTCTGGACTATCACCAGCTGAAAGAGTTCCAGGGCAATTTCAAGGAGAGGACTGAGGAGGACATCGCCGGGGTAAAGAAGGCCATTATAGATCACGGTTTTTCATTCCCCATGTTTGTCTGGGAGAACGGCGGCCATTACTTTGTGCTGGACGGTCATGGGCGCCTGGCGGCCTTGAAGGAGCTGGAAGCCGAAGGGAACACGATTCCCCGGATTCCCGTGGTCTATGTCCAGACCAAGACGCAGGAGGAGGCTATCCGGGTACTGCTGCTTTGCAACAGCCGGTATGGGTACATCACCGAAGCGTCCACCGAGACATTCATGGACAAGCTGGACTATTCTGACCTCATCAGTCACCTCAATGTGGATGACATTGTGATCGTGGATGAAAAAGCGGCCGGAGAACGGCCGGCGCGGTACATTTACTGCCCGAAATGCGGAGCGATCTGTGAAGATATATTATAACGATGACGTGGTGACGGCGGGCCTGAAGCGGGTCCGCTTTATTTACGAGCACTTTGGCCGGAAAACCTTCGTATTATTTTCAGGGGGGAAAGATTCCACCGTGTGCCTGGAACTGGCTCACATGGTTGCCCGGGAGATGGACTTGCTGCCGGTGAATGTGATGTGGCTGGACCAGGAAGCTGAATGGGATTCCACCGTGGAATACTGCAGGGAAGTTTTTCACCGGGACTGGGTGAAGCCCTATTGGATTCAGGCTCCCTTTATCCTGGACAATTCCCTGAACGCTTCGGACGGCGGCCTACACTGCTGGTACGGTGTGAATGATATGCGGAAGCGGGAACCGGATTCAATCCATGAGATTCCCGGCAGCGAAAAGCTCTATTTCGGTGAAATGCTGGACAAGAGTGGAAAGACCTTTTTTCCGGACGGATGCGGCATTTACGGGGTGAGGTGTGACGAATCCCCGACTCGGAGAAAAGCCTTGCTCAATATCAAGCAGTTCGTTGGCCCTGAAGTATGGGGCGCCTCTGCCAAGGGAAACCGCAGGGCCGGTGTAATCTATGATTGGACAACTGAGGACGTATGGGGATTCATCTGTAAATACAAGGCGAAGTACAACACCCTTTATGACACCCAGTTTCAGCACGGCGCCGGCAAGAACAATATGCGGGTATCTTCACTGGTTCACGAGACCGCTTTACACGCCCTGGACTATGCCCAGGAATTTGAGCATGGGATGTGGGAAAAATTGGTAGGCCGCATTGACGGGATCAATACATACAACCAATGCCGGGAAGCGTATCAATGCCCGGCTACCCTGCCATCGGCCTTTAAGAACTGGCCGGAGTACCGGAACTATCTGTTGGACGCCTTGGTGAAAGACCCTGAGCACAAGAAGATCATGGAGAAAGCCTTTGCGGCCAATGACAAGCAACTTGCCTTTCTCGATAAGGACATGGCCAAAAAAGTATATCGGACCCATATAAATGTCGTGCTGAAAGACGATTATTGTCTGACGCAGCTCAAAAATAAACGAGCTACCATGCAGGGGTATTATTCAGCCATTAATAGACTTACCGGAGGATTATCATGACAGAGAAGGAAAAAGAGGCCCTGGAAATCCTGAAGGCTTATATCGGAGACGACATTGGCCGTGTGAATGAAATCCGCAGGGAATTATCGGCCCTGGACCAGCCCGTGGATCATATTATTTGGGTTCCCTGCGATCAGGTACATCCCAATGACTATAACCCCAATGCCGTAGCCAAGAAGGAAATGGGGCTTTTGAAGAAGAGCATCCAGTCTGACGGCTACACCCAACCCATAGTCACGGTCCAGGACGAGGACGGGAAATACTGTATCGTGGACGGATTTCACCGGTATTTCCTGGGCTCTAACGACCCAGATATTAAGGCCATGGTTAAGGGTTATCTCCCAATCGTGGTATTGGAGAAGGACATCAGTGACCGCATGGCCGCGACCGTCCGGCATAACCGTGCCAGAGGGAAACATTCCGTGGTGAGTATGTCCAGCCTGGTATTCAAGCTCCTGGAAGCGGGCCGATCCGAAGAGGACATAGCCAATGAACTGGGGATGGAAGCGGAGGAAGTCATGCGCCTGAAGCACATAACCGGGTATGCCAAGCTGTACGAAAATCACCAATTTTCCAAGGCTTACGAGACCCCGGAAATGGCAAAGCACCGGGTAGATTACCTTAAAGAGCACCCAGGGGAAAACGGCGTTCAGTATGACTGACCAAGAACCGGCTAATTTTTAATCGGCAAAAAAAACGGGGGAAAATTATGAGTGAAGCGTGGAGAGCGACGACCTTCTCATCTACCAGGCAGCCCGCCAAGCGGGGCCGAAAAAAGAACGTATTCGGGCCGCTGGCTAAGGAAAATAACCTGACCAACGATGACGTTAAGAAGATTTTCAAGAACCTGCTTGTCTGTAAGCCGGAGGAGATGAGCAAGATTGTGGAGAAGTATCCCACGACCCTGACCATTGCCACGGCGAATATGCTGGCCCAGGAAATGAAGGGGGAACTGACCGGGCGCTATGTGCCTACGGGCAGGAAGATCCCAACCTTCAACCAGTCCGGGGATGTTCAGATGGACGCCAATGGACAGCCCGTGATGATCGATGAAATGGTCCCGGAGCGCAAGCGGTCCTACGACATGGTGAAGTACATGATAGACCGGTGCTTCGGCAAGCCCGTTGAGGCGGGAGTGCTGCTCACGGGGCCTGTTGATTCCGATCTGCAGCAGACCGTGGAGGAAATATTTGGGAACGCCATGGAATCTTCAGAAAACAGTGCTCCGCTTTACATAGAGGCACGAGTTGTCAGCGAAGAAAATGAAGAATAGCGTTGTCCGGGATGGGAAGAAACTGGGAAGACATTCTATGTACTCCACAAACAATCAATGAGATATCTATGAATCCCGCCGTTAAGTTGGGGCATCTGATCGGCAAGAAAAAACTCATAGACATCCACTCAGACTGGATTCGGTATATCTGGGACAGCAACGTGGCTCGGGCTCTGATGGCCTTCCGGGGAAGCTATAAGACTACATCTTGTATTCTGATAGGCGCCATCCGGTGGATGCTGTTCCGTCCCAATGACCGTATTGCCATCATAAAGAAATCATACTCTGCCGGCGCTCAAGACCTGAAAGCCATAAACCAGGCCATGCAGCTCCCTGCGGTCCAGGTCCTTTTCAAGTATGTCCATGGGGCCTATCCAAAGGCAACAGTGAACCGGGACGGTAAGCTGACCTACAATTTCAAGAAGACCATTACCCCGGAAGGGAGCCTGACGGCCCTTGGCCTCGACGGGAACATGACCGGGTACCATTTTGATAAGATTATCTGCGATGACATCATCACCATAAAGGACCGTACCAGCCGGGCTGCCCGGGAGAACACGGTGGAAATGGTCCGGGAAATATCGACCAATATCATCGACCCTGGCAAGGGAAGCGGGTGGACCGGCACACCTTGGCACCGGAATGACGCATGGACTCAGATAAACCGATTCACCGGCATAATAAGGAAGTACCCAATCAGCAAGTGCAATTTTATCGGGGAAGAGTTTCTTGCCCGGAAGAAAGCGTCCACTACCCCATACCTTTTTGCGGCCAACTATGAGCTGGAGCTACTGAGTGATGAATCCCTGTTATTCCAGGACCCGAAATATGGTATCTGGGATTATGCGGTAAAGGGCAGCGTTGCCCATATAGACGCCGCCTATGATGGGGATCACTTTAACGCCATGACCATCGTTTCACCCCTGAGCAGGGATGAGTACCAAGCCGTAGGATTCACTTACGCGGGGAATGTGCAGGACTGGTACGGAGAAATACAGCGGCTTTACAGAAAATACCGTGTGAAGTATATTTATGTGGAAACCAACGGAGACAAAGGCTATTTGGCGCGTGATCTGAAAGAACGCAATATGCAGGTCAAGACCTACAGCGAGAATCAGAACAAGCACCTGAAGATCAGCACTTACCTCTACAATGCCTGGGGAGGAATTATCTGGGCAAAAGAGACCGATGATGAGTATATGAGCCAGATTCTGGATTACAAAGAAGGTTCCACGCCTGACGATGCCCCCGATAGTGGATCTTCTTTGTTTCGGGAAGAGTTTAGTACCAAAAAGTCAGCAGCATGGGCGCTGTACCAATAGGAGGTGGCATGGAAGGAGAACAGGCGGCAGGGAAAGAGATTCGGGATGATGGGTGGACTAACATTCTAAGCGGACTGGGTAGCGCCGCAGCCAAGGCGAAATATACCAAGGCTACAGCAGACGGGATTCTATCAGATGATGAGTGTGAGAATATCTACGCCGATGATGGCCTGGGTTCTCGTATTGTTGACCTGATTCCTGATGATATGTTCCGCAAAGGCTGGGCCTACGAGTTCGATGATGTGGAAAGTGATGATGAGCAGAAAGAGCTTGCCCAGTTCTACATCGACGCCATGGATGACATGAATGCAAAAACCCAGCTGAACTTTGGGGAGAAGTGGGGCCGACTGTACGGTGGTGCTATCGGAATAATCGGGGCCTTGGACGGCAAGGGGTTTGACCGGCCTATCGTTCCAAAGTCTATAAAGGAATGGGACGAGATACGGATCATCGACCGTAGCGACCTTGAATTCTCAAAAATACTTTTTCAGATGGACCCCAAGAAGAAGCGATACCTGAAGCCGGAATCGTACTCCATCAAGATTGAAACAGGTGACGGCGCATACCAGGAGCAGATTGTCCATTGGTCCCGCATATTAGAGTTTCATGGCAAGCAAGTTCCCCAGGGCAGCAACCGCAGGTTTGATAGGGAACGCAGGTACTGGGGCCTGAGCGTTCTGCAGCCCGCCTATGAAATGCTGGCTTCTGTAGGAAGCTCATTTGGCGCCGTGAATCAGCTTATCCAAGAGGCTTCTGTAGGAAAGTACAAGCTCAAAGATTTGGTGGATATTCTTTCTGCCCCGGATGGCGAGAAACTGGTCCAGAAGCGCATTCAGATCATGGATATGATGAGGTCGGTATTCCACAGCATATTTCTGGACGCTGATGAGGATTTTGTCCGGGAGAACATTTCATTCACCGGCCTGTCTGACATCATCTACCAGTTATTTACCATGCTATCTGCCCAGGTAGGGATTCCTATTACCCGGCTGTTCGGCGTCTCCCCCGCAGGGCTGAACAGCACCGGGGAGAGTGACCAACTCAATTACTACGACATGGTAGCCGCCATGCAGGAAACCACTCTTGCGCCGAAGCTGCGTTACCTGGTGCACATGATTTCAGAGAAAGAAGGGAAGCCTGAGCCGAATATCAAGTTCAATCCCCTGAAGCAGATGACGGACAAGGAAAAGAGCGACCTCAAAAAGCAGGACGAGGACGCCGAACTGGTAAAGGCTCAGAGGTATCAGGCGTATGTGGACATGGGCGTGATGGAAGCGTACCAGGTAGAGCATATCGAGTTCGGCGATGCCCTGGAAAAAATACCCGTACCGAAAGACTTGGAGTTGCCGCCTGTGCAGCCCGTCCCCCCGGGAGGTATACCACCGGTACCTCCGAATCCTGACGGGACCCCCGGCACACCCCCCGTAGTTCCCCCTGAAAAGAAAACCCTGGAGCAGCTTGCGAAGGATAAGGAGCGTATTGCTACACTGGAACTGATAGGTACAGATCGCACTCCAGAAGAAGAAGAGGAATACCAGGATTTACTGGCACAGGAGAAGGTGAATGGCAAGCAATAATTCAGTCGAGACAATTAAGCTCATGCTCTACTGGCAACGCAAGGCTCTGAAGCCTAGCCAGCGTAAGTCTCCCCGCATTGTGTCTATGAGCTACCCTCTTGCTGTAGAAAAGAAATACGCTCTGATGCTGCGTACCTGGATGAAGCCCCTGATGGATTTCACGACAGACTTTATCCGGCAGAACGGGGAGGACTTGATTCGGGGAGACGCGGCCATGGAGCTGGTTATCCGTTGCGATGCGCTCCCGGGAGATTTGTTCACCAGGCTTGTTGATTCTTTAAATGGCTGGATGGACACTTATGTTACAGAAGAAGCAAGACAAACGCCTGGGTTTGGTCCTACTATTTGGATGGGGTTGGGGCAGGCCGCCGATGATTTGAACGAGGCGAATTATACGCAGTGGAAGAAGTCCTCAAAGAGCGCCATGGGGGTAGAGTTCCCCAAGGATGAGGAATGGTGGCCCAAGACAAAGCAGGACTGGCAGAAGCAGAATTATACCCTATTTGAAAAGATGGGTAAGGAATACGTCACCCAGATAAACAACGTCACCGAGCAGGCCGTCGTAAACGGTTGGTCAGTCCGGCAACTGGTAGAGGAAATCAGCAAAATCGACACCACCATGAAGAAAAGCCGGGTAAACCTGATCGCCCGGGACCAGATAGGCAAGCTCAATAGTATGGCTACCCAGGACCGGATGCAACACGCAGGTCTGAATATGTATATCTGGGAGACGGCCCATGATGAACGGGTCCGTGGCAACCCCGGGGGGAAATATCCCAATGCGCGGCCATCCCATCATCTCATGGATGGCCTTCTCTGCCGGTGGGACGATCCAACCGTATATTCTGAGGACGGCGGCAAGACCTGGATTCCCCGGGATGCAGATGCCCCTCTGGCACATCCCGGCATGGAAATACAATGCCGGTGTATCGCCACCGCCTACTGGGAAGAGCTGATGGGTGAAGTGGACCTGAAGATTGCGAAGGAAGAGGGTAAAATTTCCGGCATTTCTGGGGAAGATGAATTAAGCGGCCAAAAGAAACCCGCTTCTGAACCTATTCCTGAAAAACCCGCTGCCCGAAGTACCAAAACGGGTATCAAAAAAGATATTATACCAGCAGGGATTCTTCTTGTACTTAATGAAATACTTACCGCGGGACAGAAAAACGGCAAAGAAAACATGAAGGTAATGACATCGGATGGGACTGTTTTGGCTTTTCAATCCGGAGAAGGCGCCGATGGTAATCATCGTATCCAATTAACCGATAAAAATATGTCGGTACTGAAAAGTTTGCCAGATAATACGGTATCAATTTCCCATAATCATTCTACGGGGGAAGGTTTTTCAGGGGAAGATTTGGCTTTATTATGTGATTTTCACTCATTGAAAGAGATCCGAGTAATTGGACATAATGGTATGACCTATGCTATGATTGTAGGAGAAGGGCAACGCCCGGAGGCAAAAACTGTTAAAGCATTACATGCCAAATTACTTGGAGAAAAGGTTTTTGAAAACATGGGTAAAATCGAAAGAGGGGACATTACCCTTGAAGAGGCTCTTATTTTGGCGGTAAGAGAGGTCAATATGGCGATTGCTGAAAAATACGGATGGACATACAAGGAGGGCAAATTAGATGGCTGAAAGAACGGATATAGGGTTAATTTATGATAAACTTCCCTTTGACTTTACAAAAGGAGTCGATGAAAATACGGCAATGCTCCGGGCGCATTTGATTAGAAATGGATTTACCGAAAAAGAAGCTGATACACTACTGGCAGGATGGCGTAAAAAATACGGCCTGGATGAACTTCCGGGGAAGAAATAAGTTATAGGATTGGGAGGGAACATGGATTTGACAGACAAGGTACTGGATAGGGCCCGGGAGAAGGCCAAGGAATCAGGCCACGGCAGCGTGGAGATTATCTTTGACGAGGGCAAGCCATTCGTGGACGTTGTGCTCCATGACCGTGAGCGGGTAGACGTTCCAGTGCCGAGTAAAGGAAAAATCGGCGGTTTAGGGGGAAAAGTTTACTAAAGCCCTTGACAGATTTTGAATGACAGGTTTATAGTCAAAATATCAGAGCAAATGGAAGAACCAAGGCTCCGCCACCAGGCGGGGCCTTTTTATTTTTAGGGGTTGACGATGCAGGTTAAGCGATTCGATGAAATGGATCTCTCCAAATGGATGACGACCCCTTTCAAGAAAACCGATGACGGGTTCCTGACTGGCCGGGCCATAGTGACATCCTGCGGGGTATTCACCTACCGGCGCCTGGACGGCACCCTTCAGTCTGAGCTGCGGCTTCCAGAGGATGTCTTTAACGAGGAATCCCTGAAGTCCATGATGAACAAGCCCCTGACCAATGGCCACCCGAATGGCCTGGTTACGCCTGAGACGGCGCATGAGCTTCAGGTGGGCAGCCTGGGCAGCAATCCCAGCTCATGGGTGGACACCTACGCCATGACCAATCCGCGGGATTCCGGCAGGGGCAGTTCCGGGAGCGATGGGATTCACGTTGCCAATGATCTGATGATCACGGATGGGGAGACCATCCTGGAAGTGGAGAATGGGAAGCGGTCCCTTTCGATGGGTTATACCTGCGACATCGAAGAATCTGCCGGCGTCTGGGCCGGCGTTGAATACAACGCAATCCAGAGAAATATCCGGTACAACCATTGCGCCATCGTGCCAACGGCCCGCGCCGGAGATGCAGCCATGATTCATCTGGACAGCGCAGATGCTGTCCTTGTGGATAATAAATCAGAGCCTATTGGAGGATCGAAGATGAAGAAGATCAATTTGGACGGGGTAGAGTACGAAGGCGAGGAAAAACTTGTCGAATCGTATGTGCTCCAGACCAAGCGGGCGGATGCCGCAGAAGCCGAACTTGCGAAAGTACGCTCGGATTCTGATGCTTCCCAGAAGGCTGCGGTTTCCGCTATGGAAGCCGACAGAGATAACCATAAGGACCGAGCCGATGCTGCCGAAGCCAAGCTCAAAGAGCTTGAAGCGAAGCACCTGGATTCCAAGCAACTGGACGCCCTGGTGCTGGCCCGTACTGAGCTGCTTTCCAATGCTGCGAAGGCGGGCGTAGAAGTCAAGGCTGATATGGCCGAGGTCGATGTGAAGAAGGCCATTGTGACTGCCCTTTATCCCAAGGCAAACTTTGACGGCCGGGATGAGATTTACATCCAGGCCCGGTACGATGCGGCCATTGAAAAGCTGGACGAAGAGGATCTTGCCGGCGACCGGCAAGTCCTGGGTGGTGGTTCCCCCCCTTGTTGGCGGGGATCGCATGGACAGCGCCGCTGCGCGGGACAAGATGATCGCGGATCTCAAAGCCCGGAGCAGGGGCACCGGGAAGGAGGGCAAGTAATTGGATCTTTACGGAAATCAGAAAAAGGCCATTCTGGGCAGTGTGCTCGGTCTCCATCAGGACATCGAGACCCGCCTTGCCGGTCAGAAGATTTATCCCGGCGATCCGCTGTTCGCAGCGGTGGGCGATGCGGAGGGGGCATTCCTTCCTGCGCTGACGGCGGCCAAGGCTACCGTTTCTGCCCTGGTAGTTGCCAACATCGTGTCTATCACGATCAACGGCATTGCCGTTGATCCTGTGACCTACGATACGAATGCGGAGACCACCTTGAATGCGGTGGTGAACGCAATCAATGCCAACGATGAAGTCCGGGAATTGGAGATTGAAGCCTACCGCGTAGCAGGGGAATCGTTGACCTTCTATCTGTCCAGCGCGACCAAGGCCATCACCGCCTCCGGCACAATCACTGCGGGCGCTTCCCAGGGCACCATCAGCTTCGCGGCCTATACGGACAAGAAGTTCATCGGCGTTGCCCGGCACAGCGATTCCCTTTCCTATAGGGAAGGCGCCGGGTTCTACCCCAAGGGAGAGGAAGTCAACGTGGTCATTCATGGGACCATCGCGGTAAATGTGGCTCCCGGGGGGGACCCCGCGACCTACAAGCCCGCCTATGTAATCACGTCAGGAGACGACATCGGTAAGTTTACCGCAGACGCCTCCGGCAACTATGACACCGGTGCAATTTTCCGCAGCGGTGAAGTCGAACCTGGCCTCGCCTTCCTTGAAGTGCGTGGTGTGAAGTAAGGAGGACATTGAAATGATCGTACAAGCGAATCACCCGTACCGGCTTGACCGGGGCGAAAGCGTGATGTTTGCCCGGGATCTGGGTAGCCATACTATTGAGCTTGCCTATCTGGTCCCGGGCGATCAGGTTTACCCGGCTTTTCTTCATGGTGGTGTCGATTTTGCTGATTTCCTCTACCAGTTGCCGGACTGACCAACCGTTTACG
>BNUY01000009.1 GCA_025997715.1 Spirochaetia bacterium
GGGCCGTTACCAGACTGTCCAGGCTTAATGTGTTTATGCTGGTGGCGGAGCCGACGGCTGCGGTTGCCGGGAAGGTGATGGTTACCGTGCCGCTATCGACCGCGTTGGCTATGGTTGTTGCGCCTGAGTATGTAAAGCTGTTCGCCGGGACGCCGGTAAAGGTATAGCCGGATTTTGCCGTCAGGGTAACAACGGCCATGTATACCGTTGAAGTGGCAAAAGAGCCGGTATGAGCCGGGTTAGTGTTGGTTGACCAAGCAATGGTTCCGTTGTACTGGTTGTTTCCAGCAAATGTTGATTGGGACGTTTCACCTTTAACCGGGGCCGTTACCAGGGCATCCAGGGCCAGTGCGGTTACAACGGTATCCCCCGCTCCAGCAGTGATTGTTTTCCCATCGCTGATGTTACCGGTGGTATTCACCGTCTGTACGGTAAAGGTGTACTCCTTGCTGCCGACCAGGCTGCTAATCGTGGCTTTTTTGGTTCCCTTGGCAACCTCTGCCGCTGGGGCTGTGCCGGGTGCCGCTGGGGCTGTGCCGAGTGTATAGGTGATAAGCACCTTGTCAAAGTCGCTGTCCGTGGGGTCGATCCAGGTAAGGACTACGGACCCCTTTTCGGCGGTTGCGTTTAAGTCGCTTACTTCCGCCGGGGCGCTCTCGTTCCGGACACACGTGATAGGAGGAATCACCAGGTCGTCAAAAACACGGTTGCTCCCCTCGGCCCGCACCTTGAGGGTAAGGTTGAAGGTCTCATCCACCTCCGCCCCTTTGATATGGATTACCACACGGTCAGCCGCCACCGGATCATCCGCCCAAATCCTCTCCGGGTCGGGCGCCCCATTATTCAGTACCGAAACCCGCAGTGGAGAACCCAGGCTATTCTCCAGAGGTACCGTCACGGTAGAATCCCCCGGGGAGATAGTGTAATGGTCAATGCCGCCCGCCGTCCGGACCCCGCCGGTCTGGCCCTGGATATAGGGATCTATGGGTTTATAGAAGAGATCGCAGCCGGAAAGGAGGACCGTCAAGAGGAGTATCGCCGTAGACAGGTAGCTACCGAGTTTATTCATATGTTCAATTATGCTGCGTATCCCCGGAACAGTCAAGAAAAAATTCCGAAAAATTTCTATTAGAACTGCCAGCCGACGTTCAGGGCCGGGCGGAGATACCCCTGCGGAGAAAAGTCGCCGATGGAAAGTACATGGGTAAAATCCACCCCGGGTTCGATAAAAAAGGGGCCTATGACATGCAACTGGAAGGACAGCCCCGCGTGGAGGGATAGATACAGGGCGGTCAGGGGGGGATCACTGGCTTCACCGTAGTCATAGAAAAGATTGGTTAAGACGGTCATCCCTGCCCCCAGGCGGATGTTAAAGGCCATGGTATGCTTCGGCAGCCATAGCTGATACAGCAGGTCCAATTGCGCCTCCGGCGTCTGGACCGTAATCGTATACTTTTCCTTTTCGTCTTTCAGGTAATTCCAGGATGCGCCCAATTCCACCCCTACATACCCCCAGTTCCGCTTTAGGGGGAGTAGCCCTATCCGGATGGCGGCGCCCAGGGGAAAGAATGGGCTGGTAAAAGTATCGTCCTGAAATAGATTTCCATACAGGGGCAAGAGGGGGGCATATCCCGCCGAAACAATAAAATCCGGCCTCTTGGAACGGGCCAGGACTATCCGCTCCAGCTTTTCCCGCTGCCGTTGTTCTTCCAGAAGCCGGCGCTCTTCCTGCTGCCGTTGTTCTTCCTGCTGCCGTTGTTCTTCCTGCTGCCGTTGTTCTTCCTGCTGCCGCCGCTGTTCTTCCTGCTGCCGCCGCTGTTCTTCCTGCTGCCGCCGCTGTTCTTCCTGCCGTTGCGGTTGCTCTTCCAGCCGCCGTTGTTCTTCCTGCCGCCGTTGCTCTTCCTGCCGCCGTTGCTCTTCCTGCCGCCGTTGTTCTTCCTGCCGCTGCCGTTCTTCCTGCCGCTGCCGTTCTTCCTGCTCCCGCTCTGCCGGGGTTTTTTGAGGATGGATGGTAAAGGTTCTCCGGGAGTCCTCCAGTCCTCCGGGGTTTCTGATATATACCTCGTATGAACCCGGCGCAAGCTGTTCTTTATTGAAGGTTAGCCGGAGGGTGTTTCCCCTAAGCTCGCTGCTCAGAGGGCGTATGCCCTGCCCGGCCCTGCCCGGAGAACGGAGCATGGTTTCCGCCTCTCCGGCGATATTCTCTCCGGTTATGGTAATGTCCAGGGGGCCTTCATCGTCAAGAAAGAACTCCCGGGGGGTAAAACTGCGTATGGCCGGTTGGATGGCCTTTAAAACCTCAAAGCTTATCCATTCCGTGGTATAGGTAAGCCGGTTCAGGAGATTATAAACCCCTAACCGGTACCGGTACGTGCCGGGGTGTAAGGAAACTTCCAGGAAGTTCTCTTCCGTCGATTTCCGTTGCAGCTCCCGGTATCCCGTGCCCCGCGCCTCTTCAAGCAACACCTCATACCGGAGCACCGCAGGGTCCCGGGGCCAGGACAGGCGCTGGATAAAACGCCGGCCGTCCCCGGTCTGTTCGATAAAAAAGTCCCCGAACTGAAGGTTCGACACACCGGGCGCCGGTTCCTGTGCCCCAAGGAAATGGCACATAAGGAACAGGGTGAGTATAAAGCAGCCCTTCCTATTCGCCATAGAATATGCCCGGCTCCGGCGGCGTATACCGTTCCGGTACGGGAACGTTCAGGGTAAAACGATTTTCGCCGACGGTTCCCCGCTGCTCAAGATACCCATCCTCCGCAATGCGGAGGGCCTCCACCTGCCAGACAAAGCGGCCGTTTTCCAGGATACCGGCATCATCCAGGACATAGGATGTTTGGGGAGCGCTTTCCCGGCGCCATATCAGGGCGCGGCCATTCCTGGTTTCCCGGTAGAGGGCAAAATTATACCGGTTTGCCCCGGGAACCGCATTCCAGGTAAAGGTAATCCTTCGGGATGTCCGCAGTTGGTCCGGTCCCAGGACATACTCGTTTACGGGCCGCCTTTGCGCCGGTTCCCGTAACAGGGGAACCGGCGCTTTCCGCAGTTCAAACCGGGCGCTTCCTGCCGGGCCGGATTGCCGGGCGCTCCGGGCGGTTTCATTGGCGGCGGCCGCTACGGTCCAGGTATACCGCCCCTCTGGAAACTGCACCAGGGACGCCTCCAGCCGGGTCCCTTCAACCGGGGACGCGCGGTATACCGGATTCCCCGCGGGGTTGTTGCCGGCATAGAGGTTGACGGTATAGTAATCCGCCCCCGGTACGCTCTGCCAGGTAAAGACCGTTGGGACGCCCCGGTTCACCAGGACCCGGCGGGTTTGGCCGGGGCCGCCTTCCCCCTGGGGGCCGGTTATAAGCGGCGGCGTCAGGGCCGGGGCCACCCGGAAACTTCTGACCTCCGTTTGTGTATTCCCGTCTCCGGTTTGGGCACTGATACGCCAATACCACTGCCCGGCCTCCAGGGAGGGCGGACGGAATGCGCCCCCGGCTGCGTTCTGGTCCACCCGCAACCGGGTAAAAGCGGGGGTATCGGAAACCTGGAAGCGCAGGGGATAGGGAAGGTCCGTCCTCCAGGTAAACTCCGGCAGCGGGCCCTGCGGCAGGGTGTAATTATCCGGGGGGAAAATGGCCCGCAATTCCCCCGCCATAACGGTAAAGGAGCGGGAAGGCGAAACCGCCGAGACGGTTCCGTCGGCGGCGCGTTGGTAGACCCCCCAATAATAACGCCCTTCCCCGGGAAGCTCACTTTGCCGGTAATAATTGACCCCGAGCTGCCGGGTGATCACCGGGTCCTGTAAGCCGGGGGAGGCGGAAACCAGCAGGGTATAGGAGACGGCCTCGGCCTCGTTTTGCCAGGAGAAATTGACATCCGCCGTTTTAAGGGCATTGATGAGGAACCCCGCCGGGGGGCTCACCAGGGTAGGGGCCGGGAGGCCGTCGCCTTGGGTGATGGTAAAGGAGTGGGGGCTGGAAGGGGCAAGGGAGCCCTGGTATTCATCCCCCAGGATAGGCCGTACCCGCCAGTACCAGCGTCCCTGCCCCAGGCTTGAATCGGTCAGGGAATCGGTCTCCCCGCCGCCGCCCCGTACCGTGGTTTGTAATACCGGGTTCGCAAAGCCGGGGTTATCCGCCGCTTCCACCACGTAGAACTCAATCTCCGCCGAGGAGGTCCACCGATACCGGATGTCCGGTGGCCGGCTCCGGTAGTGGTACCGATCTCCCTCCTGCGGACTGAGCCCCCGGGGAACCGCCGCCGCATTTACGGTTACGCGTCCCATGGCGGTATTTGCCATCGCCGCTTCGGTCCCCGTCCCTAAGACATGTACCGGGTATGCCCGCCAAAACCAGACGCCGGGCGTCAGATCTATCCGGGCCTCGCCATCCGCCCCCCCGTTCCTGGTATGGACAATCCTTTTAAAGTTCCGGTCCGCCGCAATCTCCAGCCGGGTACGCTCCCCTTCGGCATAGGAAAACCCCTTCCAGATAAAGTCTACCGGCGCAAAAGGCCCTGCGGGACCATCCCTTGAGAGTAAGCGGAGGCCGGGCCGGGGGGAAATCATCACCGTCCGGGCTTCCTCCACGGCATTACCCTCAACATCTATGGAGAGCGCTTCCCCCGCGGCAAGGCTCCGGGTGATACCGTCATGATCAAAGTCTACCTGGCCCTCGCTGATGCGCAGGTTATAGACCTCATTCAGGCCAAACCGGACATCCAGCACCGTTTTCCCGGTAACCGAGATACTCTGGCGCTGGGCATCCAGCACCAGGGCTCCCCCCTTCGTTGAGGCGCTTTATCAACCACACGCTCTGGTCCCGGCTGCAGGAGGGATCACCGGTTTATAACGGGGATTATATCCGTACGGCGGATCAGTCCGAGATCACGATCCGCTTCATTGATGGGGTAAGCATTGATATAGGAGAAAACGGTTTGGTCCAGGTCTTCACCTCGGATGAGAGTACCGGTATTCTCCTTACCCAGGGGAGCATGAGCGTGTGGTTGATAAAGCGCCGCTGGACAACATTGTACTTCCGGGTAGCGGTCCCCACGGCCCCCTCGGAAAGCCGGGCAAAGGCCTGGTTAAGGTCAAGCCAAAACAGCCGGACAAAGAACAGCGCCCCCGATAGGCAGAGGATCACCACCAGGTAATCCCGCCAATCCCATTTCCGCTCAGCCCTCGCCACTCGTTTCACCCGCAATCCTATCATTATGCACCGGCGAGTTTCCGCTCGTCCGCTTCCATATCGAGAATAAGCCGTTTCAGATCCGGCGACCCAAGCCCCAGCATGGTCCGCACTTCCGTCAGGTTCACCGGACGGCGCTGCTTTTCCCCGGGCTTTGCCCGCAGGTTTATCACCGCAAACAACCGTATCGGGTCTTTCTTCCCCTTGACCTTCGTCGGCAGCATCTCCTCGGCGATAATATCCTCCCGGACAAGGTTCCAGGTGTTCTCCGTGATCAGGATGTCCGTCATGAAGTTCTTGTTCAGTCCCTCGGTCCGGCTTGCCAGGTTGACCGTATCCCCAATAACCGTATATTCCATCCGGGTATTGGACCCAATCTGCCCCGCCACCACGGGTCCTGAATTGATCCCGCAGCCCATCCTGATCCGGGGCTGCTTGATGCTCCCGTCCCGGCCGTCGTTGAACACCCGCAGGGCGCTCCGCATGGCCAGGGCTGCCTTCACCGCGTTCAGGGCATTCACCGCCGGGGTATCCAGGATGGTCACCGCCCCCCAGTGGGCCATAATGGCGTCCCCTATGAACTTATCCACCGTGCCCCCGGTCTTGTCCACGCAGGTAATCATCAGGGTCATGTAGTTGTTGAGGAATTCCACCACCTCCCAGGGTTCCAGCATTTCCGATATCATGGTAAAGGAACGGATATCTGTAAAGAGGAGGGTAGCCATCCGGGGCTCTCCTCCCAGGGCCAGGGTCCCCTGCATGGCCTGCCGGGCAAGCTCCCGGTTGGTAAAGCGGCTAAAGCTCGACAAGGCCTGCCCCATCCGCACAAAGCTTTTGGTCAGGAGGTTGATTTCGTCATTACCCTGTTCCTTCAGGGTCAGTTCAAAATCACCCACCTCAATTTTCCCCGCCGCCTCGGTGAGGCGCCCAATGGGCACACTGATACTTTTGGCAAAGAACCAGATGAGGATGATGGCGATAAGCAGCACCGCAATGGCAAGGTAGACATTCCGCCGGGTGGTGGCGGCAATCCCCTCAAAGACCAGGCGGGATTCCACGGTGGTCAGCACCGCCGCCGCCCCCAGCGCCAGCTTCCGGAAGGCCCCCCAGTGCTTTACCCCCGCCTCGTCCTCATACAGAATCTGGAAATTCGACTCCCGGCTTGCACGGATCCGCTGGGCCAGGGGGCCGGACCCGATATTTGCCCCGGCCATCACCAGTTGATTATCCGGGTGGACCAGGATTTCCCCGGCATCGTTAATCAGAAAGGAGGTGTTCAACGAACTGCTGAAGGTGTCCGCCAGGGCCTCGGCGGTAAAGAATACCCCCGCCGCCCGGTTCCGTTCTCCGGCCTCCAAGGGAACGAACATCACCAGAAGGGGGATACCGAAGGAGCCGGCGGCGTTGAGGATCACCGTTTCCCCAAGGCGAGCCCGTTCCCACACTTCTGCGGAACGGTCCAGGAACTCCTGTACCAGGTAGGCGTCAATTTCGTTGGTCAGGAAGAAGCGTTCGCTTATCATCGGGAGCTTACCGTCGGGGGTAATAGCGGCCACCTCGGGGTTCCGTACAAAGTAGAAGCTCCGTGCCTGAGCCCCCAGGGCGCCCGTTTCCGCCGCAGAGCCCATAGCATTCAAGGTATCCAGGAGGAGCAGGGCATTGGACCGGATACCCAGGAGGGTGGCTTCCGCCTCCACCGCAGAGCGCCGGTTTACGGTAAAGTTTGTATCTTCCGCGTTAATCCGGAGGTCCTCAGAAACCATGAAGGACATGAGGGCGGTGATAGCCCCCAGGGCGATGAGGAGGATGAGGGTGATGATACTGACCAGCTTAACGCCGATAGGGAAGCGGACCTTCCCGAAGGTTTCGGCGGCACGCTGAGTTTTATTCTGCTTTCTGCCCACTCCGTGTCCCCTATATTGGTTAGCATTCTAGCATAGGGGGGATAAAATAGCAAAGTGGGGCAGAAATAATCCGTTTCATTTCGCCGCCGATCCACGCGCCGCCTCATCAATAATCGTATCCAGATACTCCTCCCAATGTTTGTAATACACCAGGCAGGATAAACGCATAGGAAAAATAATGAAGAAAAGAGAAGAATTTTAACCGCGAAGGCGCCAAAGGCGACGAAGGAAAGAAAGAAAGAACAAGAGAATCCGGCTAAAAAAATACTGAATTGTGCCTACGAAGTCCACTCATTTCTGGGTCTAGGGAGTATCCTCTTCCTCCCCTTTGTCGCCTTCGGCGCCTCGCGGTTTTTTTCTTCTCTTATGCGTTTATCCTGGGGCAAAGCCTTGCCAACTTCCCGCCTTTTCAATACCCTGCAGGTATGGAGGATACGGCCGACCTGCGCGCCTTGATCGAAACGATAGCCGCCGAAACGGGTTTTTCCGGTGATATCCGCGGTAATGAACCCATGGCAGCCCATACCACCTTTACGGTCGGCGGTCCTGCGGATTGCTGGGTGCGCCCGGCGGGGGACTGTTTCCCCGGTTTCGCGGCGGCCCTCCTCCCAGCGGCCCGGACGGCGGGCATACCCCTGTTTATCCTTGGCGGCGGGGCGAACCTGGTGGTTGCCGATGCGGGTATACGGGGGATCGTGCTGGATACCTCAGGCTGGACCGGCGTTGAGGTTGCCGATGACGGCCCTGGAATTTTTACGGTCCGCTCCGGTACGGCGGTGGATGACGCGGCGGCGGCGGCGGCGGAACAGGGCTTGGGGGGCCTGGCGTTTCTGGCGGGAATGCCCGGCGCCATTGGGGGGGCGGTGTGGATGAACGCCCGCTGCTATGACCGGCAGGTGTCAGATGTGCTGCTGCGTACGGAGGTTCTGGATTGGAGCCCCTTGGACGGCTCCTTCCGCCGGGTGTGGATTCCTTGCCGGAGTGAAGAGTTTTCCTATAAGCGGAGCCCCTTCCAAAAGCGGGACGCGGCGGGCTTTAGTCCCTTGATCCTGGCCGCAGAATTCGGCCTGGAAAAACGGGAGGTTTCTGATATAAGGCGGGAAATGGCGGCCCATAGGCGGGACCGGGAGGAGAAGGGGCATTACCGGTACCCCTCGGCGGGATCGGTGTTTAAAAACAGCCGGGACTTTGGGAAGCCCACGGGGCAGATCATCGATGAACTGGGCCTGCGGGGGTATACCGTCGGGGGCGCACAGGTGGCCCCCTGGCATGGGAATATTATTATCAACACGGGGAACGCCACTGCGGCGGACATACGGAAACTGATGGAAGAGGTGGCGGAAAAGGTGCGGGAGACAACGGGGTTTGTGCTGGAGCCGGAGATTATCTTTGCGGGGGAATGGGAAGGGACGGCTTAGGGATGTCTTTCATACCACGCCCCTCTCGTTGTGCCGCGTTTGACAAGATACCCTGGGTTAACCAAAGATTTTACGGCCTTCTTCGTGGTTTCAATGTTCAGGTTAAGCGCTTCGGCAATTTCAACGGAGGTCCATTGAGGTTTTTCCTTAAAAAGATCCAGGATAGATACCGCCGTCCTTGAGAGCCTTGTATCAATGGGGACAGGCATTGGGGCGTCTTGTTTTATGAACTTTATTTTTTCTTCCAGATGTCTTTTTTGTTTTTGCAGAGTAGAAAGGAAAAAGGATAACCAGTGTTCATAATCGTTTTTACCGGTCCAAATATTTTTTTGGGTTTGACGAAGGGATCGATAATACCCTTCTTTATTTAGTTCTATAATGGATTCAATAGAACTATAGGGTATGTAGGTATAGCCTTTTTTCAACAGCAACAAAGCGGTCAATGCCCGGGAAAGGCGTCCATTCCCGTCCTGGAAGGGGTGAATGGCGAGGAAATGCGCAATAAAAACCCCTATGACAAGCAGAGGATGAAGATAGTTGTCTTCGAGGTTCTTTCGGGTCCAGTTTACCAGAGCCTCCATAAGGCGCGGCGTATCAAAGGGAGCGGCTGTTTCAAAAACTATGCCAATTTCATTACCCTTTGAATCAAACGCGGCGACGGAATTGGGAAGTTTCTTATACTCTCCGCGGTGTCTCGTATCCTTGCCCACATGTTTAAGCATTATTTGATGAAATTGTCTGATGTAGTTTTCCGAAAGCGGTATAATTTCATAATTAACAAAAATGATGTCCATAAGTTCTGCATACCCGGTCACTTCTTCCTCGTCCCTGGATTTAAAGGATGTTTGCGTAATGCGGGATAACAATTTTTCAACTTCGGCGTCAGAAAGCATATTGCCCTCTATTCGATTGGAGGAACCGACGGACTCAATGGTAGAGACTTTTTTCAGTGCCTTAAGCTGTTCCGGCCGCAGCCCCGATAAATTGTTCCAGGCTCCCTTGAATTCGTCAAGTTCGGCAATTTGACTGAGCATTTGCGGAGAAATTTTAATGGTGTTGTTATCTATCATTGTTACCTGATATTACCTGATATTACCTGAAACTCCATAATAAGTCAAGCACGGTATGTAAAATTCAAGGTCAATATTGAAAATTACATAAAATCCCGGTATAATGTACTGCATGAAGTACCTTTCGAGAACCCTTGAAGCAAAATTACGGCTAATTTCGGGGCAATTTCCGGTAACGGTGGTCACCGGGCCGCGGCAAAGCGGTAAATCCACCATGCTCCGCCATATGTTTCCGGCATATCATTATGTAAGCTTCGATGACGCTTCGGTACGGCTCGCCGCAAAACAGGAACCGGCGCTTTTTGTGAGCGGCCTGCCGGTCCCGGTGATACTTGATGAGGTGCAGTATGCGCCGGAAATCTTACCTTATATAAAAATCAGTGTCGATTCTGAACGGGTAAACGGCCGTTTTATCCTGACCGGGTCGCAGGTCTTTAATTTGATGGCACGGATTTCCGAATCACTGGCGGGACGGGCTGCGTTGTTTGAATTGCTGCCCTTTTCCTTGGCAGAAACCGGAACCATACCGGTGAATCAACGGGATTGCTACCGGCAAATTTTGCAGGGATTCTACCCGGCGCCGAATACCCAGGAAACGGACTTACAAACATTTTACGGGAGTTATCTTTCAACCTACATTGAACGGGATGTGCGGCAGATACAAAATGTTAAAGACATTTCGACCTTTGAAATATTCATGCAAATTCTTGCCGGCAGGGCAGGGGGCTTGTTGAATGTACAGCAGATTGCCCGGGATTGCGGTATATCCCATGCGACGGCGGTGAGTTGGCTGTCCGTTTTGGAAATCACCCGCATTATTTATTTACTGCGCCCTTTTTATAGGAATACTACCAAACGGCTGGTAAAATCGCCCAAGTTATATTTTACCGATACCGGCCTGCTTGCCTTTCTGCTGAAATACCGTGATGCGGAAACCTTACTCGCCGGCGCGGTTTCCGGCAGCATTTTTGAAAACATGCTGGTAATTGAAGCGTTAAAATGGAAATACAACACCCATTCCTCCGCCGACTTATATTTTTACCGTGATTCCAATGGGGTAGAAGTTGATTTAATTATCCATGACGGACAATTGTTTTCGTTGTATGAAATAAAATCCGGCGCCGCTATACGCTCAGAGATGGCCTCGAATTTAGCCTCCGTACCGTTTGAAGGCGCAAAAAGGTTTTTGTTGTCTTTTAATGAACACCCCTTACCCATGGGAAATGGGGTACAGGCAATACCCTGGTGGAAGGTGGAGTGGGGTGCATCTAAGTGATTGACAAATGTATTGTTCTGTTAATAATGTATGCAATGGCAAGTCCAAAGAAGAATGATTTTGACAATCTGATAAACAGCATTTATCAGACCCATTGCGTGTTACAGGAAAATGCCGCAAAGGCAGTTAACCATTATTTGACTGTCCGCAACTGGCTTGTTGGGTGTTATATTGTTGAGTATGAACAACATGGCCTGGACCGGGCAAAATATGGCACCGGTTTGCTGGACGAAATGGCGCTTAAGCTGAAAGCAAAGGAATTGAAGGGATTTTCAGTCAGCGCTTTGAAGAACCATCGGGCTTTTTATAGTACCTATCCGCAAATTCGCCAATCAGTGATTGGCGAATTGAAAACTTCCGATATTCAGAAAATAGTGCCCGATATACAAAAGAATAAAGCCGTCCAATTACGGATAGAAAAATCCGGTGACGCGCTGCCGCCTGACTTATTATTATCAAGGCTGACGTACACTCATTTTATAGAGCTATTCCGGGTTGAAGATACCTTACAACGCCTTTTCTATGAAGTTGAAACAATTAAAAATAATTGGAGTGTTCGTGAATTAAAACGGGCTATCGGGACATCGCTGGCTTTCAGGACCACCATGTCAACCAACAAGGAAGCCATTATTGCCAAAATCAGTAATATAAAACCTGTTGCCAATGCGGAAGTAATCAGAAACCCGTATATTCTTGAGTTTCTTGATTTGGAAGAAAAGCCTGAATACAGTGAATCCGATTTGGAACAATCTCTGCTGACCCATTTACAGCAATTTCTTATTGAGCTGGGGACGGGCTTTTGTTTTGAAGCGCGGCAAAAGCGCATCACCTTTAATAACCGGCATTACCGGGTAGATTTGGTTTTTTATCATCGTCTTTTGAAATGCCACATTCTCATTGACCTGAAAGTCGGGGAATTTGACCACGC
This sequence comes from Spirochaetia bacterium, assembly GCA_025997715.1. Lineage (GTDB taxonomy): Bacteria > Spirochaetota > Spirochaetia > Treponematales > Breznakiellaceae > Termitinema. The sequence continues at coordinate 11,777 of BNUY01000009.1, forward strand.
AGATGCCGGACAAATGACGGTCTACCTGAACTATTTCAAAAAGAATGAAATGGCGGAAGGGGACAATCCGCCTATCGGAATTATTTTGTGCGCCAACAAGGATGATGCCTTGGTTGAATACGCCAGCGCCGGGATGGACGACCAGCTTTTTGTTTCCAAATACCTTGTAAAACTTCCCAAACCAAAAATTTTGGAGAACTTTATAAAGCGGGAATTCAACCAATAAGGCGGTGACCCGGTAGCCGGAAACGGCCTTTTTATTTGTCCTCAATGTTAGGAAATCCTAATAATATTTATCCTCGCCGCACATGACAGGATAAACGCATAAGAGAAGAATTTACCGCAAAGGCGCCGAAGGCGCGCGAAGGGGAAGAAGGAATGAACGGACTTCGTAGGCACAATTCAGAGAATCTGGCTAAAAAAGTGCTTATTCTTTCTTTCCTTCGTCGCCTTTGGCGCCTTTGCGGTTAAAATTCTTCTCTTTTCTTCATTATTTTTTCTATGCGTTTATCCTGCGCACATGACCACACGGATTGACAAGTCCGGCGGAGCTTCCTATACTTTGTAGAAATGGCTTCAAATGCACCGTTGCAGCTTGGTTTTGTAAAATTAAAAAAAGACTCATACATTGTGTTGGAGGGAAAGCAAAACGCCGACCGGTTTTTTATCATCCGGGAAGGGCAGGTGCGGATTTCCAAGGAAGTGGAGGTGGTGGCCGAGGAGGGGGGCAATATATTGGGCCCCGGGGATTTCTTTGCCGTGGTGTCCACCATGTCCTCCCATAGCCATATCGAAACCGCCCGGGCTCTCACCGACGTTACGGTGATTTCGGTCCAAAAGGACCAATACAGCGCCCTGATTCAGCAAAATAACGCGGTGGCGATGAAGATAATCCTCCAGTTTTCCCAAAGAATGCGCTATTTGGACGAAGCCCTTTCCACGCTGGCTCTGAAAAATAGTACCGAAAATGGCGTTTCCCACCTGTTTAATGTGGGGGAATACTATGCCAATACCGACCAGTACAATCATGCCCATTATATCTATTCCCGGTACCTTGAGCTTTGCCCCCAGGGTGAATATTCCCAGCCGGCCCGGCAGCGGATGGAGAAGATCGCACCCTTCGTCAAAGCGGCCAAGCAGGAAGTGAAGCCCGGGGAATCCTCCCGAAAATATGCCAGGGATACGATGATTTTTGCGGAAGGGGAGCCCGGAAATGAGTTGTACATCATCCAGTCGGGGGCCGTGAAGATTGCCAAAATCGCCGGGAACAACGAAATCCTCCTGGCGATCCTGAAACCGGGGGATATTTTTGGGGAAATGGCCCTGCTGGAATCCAAACCCCGCACGGCCTGCGCCCTGGCGTACGAAGATTCGGTGCTTCTCACGGTGAGTAAGGCCAATTTTGCCCGTATGGCCGCCACCCAGCCCCAGATTATCGCCCGGCTTACGGTCCTGCTCGCGGAACGGATCTGGCTGGCCTATAAACAGCTCGCCAATACCCTGATCGAAAACCCCTTGGGACGCATTTATGATGCCCTGCTGCTCCAGCTCGAAAAGAGCCGGGTGAACATGGAAACCGAAAAATCCCATAGTTTTGACTTTGGGCTTAAGGAATTGATAAACATGGTCGGACTTAGCCCGGATGAGGGCGCCCTGATGATGCGGAAGATCATGGAAAACCGCACCATCCAGATAGTGGATGATAAGATCTTCGCCCTTGATATCCAGGACATTGTCAAGCAAGCCTCCCTAAACAGCCGCCCGATTCGTAAATCTGCGTAATGCCCAGCAATTCTAAATTTACCGCGAAGAAGAGAGTTTTTAACCACAGACCACACGGACTACACGGACTTTTGCTTTGAAATCTCGTTCTTTTGTCCGAGTGGTCTGTGTGGTCTGTGGTAAATTCTTAATATTAGCTCAAATTTAGAATAGCTAAGTAATGACCCCCTTAGTTTTAATCCCCGTTTTGCCGATACTAACAATGATGAAGCGATACCTTCCCCTAATGAGCGTAGTCCTCCTCCTCTGTTTCCTTTTACCGCCGGGTTTTGTCTATTCCCAGGATGCAGCCGCTGAAGCCGCAGAAGCCGCAGCCTTGCCCCGCAGTTTCCATAACATATTCTTAGGCATCGGCCTTGAAACGCTCAAGGGATACCTCCGGGATGACGCGTCCTTTAATTTCCGGGAAGACCGGGATGTTTCCCTGGTACCCTCCGCCCCGGAGCAAACCCTGGTGGAAACCCAGGGTCGGGACTTTATCCGCCGGGCTTTTTTCCAGCTCCGGGCCGGGGAAGTTTTTATCATGTCCTTTACCCTGAACACCGCGCTGGTGGATCACTATTCGGTGTTTACCACCTTTGTTACGCGGTACGGGGAACCCACTTCCCTGAGCCCCCGGGAAGCGGTATGGGAAACCGAAGACACCCGGGTCTCCATTGAACGCCCCCTGACGGTGAAGTATATCGACAAAAACAGCTTTACGAACATGGCCCGGGGTTCCTCGGCGGACGGCTCCCGGGAACTGCTTGCCCGCAATGAATTTCTGGACGGCTTTTAGTGAAACGCCTTAGTGGTAAATTCTTCTTCTGTGCGATCCTCATGGCCTTTGTAAACGGCGCCTGTGCCGGCGGGGACGCAAAACCCCAGCCCCGCCTTGAAACCTGGGAACTGCGCATCAGCGGGGGGGATGGCGCCGAAACGCCTATCACGGCGGAGATAGCCCGCACCGATGAGCAGCGGGAGCGGGGACTCATGGGGCGGCAATCCCTTGCGGATGGGGAGGGGATGCTCTTTGTGTTTGAACGGGACCGCATCCTGAGCTTCTGGATGAAGGACACCCTTATTCCCCTATCCATCGCCTATATCGCCTATGACGGGCGCATCCTGGAAATCCACGACATGGAACCCCAAAACCTTTTAGCGATCCAGTCGAGCCGTTCTGCCCGCTACGCCCTGGAAGTTCCCCAGGGCTGGTTTGCCCGGAAGGGGATTAAGGCCGGGGATGTGCTTATATTTCCTTGATCTCGTTGTCAGAGACACCGCTTAAAAGGTCGCCGAAGCTTGAGCTGCCTGAGGATGTCCCTTCGGAGAAGGCAGGGTCCTGGAAGCCCCGGGATATGCTTTGAAGGAATTCGTTGAGGGCCCGGGACATGGCGTCCAGGGTAATCCGCCTCCGTTTGATCGAGGTGACATCCACATCAAGTACCAGGCCCGGCTGTAAATGGTAGGGGTTAATTTCGTAATCAAAACGGATGTATTCCTTTTCCAGAAAATTGAGCCGGTCCTCCAGGGCGCGCCGCTCCGGGGGATACCGGTAGCTTCCGTATGTGCCCCGGATCATTTCCCGCATCCCCTTGATACGCGCCGTGATCCGTTCCTTTTCGTAGGCATAGGTAGGGTTCATTTTTTCCACATCCGTTTCACCGGGCTTAACAAAGCTGATGCCCTCCCGGGGTTCCTGGTGACCTTTGCGGGCCAGCTCCCCGGTCTGCAGAAGCAGGTCCGTGATCTCGGCCTCGAAGCGCTGCATCTGCACATCGTAGGCGGTACATTCCTCCCGGAGTTGGGCGCCGTCGCAGTACCGCATCCGTATTTGGTAATGTTCATCCAGCGGGGGGGCCGCGTCGTCGTATTCGCGGATACGCAGTTCCCGGGCGTTCTTAAAGTTTTCGATACACTGAAAGCCCAGGCGGGAGTTGTCCAGAATGGTACTGAGGGAATTCACCGCAGTGTTGAAACCCCGGTTGCGGATATATTCACTGTCCACAATCTTCTCGAGGTTTTCCCCGATGTCCGGCGGATCGTTTTCTGAAGTATCCCTGAGGCGGTCCAGGATTTGCAGCTTACCGGTGAGGATCTCCGCGTCGGTAAGTTCCTCCAGTCCTTCGTCCAGCCGCTCATCCCGCAGCGCCGCTATTTCCCTATCGACCGTATCGGTAATGTTTTTGGCAAGGATATCCTTGATGAGGTATTCCGCCGTCACCTGATAGTGGAAGATGGGGGTGACAAGTTCCGATTCCGGAATATTGATACACAGTTTAAGGTCCGTCACCGTCTGCGGCCGCTCGGGATTATCCCGGAAACTGCTCTTCACCACCGTATACGCCTTATCACCCCGGATAAAAGCGCCTTGCCCGGTATTTTGCCGCAGCAGGGTGTTGGTCTCTCTTTCCAGTTCGATGATACCCCGCTGGATATGACCCCGGAGGTGGCCGTACATATTCGTCAGGGACTTTTCCACTTCGGCGGTGTTGAACTTCTCTTCCCCGCCCGCCTGTTCCAGCAGTTCCGTCAGACCCGTGGTCTGCATACCCAGGGCATGGACATTCCGCTCAAAATAGCCGAGCAGCTTTTCTTTCAGTTCCCCGCTTTTGGAAAGGCTCTCCGCAAGTTCCTTGGGCAGCGCGGCGTTTATATGATGGAGGATATTTTCCGTCTCATCCTGCATGAGCCGGTTCACCCCCTCTTGCATTTCCATACTAACGTCCTGCTCCGGGGCGCAGGTCTATCATGATCGAGTCAAGATCCGTATCATCCCCGGCGGTCCCATACACGGTGAGGGTATCCCGTTGGGAACTATTTCTGCCGGGGCCCAGGACCCGCAGTTGGGGAGGCTCCGTGTCTACAGACAGCAGCAGCCGGCGGGTGGCTGTTTCGCCGTTGGCAAATTCGGCCCGGATCAGTATGGGCAGGGGTCCCCGGTTGTATTTGTCACATTCCAGGGGGAACTTCCAGTTTTCGGTGCCCTTAGCCGGGGAGAAGGTCCGTCCGTTGTCAAGGCTTATCATAACCCGGCGTACCCCATAGTTTTGCTTCTCTTTACGGGATAGGGAATCCATCTGCTCGAGGGTAAATTCCATCCAGGCTTTGCCCGTCAGCCAGGGCTTCCCGGTAATAGCGTCTCCGTCATGGTGACTGTCCACGGATACCGCCGGCCCGCTCGTACGGTAGGACAGGGTGTATTCAGTGTTGGAGGACGCTTCCCCCAGTACCAGGGCGCCCTCTTCGGGGGGATCCTCCAGGGGATATTCGTAGGAGAAATTGCCGTATTTATCCACCGGGACATCCTCAAGGGGGAGCCTGTTCGCCAAAATCCGCACCGTTTCGGGGATTATCCGCCCTTTGACTTTTCCGCTGATAGTTAAGACGCCCGCACGGGTCTCCCCGGGCAGGGGGTTGAAGAAGCTTAGTTCCAATGCATCCTTCTCAAGGGTTCTGGTGATATTCCGGGTGACTGCGGCGGTATTCCCCGCCGGATCAGTGGCGATAATACGGAGGGTATATTCCCCCGCAGGAACATCCGAGATATCCAGGGATGCCAGTACCACCGGGCTGAAAGTCTCCGGCATAAAGCTCATCCGGTAACCGGAATTGTTGATTGACATGAGTTCAATGACGACATCCTGAACCTTGACGCTATCCAGAACACGGGCGGCAACATCCAGGGTCCCACTGACCCGCTGGCCGTTATAGGGCGACTGGATATCCATTTGCGGCGGCGTATTGTCAATAGTAATCAGGGCGCTGTCCATGGTTTCCCGGTCAAAGGTATCCCGGACCCGCAGGATCGGGGCATACTCGCCGTCCGTATAGAAATAGGTATTCAGGGGGAGCCGCCAGTCTTCGGCGCCCTCCGCCCGCAGGAAGGTGTTGCCGTTATCCAGGGATACCCAGACCCCCTGAATACCGTTTTCGTCCGCCGCGGACCCCCGGAGATAGGTATTTCCCCGGTAATTACGCCCCGTAACCGGGTTCTCGGCCAGGATGACCCGGGGATTTGCGAAGCTTACCCGGATAGTCCTGGTGAAAACTGAGCCCTGGAGGCCGTACATATCTTCAGCGAAAGCCTCGACAAGCCATTCACCTTCGGAGAGGTAGTCCGGGGGGACATCAATCCGGAACGATTCCGTGGTATCGATACGGGTGAATTCCCCGGGGAGGCCGTCGGAACCCTGGTTCGCATCCTCCACGAACCGGATATCCGGGTTTTCTCCCTGTTTCGTAAGCCGCCAATAAACACCGGTAACGCCGTCATCATCCCGGGCAAGACCGGAGATCACCAGGTTATCGGAGATCGTTTCGTTTTCCAGGGGCCGGTTAAAAACGATACGGGGATTATCCGATTCGGCATCCACCGGGGCTTGCAGGGGTTTTTCGAAGGCGGCGCCGTTTACATCGGTCGCCCGGACGGAAAAGGCCCCCCCCGCCTTAGCTATGGCGGTGAAATTAAAGAGCAGGGTGAAGTCGTATTTTTCGAAACCGGCCTGCATCTCAAGGGGAGTATAGCTCCGGCCGTCGGTGGTATATTCAATGGCGGCGATGGGTACATAGGAGCGTACCCGGCCCGAAACCGTGGTGAACCCGTTAACCGGAGTTCCGTCCTCCAGGGGGCTTATGAAAACAATCTCCGGCTCCGTTTCGGCCCGGTTCAGGGGCAAATACAGGGGGATAGCGGGTTCGGGTATGTTCTGCTGCCTGGTCCGCAGTTCGGCGTGGATAAGCCCTTCGCGTATGCCGGTGAGATCGACGGGAAATTCAAAAGCACCTCCCTGCCGAATGGGCAGGCGCGTCCATTCCTCCCAGGGATTGAGCCGGTATTCCAGTACGAAGGGACCGTTACGATCCACCAGGACCGCATAGGGAACTTCATCAAATTCCACGGTGTTTTCACCGGAATCAGTATCAACGATAAGCGCATTGATGATATCAATATCGGCAAGGTCCTGGAGGGCGGAGGCATCCAGACCGCCGCCTGAAACGCGGGGGATCCGCTGGGCAATATGACCCCGGATGGCGGCCGTATCACCCCGGACAAAGTCGTTGGCCTTATGGCTGGTTATTACCAGGGGAGAAGGCCGGGAGTATATCGTTGAGACCTCCTGGCGGTTGTTTTTATTGACCTGCAGGGTATAGGGGGCGCCGACGGTACCGTCCTCGGCCTTTGCCCAGAGACGGATGGCGCTCCTTCCCGGGGGAATCATATCCGGGGAAATCCGGAAGCCCGGTTGGGCGGGCAGTTCCTCAATCCGTTCTTCCATGATGATCGAAGCGGGGGTAAAGCCCGGGGCAATTTGTCCGAAGATGGACTGGTCCGGGCCGAGGCTGTCGGTCCGTGCCGGATAATCTATCTGTACCGCCGGAGTTCTTTCCGCCCCCTTGCGGGAATCCGTAAAAAGCCTGGTCACCACGGTGGTGTGATTGTTCTTATCCACCGCGATTATCCGGAGGGTGGGCTTGGGCCGCTGGTAAGAGATAAACAGGTCAATAGCCCAGTAGGGGTCCCCCGGCCGTATGGGGATATCGTGGGTTTTCTTCTCCCATTTATTGTCGGTTTTCTCCTCCCACTCATAGTAGAATTGGGAGAGCCCCACCACATCGTAAACCATTCCGGTAACCCGGGTTGTCCCCAGGCAATTCTCGCCCTCGGCGGGGCTCAGTATCCGGATAATAGGCTTTTCATTGTCCACATTGAACAGATAGGGCCTGGTAGTGACCAGGCCCGAGGAATCCGTGGCCCGCAATTGGCAGAAGACCTCGCCGTCCCTCATTTTGGCGGTATTGAAGGGGACCGAAAAGGTGACATTTTTGGGGTCCCGCTTGTTCTTGATGAACTTTATATCCGAAAAAGTAAGGCCCCCGTCACTGCTGAACTCCGCCCGGGCAATACCGTTCAGATCCGATGCAAATCCCCGGAGGGTTTGATTCCCCGATATAATCTGGCCGGCTTCCATGGCGAGGAATTCCACCTCCGGCGGGGTTTTGTCAAAAATAAAGGGTATTTCGAGTTCCGGCCCTTCGAGCCCCTTGATATCCCGGGCTTTGACGTACAGGGTATGCCTTCCCTCGGAAATACTATCAGGACCGGCGGAGGTGTTGACGCGGTATTTCCAGTACCCGGCGCCATCCGCCGGAACCGGCGGCAGTTCGTCCAAGCGGACCGTAACCAGGTCTACTTCAAAATATCCGCCGGCGGTCCCCAGAAAATCTATATCCTGGTATATTACCGCATGTACCCCGGGAAATACGGGCTGGATGACCGGGGCCCCCGCCTGGGGATCCACGGTGAACGTATAGGGGCCCTCCAGGGTTTCGTTTCCCGCAGCGTCCCGGGCACGGACCGTAAAATTGTATTTCCCCTTCTTGAGGCCGGAAATATCGTATTCCTTCTGCCAGAGCTCCCGCCCATCCACGGGCTCCCAGTTGCCGTTTTTGCTATCCTGCTTACCATGCCCCCATACGGGAAGGGCTAGAACCAGGAAAATGCCAACCCGTAGTAACACGCCCATTTTAGCTCCTTTCATAGGACAATCATCCAAGTATAGGGAAAAACAACTTTTCTTACAAGACCGCGAGGGCCGGCGCATGCTTGCATGAGATGAAAAAGAATTTAAACACAGAGAGTACAGAGGGAGGAACACAGAGGTCACAGAGGGAAGGATGAGGGAGTAAGTCTCTATTTTCCTCATTCTTTCTTCCCTCTGTGACCTCCGTGTTCTCCGTGTTTACTCCTTTCTTCCTTCTTTATCTATTCGGTTAGCCCTGTACCGGCAGCAGAACCTTGACATATTCTGACAGTTAGTGGAGAATGGCGGCAATGATTGACAATGACATACTTACCATAGACGAGGTGGCAAAGTATCTGCGGGTTTCCGAGCGCACCGTGTACGATTGGGCTCAAAAAGGGGAGATTCCCTCGGGCAAAATCGGGACCGTCTGGCGTTTTAAGAAGTCGGCAATTGAAAAATGGGTAAATGACCGCCTTTCCATCCCTGCCATGACCTCCCCCGCCGATGCCATCGCGGTGGAAACCATTATTTCCCCGGATCGCATCCTCATCCTCAATTATTCCACCAAGCGGGATGTGCTTACGGCCCTGGCGAATAACCTGGCCGCCGCCCCCCAGGTAAAGAACCGCCAGGAACTGGTAACGGAAATCCTCAAGCGGGAAGAACTGATGACCACCGCCATGGGCCGGGGCATCGCCATCCCCCATGTCCGCCTCGCCTCGGTGACGGACCTGGTGGTCTCCCTGGGGGTAAGCCAAACCGACATCATGGACTTCCAAGCCCTGGACGACGAACCGGTGCGGCTGGTGTTCATGGTTGCCGCCGCCCACAATCAACACGCCTACTACCTGCAAACCATATCGTTTTTCAGCGCCCGGCTTAAGAACAGCGCCCTCAGGAAGGATCTGCTCAATGTCAAAACACCCGATGAGGCGTATGCGCTGCTGATAGGGTGTTAATAAGAAGAATTTAACGGGAACCTGCGGCTTCTATTATACCGATTGGCAAAGGCCTGATCCTCCGGCTTATGCAATACCACTAGTAGGTAGACACGAAGTGAACTGTGGATAAAAAACGAGGGGAGAAGTCTTCAAAAACTGGAAGTTTCGGTTGAATTGTCCTCGGAGACTCCGGGAACCAATAAAAACTGGCTTTCTGATATAACCATGTGGATTAATACGATAGAAATCGGGTCCTGGACATCCCCGGGTGATTTTGGGGACCGGAGGGGTATGCTTACCCCGTCCTGGTGGAAGCTGGAAGGGTCCCAGTACGGCCTTTTGAAGCACTGGGGTTAAGATTTCGGATATTAACTTGGGTGATCTTGATATTTTGGATCATCATTCCATTACAGATTTATTGATCCGAAATCACCAATTCCAGCACCCTATGCCGCAGCGCCCTGGTAACCCGGATCTTGAGGGTCCTGAAGCTGAAAATATCCCCTTCCCGGGGGACCCCTCCCAGGGTTTCGATGGCCCAACTGCCCACGGTGGTGGCGTTGGTTTTGTCGTCGTTTTCGATGCCGTAGAGGTCCAGCACATCCTGCAGGGCGGTATTGCCCAGCACCCGGTAGACCCCGGGCTCCAGGGGGGTGATTGCCTCCACCACATGGTCGTGCTCATCCCAGATTTCCCCTACCAACTCCTCCAGAATGTCCTCGATGGTCACAATTCCCACGGTGCCGCCGTATTCGTCCACCAAAACCGCCATATGAGACTTTTTTTCCTGGAGTTTGTTGAGAAGCCGGGAGATTTTGATGGACTTGGTCACGAAAACGATGGGTTTAAGCACCTCCTCCAGAGGTTTTCCCTGCTTGAGGACATTATAATGAAAGTCTTTTTGCAAAAGGACTCCGGCGATATGGTCGATGGTCTCCCGAAAGACCGGCAGGCGGGAAAAACCGGTCTCGTAAAACTTCCGCTCAATCTGCTCCGGGGTTTCGGTGATGTCAACGGCAGCCACATCTACCCGGGGAGTGACGATTTCCGCGGCGGTGAGGTCGTCAAATTCGATGGTACGGCGGATCATGTCCTCTTCCCGGGCATTGATGCCCCCTTCCTGGCGTACCTCCTCCACAAAGGTCAGGAGTTCCGCCTCGGTGACCGAACGATCCCCCTTTACCCGAAAGAGTTTGACGATACAGCCCTTCCAGAGGGTGAACAGCCGGTTCAGGGGTAAACATAGCCAGATAAGAACCCGCAAAATGGGGGCGGAGAACATGGCGAAACCCTCGGGGGCTTCCTTTGCCATGGTTTTGGGGGAGATTTCGCCGAAGAGGAGCACCAGGACGGTGATAACCAGGGTGGCTACGGACACCCCTGCATTGCCCAGGAGCCCCACAAAGAGGACCGTGCCCAGGGCGGAGGCGGTAATGTTGACGATATTGTTCCCGATCAGGACCGTGGAGAGGAGTTTGTCGTAATTTTCCGCTAATTTCAGGGCCAGGGCGGCCCGCTTGTTCCCATTGTTGGCCAAATTTTTCAGTTTTATGCGGTTTAGGGATGAAAAGGCGGTCTCCGCAGCGGAAAAGAAAGCCGAACAGAGGAGCAGGGCCAGTAAGGCCAGGATGATACTAATACGGTCGCTTTCCATGCCGGGAGTATACCATTATTCAGATTGGCTTTGCAAAGATCTTCCGGAAAAACAAGCCCAGGGCATCCCAGCCCCGCTTGAAAATATTTCCCTGCGCCGCTTCTTCGGCAGTGATCAGGGGGATGCGGCGGAGTTCGCCCCTATCGTCATTCAAAATAAGCGTACCCACCGAAACCCCTGCAGGAAGGGGAGCGATGAGGGGCTCTTCCAGCACGGCTTCCCAACTAAGATTTTCACCCCGGTCAATAAAGGTGGTGAAGGGGATGGGCTCCGCGGGAATGGCCTGCACCGAGGGGCGCTTTCCCTTCCACAGCCGGGCCGGGGGTATTTCCGGTTCCGGCGGACGCAGGGTCTTAAAGTGCTTGAAACCCCAACTAAGGAGATTGCTCCCGTCGGCGTCCCGGATACGGTCACCCCCCCAGGAAGCGGGCGCCCCCAGGATCACCGCGATAAGCCGGGTTTCCTGCCGGACGGCGGTAAGGGCGATATTGTAACCCGCCTCGTCAATGTACCCGGTTTTCAGGCCGTCCACCCCTTCAAAACTGGTGAGCAGGGAATTATGGTTGCGCTGCCGCCAGAAACGTACCGTGCTCCGGAGTTCCGGCGCAACATTGTCCGGGCGGGGATAGATCAATTCCATGGCCGAATGAAACTCCCGGAGATTGTCCGGGTGGCGGGTGATATATTCCCGGCAGAAAGCGGCGAATTCCAGGGCGGTGGTCGTATTGTTTTCGTCAATCCCCGCGGGCTCCGTAAACCGGGTTTCCTTCAAACCCAACTGCTGGGCTTCGGCGTTCATGCGGTCCACAAAATCCTGCACCCTGGGGCTGAACCGCAGAGCTATCGCTACGGCGGCATCGTTTCCCGAGGGTATGGCCAGCCCCAGAATCAGTTCCCGGAGGCTGACTACCTGCCCCTCCGCTAAGTGCATCAGGCTTGACCGGGGGGGCTGATTCTCCGCCCAGCTTTCGGGAGGGAGATCCACGATTTCGTCCAGGGAAGCCCGGCCCGCATCAATCTCCTGCATGACCAGATGGATGGTCATCAGTTTTGTCAGCGAGGCAGGGGGAATGAGGGTATCGCCGTTTTTCGCGTACAGCACCGTTCCCGTGGCGGCATCCATGAGCACCGCCGCTTGGGAGCTGATGTCCGGCACATCTTCTGCCGGCGAGTTTGCCGCAGGTTCCTGAGCGGAAAGGGGAGAGATGGCGAGGCATAAAAGCAACAATACTGCGGGTAGACACGAACTAAATTGTGTATACCGGCGAAAGAATAAATAACCACCGACCACACAGACTGGTTTTTTGCCTGTCTTTTTCTTTTGTCCGTGCTGTCCGTGTTGTCCGTGGTTTATCTTCTTCATTAACATTGTCAATGGTATCATCCGCCTAGAATTCCGCCTGGCCCACGGCCCGGGGGTAGGGGATCACGTCCCGGATATTGGCCATGCCGGTGACGTATTGGATGAGCCGCTCAAAGCCCATGCCGAAACCTGAATGGGGAACTGTGCCGTAGCGGCGAAGGTCCAGGTACCAGCCGTAGTTTGCGGCGTCCAGCCCCAGTTCCCCCAGCCGCCGTTCCAGCCGCTGTAGATTCTCCTCCCGTTCCGACCCGCCGATGATCTCCCCCAAGCGCGGGACCAGCACGTCCATGGCCCGCACCGTTTTATCATCATCGTTCATCTTCATGTAGAAGGCTTTTATCTCTTTTGGATAGTCCGTAAGGATCACCGGGCCTTTAATAAGCTTTTCGGTGAGGAACCGTTCGTGCTCGCTTTGTAAATCGCAGCCCCAGTAGGGCTTGAATTCAAAGCCTGTGGCTTTTTCCAGTTCCGTCACCGCATCGGTGTAGGTCATGTGGACGAACTTGGAATCAATCACCGATTTGAGGGTGTCGATGATGCCCTTTTCAACATGGGCGTCAAAGAACGCGAGGTCCGCCGCGCAGTCCCTTAGGGCGGTGGTAAAGAGGTATTTAAGGAAATCCTCCGCCAGGGCCATGTTGTCTTCCAGGCGGGCAAAGGCGGCTTCGGGTTCTATCATCCAGAACTCCGCCAGGTGCCGGGTGGTGTTCGAGTTTTCCGCCCGGAAGGTGGGGCCGAAGGTGTAGACCCGGGTAAGGGCGGTGGCGTAGGTTTCCGCCTCAAGCTGTCCCGAAACGGTGAGGAAGGCCCGCTTCCCGAAGAAGTCCCGGGAATAGTCCGGGACTTTACCGGATTTTGCCAGGGCATCCAGGTCCAGGGTGGTGACCTGGAACATAGCCCCCGCGCCCTCGGCATCGCTGGCGGTGATAAGGGGGGTGTTGAGGTACTGGAAGCCCCGTTCCTGGAAAAATTGGTGCACCGCAAAGCCCAGGCGGCTCCGCACCCGGGCCGCCGCGCCAAAGGTATTCGTCCGCGCCCGGAGGTGGGCTATTTCCCGGAGAAACTCCAGGGAGTGCCGTTTCTTCTGGAGCGGGTATGCGGGTATGTCCCCGGCAGCTTCCGCCGGCGCATCCCCGATGATGGTCATATCCACGGCGGCCACTTCCACCGCCTGCCCCGAGGCAGGGGAGGGGACCAGCTTCCCCCGTACCTCCAGGGAACATCCGGTGTTTACCGCTCCCAGGGCTGCGCTAAGGGCGTCCCCCAGGCTATTGCCGCGATCAAAGGTACACTGGATGCCGTTAAAGCCGGAGCCGTCGTTTACTTCGATAAAGACCAGGTTTTTTGTTTCCCGCTTTGTCCGTACCCAGCCCCGTACCGTCACGTCCTGGGATTCCGGGGGCAGGGCTAAAATTTCTTTGATAAGAAGGTTTGTCATTGGATACTCTCGTACATTGCCACGTACTTCTTCGCCGACTTCTCCCAGGAGAAATCCTGCTTCATCCCCCGCAGCCGCATGGCCTCAATGTGGTCCCGCCGATTATAGTAGGCATTGACCGCCCAGCCTACGGTGTTGTAGATGGCGGAGGGGGTCAGGTCGTTGAACATAAAGCCCGTGCCATTCCCGGTTTTTTCCTCGTAGTTGCTCACCGTGTCCGCCAGGCCGCCGGTGTTCCGCACGATGGGGAGGGTGCCGTAGCCCAGGGAGTACATCTGGTTGAGGCCGCAGGGTTCGTACTGGCTGGGCATGAGAAAGAAGTCCGCCCCCGCTTCGATAAGGTGGCTCAGGTTTTCGCTGTACCCGACCTTCGCTTTGAAGTTGGACAGCCGGCCCGAAAGACTGTGAAGTTCGTTTTCGCACCAGGCTTCCCCGGTACCGATAAGGACAAATTGCAGGTCCATGTCCCGGCAGATGGACCAGGCGGAACCATAGGCGGGGCCGAAAAGGGCGCCCACCCCTTTCTGCCCGGCCAGCCGGGTAACCATGCCCAGTACCGGCACATTGGGATTTCCCGGCAGGCCGAACTCCTTTTGAAGCGCCTCCTTAGCCAGCGCTTTCCCGCTCATATCCTGGACGCTGAACGTTTGGGGGATGTAGGGATCGGTCTTGGGGCTCCACAAAGCGGCGTCGATGCCGTTGAGGATTCCGCTATAGTCGGCGGAACGGTAGCGGAGGACCCCGTCTAAACGGAAACCCTGGGCGTGGGTCTTGGTTTCCTCGGCATAGTTGGGGGACACCGTGTTGAGCTTGTCCGCCGAATAGAGCCCTGCCTTGAGGAGGTTCATCATGTTCCAGTCCTCGAACCCGGCGGCGTAGAAGTCGTTCCAACCCAGGCCGGTATACCCGAAATTGTCCTTGCCGTAGATGCCCTGGTAGCCCAGGTTGTGGATGGTGAGGACCGACACGGTGTTGGCGAACTCCGCTTGGCGTTCCCCGAACTTGAGGAACACCGGAACCAGGGCGGTGGGCCAGTCATGGGCGTGGAGCACCTCGGGGAACCAGGCAATTTTCCGGCAAAGCTGGAAGCAGGCCCGGCAAAAGAACGCAAATCGCCGGGGATTGTCCAGGAAGTCCGGTTCCGAGGGGGTCCCGTAGATACCGTCCCGTCCAAAGAACTGCTCATGGTCGATAAAATACACCGTAACGGGGTTCTTCGTCGGCGAACCGGGCAGATCCGTGGTGTAGACGGCGCACCATTCCTCGCCGCCCCCCACGTGAACCCCCATGGCCCCCGCAAGCTGGGTAAGCTTCCCCCGGTCAACCCCGTAGTACCGGGGCACAACAATACGCACTTCATGGCCCAGCTTTGCCAGGG
This sequence comes from Spirochaetia bacterium, assembly GCA_025997715.1. Classification (GTDB taxonomy): domain Bacteria; phylum Spirochaetota; class Spirochaetia; order Treponematales; family Breznakiellaceae; genus Termitinema. The sequence goes on from BNUY01000009.1 coordinate 26,839, forward strand.
CAAGGGACAGGGCGGATACCATATCGGCAAGGCCGCCGGTCTTTGCATAAGGAACCGCCTCACTGGCGGTCATCAGTATTTTCATATATCCCCTCCGAAAAATATTTTAAGATTTTTAACCGCAAAGGCGCCGTCAGACCTTTGGTCTGCGGCGACAAAGGAAGATGAAGACGAGGGATAGCCAGGTCCCGAAGGGGTCTTCTCTTCCCCTTTGCGGTTTTTATTTTTCATTCGTGACCATTCTAAGGGTAACACTTAGAATTTATCAACCACGGAAAGGCCGTTGTCCTTTACGAGTTTTAAGCCCCGCTCGAAGTCTTCCAGCTTGAAGATAACCACCGCTTTTCCCACCTGACCCTCCAGGGAGGCGTAGAGGTATTCGATGTTTACCTTGGCGCTTTGGAAAAGTTCCATCACCCTGGCAAGGCCGCCGGGGGTGTCCCCAATTTCAACGGCCACCACATCGGTGAGCCGGGTGGTAAAGCCCGCCTCGCTCAGGGCAAGGATGGCCGCGTCGCTCTTATCCACAATAAGCCGCAATATGCCGAAGTCCGCCGTATCCGCGATACTTATGGCCCGGATATTGATGGCGGCATTGGCCAAAACCTTGGTCACTTCCCCCAGACGGCCGGCACTGTTTTCCAGGAAAACCGATATTTGTTTAATCTGCATGATATGTGCTCCTTTTCCTTCTATATGTTACGGTTATCGATGACCCGCTTGGCCTTGCCGATGGATCGTTCGATGGTCTTCGGTTCCACCAGCTTGACCTTCACCCCGATTTGGAGCTTGGACTTCATCACATCCTGTATCTTGCTCCGCAGCGCCTCCAGCCCCTTGGTTTCATCGCTGAAGAATGCCTGCTTCACCTCAACTTGCAGTTCCACCTCGTCCAAGTGGGAGGCTCCCCGGTTGACCACAATCATATACTGGGGTTCAGTACCTTCGATGCCGAAGAGGGCATGCTCGATTTGGCTGGGGAAAACGTTCACCCCCCGGAGGATCAGCATGTCGTCGGTGCGGCCAAAGAGGCGGTGCATCTTCACCGTGGTTCTGCCGCAGGAGCAGGGCTCGTCCATGAAGTAGGTGATGTCACGGGTCCGGTAACGGATGAGCGGGGTCCCTTCCTTGGTGAGGGTGGTAAAGACCAGTTCTCCCTTTTCGCCCCGCTTTACGTGTTTCCCGGTCTCCGGGTCGATGATCTCCGGGTAGAAGAGGTCCTCGTTGATGTGGAGCCCGTCCTGGGCCTCGCACTCAAAGGCCACCCCCGGCCCGATGATTTCCGTGAGGCCGTAGATGTCGTAGGCCTTCATCCCGTAGCGGCTCTCGATTTCCTTCCGCATGTTTTCGCTCCAGGGCTCTGCGCCGAAACAGCCCTTGCTGAGGGGCAGTTTTTTCAGGTCTATCCCCGCCGCCTCCGCTTCCTCGGTCATGTAGAGGGCGTAGGAGGGGGTGCAGGTGAGCATGGTGGAGCCGAAATCCTGCATCACCATGAGCTGCCGGTCGGTGTTCCCGCTGGACATGGGGAGGACCTCCGCGCCGATGGTCATGGCCCCGTAGTGCGCGCCGGGGCCGCCGGTAAAAAGGCCGTAGCCGTAACAGTTCTGGACGATGTCCTCCTTGGTACAGCCCCCGCCGGCCAGGGTCCGGGCCATGGCTTCCCGCCAGATGTCGATGTCCTTCTGGGTGTACTCGTCTACCACGGGTTTCCCGGTGGTGCCGGAACTCATGTGGACCTCCACAATCCGGTCCTTGGGGCAGGCGAGGAGGCCCCGGGGATAGTTTTCCCGGAGGTCGTCTTTGGTGGTAAAGGGCAGCTTTTCGATGTCAGCCAGGGTGTGGATGTCCCGGCTGGTCACCCCCAGGGCGTCCATCTTTTTGCGGTAGAAGGGCACCGTGGCATAGAGCTTTTCCACCAGGTTCTTGAGGTTGGCAAGCTGGAGCGCCTCCCGGGCCTCGCGTTGCATACATTCGTATTCAGGGTTAAAAATCATAGCATCTTCCTTTAATGCAGATAGTATATCGGGGCCGCAGAAAAATTTATAGAGGGGTAGGGGCTTTACAGAGATCGAAAAAAACGGTATACTTTGACGTAAATAAAAGTCCGTTGGGCTAAAAGCAAAAGTAAAGGAGAATAACATGAAAAAGTTTTCGTTGCTGGTTTTGATGATGGCCTTGTTATCCGGAATTGCATTCGCGCAAGTCCAGGATTCTAGTGTTGTGGTACGGTGGGATGAAACCCCTATCTCGGGATCCCTCATATATCACCTTGAGGTATGGGATCAGCGCGGTTCCGAAACCGACATTAGCGGGTTCCTGAATCCGGTGAATGACCTCAGAAAATACGGTCCCGTCTGTTTTCTTATTCATGCCAATAACGGATACATCGTCGCTTTATACGCCAATACCACTTGGGAACCGGGACTGCAAAGGCCCCAGGGGGTTGAACCCAAATATTCCGCCGCCGGGGATACAAAGCAAATAATCCGCAGCCTACTGGATAGTAAGGAATTCAAAAGCTACATTACCCGAAGCAGATTCCTCTCGGATCTCGAATCAACCTATGCGGGATTGCAATAGCTTCTATTCGTTAAGCCTGGAAAAACCGGTACGAAGGTTGCAGCCTCGTACCGGGTTTTTTATACGTCCTTTGGCCGTTTATCGTAAACCCGCTTAGCTTTCCCCTCAGACACCGGCAGGCTCCCCGATTCGTGAAGTTCCACCCGGGGGTTGATGGTGATCGACGCCTGGAGGGTTTTGCGGATACGTTCTTTTAAGGCATTCAGGAGCCGGGAATCGTCCATGAAGGTTGCAGGTCCCACTTCGGTCTTTACCGTAAGCCTGTCCAGCACCCCGTCCTTTTCAATCTCGATAAGGTAGTTATTCCCCACCTCCTTCATGGCCATGATCACCTCTTCGACCTGGCTGGGGAAGACGTTCACCCCGTTGATAATCAGCATGTCGTCGCTGCGGCCGGTGATACGGCGGATGCGGCGGTGGGTTCTGCCGCAGGCGCAGGGTTCGGTGTAGAAGCCCGTGAGATCCCGGGTGCGGTAGCGCAGTATCGGGGTAGCCTCCCGGCAGAGGATGGTCAGGACCAGTTCCCCGGTTTCGCCGTCCCGCACCGGTTCCAGGGTATCGGGGTTGATGATTTCCGCGATGTAGCCGTCCTCCCAGAGGTGGAGGCCGTCCTTGCACTGACATTCAAAGGCCACCCCGGGCCCGTTCATCTCCGAAAGGCCGTAGGAATTGTACACGTCGATGTGGAGGAGCCCCTCAATGCGCCGCCGGGTATCCTCCGAATAGGGTTCCGCCCCGGCAAAGGCCCGCTTGAGTTTCAAGCTGTCCCGCTTGACCCCTTCGGCGCGCATGATGCTTTCCACATGGAGGAGGAAGCTGGGAGTGGCGTGGACCACGGTGGTACCGAAATCCTGCATAAGCCGGAATTGCCGGGTGGTGTTTCCGCTCCCCGAGGGGATCACCAGCATACCCACCTCCTCGCCCCCGGCGTGGAAACCCAGGCCCCCGGTAAAGAGGCCGTAGGTGATCATGTTCTGGAATACGTCGGTGTGGTTGCACCCGGTCCCGTAGATACACCGGGCCACGTAACTTGTCCAGTGGTGGAGATCCTCCCGGTTAAAGTAGATGGTGGTGGGTATTCCCGTGGTACCGCTTGAAGCATGGAGGCGGATCACCTCCTCCTTAGGGATGCTGAGAAAACCATAGGGGAAGCCCGCACGGAGATCGTCCTTAGTGGTAAAGGGGATGCGTTTCAAATCATCCAAGGTTTTGAGGTCCTCAGGGCCTTTTATGCCTGCAGCGTGCAACCTGGGGGCGTAAAAGGATGTGCGCAGGCTGTAGGCGATCATATCCCGCAACCGTGTAAGCTGGAGGGCCTCCAGTTCAGGGCGGGGCATGGTTTCAATATCCTGATGCCAGTATTGGTAGGTCATTATGATGCCGCGCTCCGCCCCAGGTTAAAGGCCCGTTTATTAGCCTCCGCCACCGATACGTCCTTAGCGGCGAACATTGCGGCAATGGTAGCCTCCAGGGTGTGTTCCGGGATGGGAAGGAAGGGGGATGCCGCCCCCACCATGACCATGTTTACCGCCCTTGTCAGCCCCGCCTCTTTGGCAAGCCCTTCGGCTTGAACAATTCGGTTTACCGGGAAGGCTGCAACGAGCTTCAGGATACCCGCGATATCCGGATAATCGGGGATGTTGACGAAGGGTTCCGCTGCGGTGACCAATGCCCCCCCCGGCGCCAGCCATGCCGTATAACGGAGGCTTTCCACGGGTTCCATGGAAATAATCAGGTCCGCCCCGCCCTGGGGTACCAGGTCCGAGGCAATGGTTGTGTCGGAAAGCCGCAAGTGGGCCAGCACCGCGCCCCCCCGTTGGGCCATGCCGTGCACCTCGGACTGGCGCACCGAAAGCCCCGCCGCGACTGCCGCATGGGCGATGATGGCGGCGATGGAGAGCACTCCCTGCCCGCCGACCCCTGCTAGGATGATGTCTTTCTTCATGCCGGTAAGTGTATCTTTTTTTGCTTTTTTATACAAGTTTACGCCACGGATGTTCAGGATAAACGTATAGAAAAAATAATGAAGAAAAGAGAAGAATTTTAACCGCAAAGGCGCCGAAGGCGCGCGAAGGGGAAGAAGGAATGAATGGACTTCGTAGGCACAATTCAGAGAATCTGGCTAAAAAAGTGTTTATTCTTTCTTTCCTTCGTCGCCTCTTTGCGGTAAATTCTTCTCTTATGCGTTTATCCTGACGGATGTTCGCCCTGTTTTTATTTATTTTTAACTTTTTTATCATTTAATAAACGCCAAACTTTTTTCAATATTCCAATTTTCCCCAATAGAATTAAATACAATAATAATAAAATTATGAGAGTTGGTATTCCATATAGTATTAACCCAATTAAAATAGTGATGGTCGTCGAAACATAAGCGCCAAAACCATTAAAAAGGTTCTTGATTTTATCTCTAATACTTTCCGTATAATAAACGGTATTATTTCGCGGACCATTCAGGACAAGCCGTATTGTGGAGAAATCAATAGAATTATTCAATCTTGTAAAATCCTTTCCCATTCTTTCTATTTCATTTTGCAGTTCCGCAATTTGCCTTTCTACAGTCATTATTTCTTCTATGTTTGTTGCTTTCCCAAGATATTCCTGGTATTTTTTCATTAATGCACGTTGTGTATTGAGTCTGCCTTCAAGATCATAATAATTAAGTGTTACATCTTCACGGCTTTCGTTGAAATTTTCTATTTTACCAATTGTTTTTAATTCTTCAAAACATTCCTTGTAAATATCAGCCGGGACTTTTATCGTATAATATAATACGTTATTATAAATTGATGTTTCTGTGGTGTAAGCAGTATATTTACCCATTATTTCAGTTAATAGAGCTTCACTTTTTTCTAAATCGGTTAAGTGCAGGGTTAAGGATGCGGTTACGATAAATTTCCGTGAAATATCTGAATTATAGGTTTCAGCCTCGGTTTCTTTGGATCGTGATGATGCCTTAGCTTGTGGTACATTATTGGAAGAATCATAACTTGCGGATCCTGCACGCATAGCGACTGCGGGCGCTTTTTTGGCACAAGCGGAAAAAAGCTGAATAACACACAATAATAACAATATTTTCTTCATCATGGTTTCATTATATACCATCATTCATAATATGACAATAGCCTTGCGCCGCATAGCGTATGTTGAGGCTCTCGGGAACGCATTGGCGCCTTTGCGTCTGCCTTTACACGCCTACGGCGATTTTCTCATGGATAATTTCGTTAATTATTTCCGTTTGGCTCTTGTGTGTCTATAACGTCCCGATCCACGCCTTTTAACAGCAGCGTGTTTCGGACCTCTCCGGGCTTTATGCCCAATTTTAAAAGGTTCGGCCCCACCTCGAAATTGCCGTTGGTGATCAGCTTGTCCAGCCGTGCACACTCCGCATCGGTCATTCCGGTCTTTATTTCAATGTCTGTCATGCGGTTTAATCTCCCGCACCGTTCTCCTTGAACGCTTTTTGCCGTTTCCGGGCTGCTTCCAAACATTCCCGTTTGAAGATCACCACCGAAAGCCCCCGGTACTCGATTTCCTTCTTTAGCTTTCCGGCGTTCTCTTCCAGAAGCGTTTTCTTTGCTTCCAGTTCCAGCAGGTGTTCAGGGTTAAGCCCCAAGCCAAGGATGAGGGGCCGGAGTTTGTCCGAGCCCAGCATGGTCTGCTGACAGCCGGTCATGGCCACGATGGAGTTATCGAGGATAACCAGGGTCATCGGGGTGTTCGCAACGATGGCGTCTATCAGGGCGGTGATCCCCGAATGGAGGAAGGTGGAGTCCCCGATGATCCCGATGGCGTATTTCAGCCCCGCTTCCGCCGCGCCCCGGGCCATGCCCACCGACGCCCCCATGCAGACAATGGATTCCGGCACGGAGTAGGGGGGCAACCCGCCCAAGGCGTAACAGCCGATGTCGGCGTTAAGAGAGGTATTGGGATGCCCCTCGGCGCCGTCTAAGTCCTGGACCACCTTCTTGATGGTCTCATAGCTGTCCGCATGGGGGCAGCCCTGGCAGAGCTGGGGGGGGCGGCCCGGCAGTTTCGGCAGGGCAATGTACCCATTGCCACCGACACCGGCGGCGCTTAAAACATTGGGCCGCGGCGGGAGGCCCAGACCCCGGCGAACCACATCCGGGTCCAGTTCCCCGGTCCGGTTGACTGAAGCATTCCCGCCCAATCTTCCTTCTATAATAATGCGCTGGGGCAGGATACCCCGGAGCCGTTCCTCAATCACCGGCTGGCCTTCCTCAATGACGATAACCCGCTCAGCTTTTTCGCAAAGCTTGCGTATTGATTCTTCCGGCAGGGGATAGGCCCCGATGTGGAGCCGGGCAGGAACCTTGGAACCGGTAGGTTCCTTACCGGTACGGGATTTGACAAAGTCCTCCAGGTTTTCTTCGTAGTAGTTCCCCCCCAGGCCGGAGGTGATCACCGCCAGAGAAGTATCCCGGCCCTCCAGTTCCAGCTTATTGGCGGGGTGGGCCGCCGACCATTCCCCGAGGCGAATTTGTTTTTCGATGAGCGAACCGTAGTTTCGCTTGGCAAAGGCCGGGAGGAGCATCCACTGGGTTTTGTCCTCCATCTTGGACAGGGGGTTTTGATTCCTGGGCGGCGCGGTTTTTATCTGCGCCCTGGCGTGGGAAAGCCGGGTACACATGCGCAGGAGCACCGGGACATGGAAGCGCTCGGAAAGGTCAAAGGCCTCCCGGGTCATGGTATAGGCTTCCTGCTGGTTCCGGGGCTCCAGGCAGGGAATAAACGCGAAGCCGGCGTAAAACCGGGAGTCCTGCTCGTTCTGGGAGCTATGCATCCCCGGATCGTCCGCCACGGCGATTACGAGGCCGCCCTTAATGCCCAACAATGAGCCGTTCATCAAGGGGTCAGCCGCCACGTTCAGCCCCACATGTTTCATGGTCACCATGGTTCGCTTCCCCGCGAAGGAAACCCCCAGGGCCGCTTCCAGGGCGGTCTTTTCATTGGTACACCAGGCCGCGCGAAACGCTTCCTGCGCCACTTCTCCGGCCTTGTCAATAAGGTATTCCATTATTTCGGTGGATGGGGTGCCGGGATACCCATAAGCTGCAGAGAGCCCCGCGTGGATGGCTCCGAGGGCAGCCGCCTCATCCCCTAAAAGCGCTTGTTCGTTCATGCCCGCATTTTACCATAAGTCCCGTGGGAATATCCACTGCCCAAACGCCCATTGCAGGATAAACGCATACGAGAAGAAAAAAACCGCAAAGGCGCCGAAGGCAACAAAGGGGAGGAAGAGGATACTCCCTAGACCCAGAAATGAGTGGACTTCGTAGGCACAATTCAGTATTTTTTTAGCCGGATTCTCTTGTTCTTTCTTTCCTTAGTCGCCTTCGGCGCCTTTGCGGTTAAAATTTTTCTCCTTATCTTCATTATTTTTCCTATGCGTTTATCCTGCGCCCATTGTGATATACTCAGGATTGGAGGCACATATGCCGTTATTACAAGAGAAAGAACATTATACTTATGCCGACTTCCTTGAATGGGACGAGGACTTTCGGGCGGAGATCATTGACGGGGAAGTCTATGAGATGAGCCCACCGCTCCTGGAACACCAGAGGATATCAAGGAAGTTATTGATAAAGTTTGATACCTTCCTTGAAGGGAAGAGTTGTGAGGTGTTTGCGGCTCCCTTTGGGGTACGGTTGTTCCCAACGGAGGATCGCCGCGACGATACGGTGTTGCAGCCTGATCTTATCGTTGTATGCGACGCTTCCACACTCGATGAGCGGGGTTGCAACGGCGCGCCTGACCTGGTCATTGAGATTCTGTCCCCTTCAAATACCACCAGGGAACAACCGCTCAAATTTAACCGGTACCTTGAAGCCGGGGTGCGGGAGTACTGGGTAGTTGAGCCGGAATACCGGTTTGTGCAGGTAAACATCCTTGACATCGAACCGAAGGTTCGCGGCCGGTATGTAACCTCCGTCTACGGCATCAGCGACCCGAAAGAAGCGGATCCCCCCCGCTATGCGTCGGATGTGGTCCCCGTTACCGTGCTGCCGGGGTTAAGCATCGACCTGAAGACAATCTTTCGGGCAAGGGATTAGATGCCTAAGAAACCTACTGGTTTCACACCCCCGCAAAGGCCTTATCCAAAATCGCCTTATCCGGCGGCGCCGCGATGGCGATGGACGCCGCTAGGGACAGCATTCCGGGCTCTACTTGATCACGGCGAAGGAATCCTTCCCCATGGCGCAGAGGGGGCAGACCCAGTCATCGGGGATGTCCTCAAAGGCGGTTCCCGGCTTGATGCCCCCATCGGGGTCGCCCTTCGCGGGATCGTAAATGTAGTCGCATGAGTCACAACGGTATTTTTTCATAGGTACTCCTCAATAAAATCATAATATAATGGCGCCGTAAGATAAAGGGGGATTATGCTGCCTGCACGACAAACGCATGAAAAAAATTATTCACACGGTCCCGGTGGACCAGGTGTCCATCGCGTGGCTCCGTACCATGGCCGAAAAGGCCCACAAAACCCCCACAGAAATCATCGATGAACTGGTTCGGGAGAAAATATCCGCCTCGTAAAAAGGAGTCCCGCCGCTTGCGCGGTCACCGAAAAGCTGATAGAATTAAGAAAGAAGGATCAGAAAATGGTAGCGGTTAAAGGGTATTTTAAGGACAAAACCTTCCATAGCGATAACGATATTGCAATCCCCGATGGGCAGCCGGTTATTGTCACCGTTTTGGATTTTCTCACGTCCCCCGTTTCAGAAGCCCAAGGGCTTAGAAAAATCTTTGCGGAAGGTTTTGACGCCATTCAAGCGGTGGAAGGTGAAGAACTCACCGAAGAATTTGACAAGGCGCTTGCCGAGGGCATTAGCTTCCGGAATGCGGACTTTTCATGACCTATGCCCTGGACGCTGATATCATCTCTTTTCG
>BNUY01000010.1 GCA_025997715.1 Spirochaetia bacterium
CCATGGGGAGGAGGGCGCGTAATTGGGCAAGCCCCTTTTTCCCGCACCGTGCCCGGTAGGCGAGTTCCGCCCCTTCCCATACCGCGAAAAACCGGGGGAGGAAGCCCAGCATCAGGGAAATCCCCAGGCTGAGGCGCTTGAGCCGCAGCCGGTCCAGGGAGTCCTTGATTTCCGTCATGGTGGTTACCGAGAAAAAGAGGGACGCCGCGCCGAATGCCTGGATAATGCCCCAGCCGAAACGGATGCTTGCCGCCAGCCCTTCGCGATTAAGAAAAACCCCCCCAGGCTCCATGCCGACGGACCGACAAATCCCCACCATAAGTACCATCACCAGCAGGGGTTTCGAGCCCCGGAGCAGTTGCCGGGGGTCTATCCTCGCAGCCAGGGAGCCCGCTATCACCAGAAGGGTTCCCGCAGCCAGGGCGGGGGGGCCGAAAATAAAGGCCAGGGTGGATATGAGAAACAGGGCCAGAAGTTTGACGCCCCCGGGAAGCCGGTGGAGGACGCTTTTGCCGGGGCGGTACGCGTAGGGAACGGGCCGCCGTAGGGGTTTGTGCCGCCGCTTACCGGCTTGCCGTTTGCCGGGCCTTACAGCCATGTGCAGTCCTCCACGGCCCCGTAGCTTTTCCGCGGGTCACGCACCCCGTACTCGTCCTTTAACCGGTCCAGCACTTCCGCCGGTTTTCCGTCCTCCCGGACAATCCCCCGGTCAAGGATGACCAGCCGGTCCGCAAAGGCCAGGACCTTTTCCAGTTCATGGGTCAGGAGGATCACGGTCTTGCCATCCTGTTTAAGCTGCCGGACTATTTCCAGCACCTGGACAACCCCCGGCCAGTCGAGGTTGGCAAAGGGCTCGTCCATGATGATGGTCTCGCAGCCCATGGCCAGGATGCCCGCCACCGCAAGCCGCCGCTTTTCCCCCCCCGAAAGGTTCCGGGGCGGCCGGTCCCGCTTATCCGCCAAGCCCAGGGCGGTCAGGGCTTCCTGTACCCGCTCCGTAACCGCCGCCTTGGCCCACCCCAGGTTCTTTGGCCCAAAGGCGATATCCTCCGCCACGGTTTCCCCTACTATCTGGGCGTCCGCGTCCTGAAAGACCAGGCCAAGATGCCGCCGCAGTTCCGGCAAAACGGTGTTGAGGGGCTGCCCGCGAAAGAGCACCTCCCCTCCATCGGCGTCCATCAAGCCCGCCAGGATCAGCATCAGCACGGTTTTCCCCGAACCGTTGGCCCCGGAGATAAGGAGACATTCACCTGAGTGGATTACAAGGTTTATCCCGGAGAGGGCCGGGATTGTGGTTTCGTCCCCCATGGAAAAGGTTTTTGTCAGGTTTGAAACGGAAAAAAGCGGCATCGGCATAAAGGTACCTTACGTAGACTAATTAAGATTGAGAACCGCAAAGGCGCCGAAGGCGACTAAGGGGAAGTAGAGGATAGTCCCTCGTAGGCACAGTTCAGTATTTTTTAACCAGATTCTCTTGTTCTTTCTTTCCTTCGTCGCCGCAGACCAAAGGTCTGATGTCGCCTTTGCGGTGAAAATTCTTCTCTTTATCTTCATTATATTCTTCTTTAAAGCAGTTCCGCGATAATCCGCCGCAGCCGGGGGGCGATGCTCACCGCAACTATCCCCTTGATGGTATCCCCGATAAGGAAGGGGAGAAAGCCCGCCGCCGCAACCTCGGCCCAGCCAAGGTTCATAAGCTGTTTAAGCCGGAGCAGGCCGGGAATATAGACGGAAAGGAAGGCCAGGGTTACCGCCAGGATGATCCGCCAGGCAGGGGTCCGCTTCCCGGTTCGGGGACGCCCGGCGATAAGCCCCGCAATGAGGGCCGCAAGCAGGTAACCCGCGAGGAAGCCCCCGGTGGGGCCGAGGAACCGGGTGATACCGCCGGAAGCCCCGGCAAATACCGGCGCTCCCAGGGCTCCCGCCAAAAGGTACAGGCCCACCGCAAGGCTTCCCCCCAGGGGGCCCAGGGTGAGTCCCGCAAGGACGGCGAAGAGGTTTTGCAGTACCACCGGCACCGGGGAAAAGGGCAGGGGGATGGCGATGAAGGTCCCCGCCGCGGTGAGGGCCGCGAATAGGGCGATGAGGGTGATTCTGCTGATCGTCTTACGCCCGGTAGAAACGGTGAAGTTCTTTTCCATATGTATTCCTTTAATGTTTGTGGCGGAAAACCCGGTAATTGATGGCGGGGAAGCAATTGTGCCGCCGTTCCAGGTTCGTAAGCCATTCGGTACTAATATAGCTGCTTCCCAGGGCTTCATAAATGGTGGTGAAATTCCGCAGCGCCGCCTCCACCTGGTTCCGGGCATAGGCGGCGTTTTCCTGCTTGTACAGCATCTCGGGCCAGTCGGAACATTGGGTAAGGAGTATTTCCCGGGCTGCCTGGTTCAGGGCCCGTTCCTTGATCCCCGTATCGTTGGGGAACCGTTCCGCCAGTTCTACCATCCGGTCCAGGGAACGGAGGATATGGCGGTAGAGCCAGTCGTTGGATGCGTCCAGCCACATTTCCCCGTAACCGTTAACCCCCCAGGATGAGTACTCCGGACTGACCAAGGGGAAGCCTTTCGCATCCTGTTTGTAGAGATATTCCGCGGGGTTCATAAAACACCCCCCTCCGCGGCGCGCCCCTTCCCGGAACAGGGCTTCGAGAAACGCCGGCCCCTCGTACCAGAACCGGCCGAAGAGGTCCGCATTGTAGGCGCAGAGACTGATAGGGTTTTCCAGGTATGCGGCTGCGGCGCTAAGCCGGTCAATGCGGGCGTCCAGGAAGGATACGGCGGCGGCCTGGGCCCGTTCCCTGGCTTGTTGGGGATTGTAGAGCATCCCCCCGGAGGCCCAGTACTTGTATCCGGTCCGTGTCCGGGCGCCTGAGGATTCAAGGAAGGGCCGTACCGCCTCCGCAGGGAGTTCATACCCCGCATCCCGGTGGTAGTCCCGGTACAGGGGATCCATATGGCAGGCAAGCGGGGCGGGCGGGCCTTCGGTCCGTTCCAGTTCCCGGCAGGCATAAAAGTCCCTGGCCAGGATAAATATGCCGGCGGGGGTTTTGACCGGGTACCAACTCCCCCGGGAAGCCGGAAGGTCCGTCAAGGCAAGGCCGTGGGTATCCACGATGGTATAGCTGAAGTTGTAGGCCCGCAGGTACCGGTCCAGTTCCGGTGACCAGCCAAGCTCGGGCAGCCAGAACCCGTGGGGATTCTTGCCGAACAAAGAGCGGTGGGAAGCCATGGCGGTTTCAAACTGGGCCTGGCAGGCCTCGGGATAGCCCGCATAGAGGGGCAGAAAAGCATGGGTGGCGGCGGTGGTTAAGAGTTCCACCCGGCCCTTCCGCTGGTAGTAATCAAATATTTTTAAAATCTTATGCCCGTACCGTTCGGTAAAAAGCACCCGCTTGTCCACCGTCTGGTTATAAAAAGCCTGGGCCAACTGATGCATTGCCCCATCCGGGGAACCTAAGGAACCGCCAGTCCGCTCCAGTTCCCGGACGCCGAAATCAATCTGCCGGTCTACATAGCGGAGATATCGCTCCAGAAGGTATTCATCCTGCAGCATATGGCAGAGGGTAGGGGACAGGGAAAGGGCTATCTTGAAGGGAATATGATCCGCGTCCAGGCGGTCAAAGACCTCCAGCAGGGGCAGGTAGGTTTCGGAAAGGGCCTCAAAGAACCATCGCTCCTCCCGGATCTCAGGCTGCGTTTCAGGCGGCGGCGGTTCTGAATTCCGCACAAAGGGCTTATGCAGGTCCAGTACCACCGAAATGATCCCGCCGTTGTTCATGGGGCGCTGCTCCTGCAGCGCTTTGGAAGGCGGGATGAACGCATCGTATTACGGAGTATGTTGAAATCATCAATCCCGGAAAGGCGGAGCAGGGGAGAGGCTTCTCCGGCGATGTTTGTCTCAGGCAGGGTCGGCATATTGAAGGGTTTGGAAACCGCCAGGACCGCAGGGGCGGCCTTCCGCATGGCGCAGAGTTCCACCCTAAAGCGCCCTCCCTCGGGGGGGAATCCCAGATACCAGGCGGAATCGCCGGTTCCCACCTGTACGGTAAAGGAAAGGTTGTCCTTCGACAGCACCCTGAGGCAGTACCCGTTAAAGTCCGGCGCCTGTTCCAGGGTTTCCTTATCGTGGGCATTGACCTCCCAGAAGGCGAACGCCCAGAGCGGGTCCCGGATTAAGACTTCTATATAACTAATATTGTAATGCTTCGGCAGGGGGGCAGTTGCGGGCGGGGGAGCCTGGATATCCAACAGGCCATCAGGACCCGGGTCCTGTTTGCCCCCGGCTTCCAGCAGTTCCTCGATAACGATGGCCCGGTCCAGCCCGGGGGGCAGGTCAATCCCCTCCCGGTCCGCGAGTTTCAACAATTCAGCGGTGGTTACACTTTCCAGAAAAGACCGGTCCAGGGGCAACGCTTTTACCATATGCCGTGATCTTGGGGAAAAGGCGGCGATGTGTCAATATGTACTTTATTCTATGCTATCACTATAATAAAGAGAGTATGCTGTGGATCCTCAGTCCTTTCAAACGCCGTTTTCCGCCGGGGCTATTCCTTGCGCTGCTGGCCGCTTTCTTTGCTTTGGCCCCGCCCCTGTACGGGGGAGGGCAGCGGGATGCCGGTACCCAGCGGCCCGGCGTGGTCCTGGGGGATACCGCCCGTACGGACCCGGAGTTTGACGAAGCTATCCGCATCCTTTCCACATTCCCCGAAGAAGCCGGGGCCGCCGCCGCGGAGCAGGAGAAGCGGATGTGGGCGATAGTCCTAAGCCAGGATGGGTATAATACCCTGCCCCGGGACATGCAGGATGTATTGACCTGGTGGCCGGATGATTCGGCAAAGATGCTTGACCTTATCGAGCGGCTTGAACTGCTGTCGCCGGTTCTGGAGGTGGACGCTGAGGTGCTTTCCCGGATTAGGGACATGGCCCTGTTCTCCTTTAAGCGGCGGCAATTGGATGTCGTTATGGCCCGGGGGCGGGGGCTGCTTGACCGGGGGGATTATGCCGCCGCCCTGGGCTGCTATCTCGACGGCCTGGACATATACCAGGATGAGTTCTTTGATGTCGGGTACGGGCGGGACATCAATGCCCCGGTTCGTGAGTCCCTTGCCGCCCTTGCGGAGGCGGTGGGGTCCTTTCCCCGGCTGTTTAGCGGTTTCAAGGGCGCCATCGCCGGCATTAATGGCATCGGCGTTTCAGGGGACGCGGCCACCCTGGCCCGGCTCCGGGAGTATTATGCCCGGCTTACACCGCTTATCCAACAGGTAATCACCCTGAATACGGCCATCGCCGAGACGGGGAATACTTTCGATGCGAACATGGCCCGTATCCGGCAGCGGGATACCTCGGTGGGGGATCGCAGCTTCCTGGTCTTTGCCTCTCGGCTGATCCATGGCCCACGCGACGGGGAGGGTATGTTGGGCGCCACTGCCCGGCTCTGGACTGCGCTTCTCTCCCCCCTTGACGCCCTCCTTGCGGCTAATACGGAGCAGGCCTACCAAAACGCCTCCTCCTCTGCGCAGTTTGAATCGGTTATCGCTTACAGCGCCCTGGGTATGGGGTGTCTGGAGGACTGGCGCCGCTTTTATCAGGGCCAGGATGTTCAAACCTATCAGTACTTTGACGACACAGTGCTCGCTTCCAAGGCGGAGGCCTATTTGCGGTACGCGTCCTTCCTTCTCGCCTCCGAAAGCCTCCGGGATGCCGCCCCCCTGCTGGAGCAATACAGCCGGATAGTTTCGATGAATACCGCCGCATCGGGCCTTGGGTCCGCGAGCGGCAATGATACCATGACCCGGGAAGCGGAACTGCAAAGATTGTGCCGGGAACTGGCCCGCACCGTGGAGCCGGTGCAGGAAGGGCTTCGGGCGAATGCCGAAACCCTGCGAAGATACCGGTCCGCCCTTTCCGGGCAGTCGGGGCTCTCTGAGCCCTTGCTCTATCCCCCCATGGAGCAGGCCCTTTCCCGTTTTAACAGCATGGATATCTTTTCCCTGGAAACCGCGTCGGTGGTGCGGGGGTATACGCTGGCGAATCGGGACTTCGGGAGGCAGGTCACCGAATGGCAAACCCGGCTTGCCGAAACGAACCGGCTCTATACACGAAGCGTCGTCCCCGCAGAGACCGTTCCCAAGGATGAGGATATTGCCCGGAATACCGATGTGTTAAACCGCTTTGTCAAGATTGAGCAGGGGCTCTCTTCGGTCTTCGCGGCGGGGCAGGCGCTGCTGGCCCGGTATAATGGGGAGCCCCCCCGCATGGCCGCCGAGCCCCGGATAGCCGGCCTGTCCCGTGACGCCCGGGCTCTCATGCAGGAGCTTGAGGCGCTCCAACGAAACACTATTGCCCAGGAAACAAGCGTCCGGAATCAGATACGGGAACTTGAGGATCGCCGGGCCGCCGCCTTGGCCCGGGAGCTTGAGCGGCTCCGTCTCGAAGCAGAAGCCCAGGAGGAACTGGCCCGCGCCAAGGCTATGGAGGAGGAACAGCGCCGGGCCGCCGCCCTTGCTGCGGAAATTGAGCGGCTCCGCGCCGAAACGGCGGCCCAGGAGGAACTGGCCCGTTCCCAGGCCTTGGCGGAGGAGGAACGCCGTGCCCAAGCCCTGGCCCGGGAGCTTGAGGAAATGCGTGCCAAAGCCCTTGCGGATGAGCTTGAGCGGCTCCGGGTTGAAGCCCAAGCCCAGGAGAATCTGGCCCGGAACAAAGAAATGGCGGAGGAGGAACGCCGTGCCCGGGCTCTGTCCCTGGAACTTGAGTCCCTCCAGGCAAAAGCCCAGGCCGAGGAGCTTGCCCAACTCCGCGCCGAGGCCCAGGCTCAGGAGCATCTGGCCCGGACAAAAGCCCTTGCGGAGGAGGAACGCCATGCCCGTTCCCTGGCAGAGCAGCTTGCGGAACTCCAGGCTTCGGCTCAGGCAAAAGCCCAAGCCCAGGAGCTTGAGAAACTCCGGGTTGAAGCCCAGGCCCAGGAGGAACTGGCCCGGACCAAAGCCATGGCGGATGAGCAGCGCCGCGCCCAAGTCCTTGCCCGTGAACTTGAGGAAAGCCGCGCCAAGGCCCTTACCCGGGAGCTTGAGGAAAACCGCGCCAAAGTCCTTGCCCAGGAGCTTACGGAACTCCAGGAGGCAATCCGGGCACGACAGGCCCTTACCCCGGCTCTGATAGCCCAGGCGGAGGCCCTCAGGCAGGAGGGGGACCGGTTCCTGCAGGAAGCCCGCTCCGCCCTTTCCCAGGGCAACTATGACCGGGCCCGGGACCGGGTGTTGCGGGCCGGGGAACGGTACGACGCAGCCCTGGTCATCCAGGAAACCCCCGCGACCCGGCAGGCCCGGGATGTGGACCTGGTTGCCCTGGGCGCGGAAATAAACCGGCTGGAAAACCAGAAGGTCATCCAGGAGGTGCGCCCCCTGGTAACCCGGGCTCAGGCGGCTTATGAAGCAGGCAGCTTCGAGGAGGCCGAGCAGCTTCTGCTCCGGGCGCTGAGCCTGTGGCGGCGGACGAACGTGGAGGATGACCCGGAGTTGATTTACTGGCTTGACCTGGTCCGGCGCGCCCTGGCCCTGCGGGCGGGACGGGTTATTCCCGTAACCGCCCCCCTCTATGCCGAAATGAGCCAGCTTCTTAGCGAGGCAAAGAAGCTCTATAACGACGGCGCCGCCCTGGTACAGGGGAAAAAGCGGGCGGAGGGAATTGCCAAGTTTGACGAGGCCCGGCGGAAAACCCAGGAGGTCAAGCTCGTGTTTCCCGTCAATCAGGAGGCTAACCTCCTGGAACTGCGGATAGACCAGGTTACTAACCCCGAAGCCTTCAACGCGGACTTCCGGCGGCGGCTCGATGAAGCGGTGGCGGGAACGAAGCGGAAGGACCTGCCGTCCTTCGCGGCGCTCCAGAACCTGGCGGACATCAACCCCGGGTATCCGGGCATCCGGGGTATGGTGGTCCAGGCGGAAATCGACCTGGGCTACCGCCCCCCCCCGCCGGATACCCGGGCCCGGGACCGGTCCACCGAACTCACCGCCGCCGCCCTGGGTATCATTGAACGGAATGAACGGGTCCGGTTTCCCGCTGCCCTGGCGCAGCTCAACCAGGCCCTGGTCCTGGACCCAACCAATCGCCAGGCTACGATCCTGAAAGACCGGCTCCAGACTTCCCGGGCAGCCACCGGCGATGGCGGCGGGGGAGGGGGGGCTCCCCTGGTGTTAAGCAATGCCGCCGAACGGGAGTATCAGCGGGCGGTGCGGGAACTCCAGCAGGGCAACATCCTGGTAGCCAGGGATATTGTGCAGCAACTCATGGCGGACCCCCGGAACCGTACCACCCGTCTTACAGACCTCCAGCGGAGGATACAGTCTTACCTATGATACCCAGGCGCATCCTTCCACCGGTGGTCTTCATCCTGCTCCTCCTTTGCTTAGGCCTTAAGCAGCTTTCGGCCCTTTCCGACTTCTACTGGGAGGACCCCGCGCTCTTTACCTCCCAGAGCGCCGACTTCCCCGTATCGGCCTTTAATGACCGCCTCGCTGTCCTGGCATGGCAGGAACACCGGAGCGCGTCACCCTCCGAGACCGCAATTACCATCTCCCTGGCGGTCAAGGTTCCCGGTCAGAGTTGGGGCAAACCCCGTACGGTGGGAGGCCCCTACATCTATTCCGGCGAGGAACCGGCCATACTCAGCGCGGCGGTGGACAGCCGGGGCCGTATCATCCTTGCGGTGGCGGCCTCCGCTTCGGAGACGGAGATCCTCATCTCCGGGGATCGGGGGGAAAGCTGGAAGCGGACCCGGCTCAACAACGGCGCGGAAGGTTCCGTGGCCCCCCGTATCTATCCGGTGTCCGGCGGGGGCTACCTGCTCTTTGTCACCCGGGGCGCCGGGGAATCCCTTTCACTTTTTGTCTCCCGTTCCGATGATGGCGAGTTCTGGTCTGCCTTCACGCCCTTTGTGGACGAGCCGGATCTCCAACTCAGCTTCCTTCCCACCCATGCCAATATGGGCGGAAATGAGTACGTGGTCTTCCAGTCCTATGTGGAGGGCGGCGCGGGGACGACCCCCGCATTCCAGCTCTACCTGAAACGCAGCGGTGATGGCGGCCGGACCTGGACACCCTCCCGGCGGATCACCGGCTTCCCCGACCCCTACCGGAATACCGACGCCGGGCCGGAGCAGTTTGACAACCAGCGTTCCCACCTGTCGGTCCAGGATGGGCGGCTGTTCCTGGTGTGGGAACGGCGTTATGCGGTGACCAACCCGAACATATACGGCGTCTACCTTGACGCAGGGGGGGAGATTGCCGGAACGGTTGAACAGATAAACAATGAAAGCGCTTACTGCAATAACCCCATGGCCGTGCCGTACCAGGGGGAAAGCACCGTGGTCTGGTTTGATAACCGCGAGGGCGGTAACCAGGTGTTCCTGGCCCAAAGAGGGGGGGGGGTAAGCTGGGAGAACTTCGACCTTTCCCGCACCGCCGCCTCCGTCTCCTTTGCCCGCCCGGTGGTTTCCGGTGATGACCTCCTGGTGTTCTGGCAGGCCCGTGACAGGGGGGAGGACCGGCTCTACTCCCTGGTCCCGGACGCCTCGGTGGGTGTTCCTAACCTTCGCCTGGGGTCAGGCGTCCCTTCGCGGAGAAGCAGGTCGGAGCGGGTCCGCTTTACCTGGAATGTCCCCTACGACTCTTCGGGTATCGCGGGCTTTTCCTACCATTGGGGCAGGTATCCCAACGAGGTTCCCCCAAAAAGAATCCTCGTTGGCGCCGGGACCACCACCCGGGACGAGATCGCCTTAGAGGATGGGAACTGGTACTTTTCGCTCATAGCCCAGGACTTTGCGGGGAACTGGTCCGCCCCTTCATTCGTCGAGTATATCCGGGATACCACGCCCCCTCCTGCGGCGGCCATCATTCCCCCGGCCCTGGACAGCCGGGGTTTCCTCCCCTCCAATACCTTTACCCTTACCTGGAACCCTCCCCCTGCCTCGGATGTGGCGGGCTATACCTGGGCCATGGAATGTCTGGTTATCCGCCGGGACAGCGCGGATGAGGCCTCCTTTGCGGCTGGCCTTGCGGACTATACGCTGCGGGGAGACGCCGCCTTTGCCTCCCATTCTGTGCCCAAACCCACGCCCCGGATCATGGGGAAGGACTGCGCCGCCTCCTTTGACAACCATGATGACGGCCTATGGCGCTTCACCGTGTTCCCCATTGACGAGGCGGGCAATATCGGCCCCGGTTCCGGCATCATCTTCCCCATGAACAAGTACATCCCCCATACCTACGTCACCACGGTACGCGCCATCCAGGATGTGCAGAACACCCTTGCTATTCGCGTGATTGGCCGGGGGTTTAAGGAGGGCGGCGATGTGGTCCGGGTCCTCCTGGACCGGGATGGGGCGGCCCCCTATGACCGGGAGTACTTTTTGAAAAACGGGGAGTATTCGGTAAGCACGGACCGGGAAATCACCGGCTTCAGTATTGAGGATATCGGGGAGGGCCGCTACCGGCTTGGGGTGGAACACCCCCTGCGGGGCTTCGCCTGGAGCGACCGGACAATTTCGGTGGACAAGGTGGGCACCATCAAGTTCGGGGACTTTAGCAAAGGCCTGGCCTCAGACTGGGAAGGGTCCTGGAGTGCATCCCGGGAAAAGCCCTACCGGTTTGACATGGTGTTTGCCATCATCATCGCTATCGTGGTATTCTGCGGACTGGGCATGGCGGCATCCATCCGGGGACTTGCTTCGGTGGCGGCGGACAGCGCGGCGATACGGCTTGAAACCCTCGCCCTCATGACAGGAGAACTTATGCCTATGGAAAAGAAGCGGCGCTTGACAAAGGTGCGGCGGCGCGGCGTGGGGCTGCGGCTCAAACTGGCGTCCTTTACCATCGCCCTGGTACTGGCGGTGGTGGTCATGGTTTCGGTCCCCCTGTACCTCATCATGACCAGGACCCAGGAAGAAACCCTGCTCAAGGGCCTCTGGGACCGTTCCACCGTCCTGATGGAAGGATTCGCCTCCAGCGCCCGTGTCTATCTCCCCTCCCAAAACACCCTGGAACTGGGCTTCCTCCCCGCGCAAACCGCCGCCATCCCCGAAGCCCGGTACGTCACCATCACCGGCTTCGGCTTTGATTCCACCATCATTGGCAACTATGTCTGGGCCACCAACGACCCGGACATCATGACCAAGATAGATACCGCCGTCTTTGAGCCCGGCCGTTCCCGGCTGGAGGATAGCATCAATTTGCAGGTGAGCCTTCTTGCCCAGGAACTGGACGGGGAAGCCCGGGCCGCCGTGGGGGACTTGACCGCCAACATTGTCGGCCTCAACCGGGAATACGAGGCCCTCTCCCCGGAACTGCGCGCCGGCGACACCGGCAGACGTATCCAGGACACCACCCGGGGCCTGCAAACCCAGCTCACCGAAGGGCTCAACGCCATCTCCGCCGAGATCCGTTCCGAACCCGCTTTCCCGGCCCGGCTTAGCGATATCGGGGTCGACGCTTCAGGCTACTCCCGGGACCTCATCCTGCTGCTTGAGGGCATCCGGGATGCTGCGGGGGGCCTGGTATCCGCCCTGACCAGGCAGTTCACCGGCGTCTCCGGAGGGGCGCCTGCGGCCCCCGCGCAGAGCCGGGTGACTTCCGGGGCCGGCACTACCTTTATCCTCTATAAACCGGTGATGTTCCGCCAGGGCGCGGAGGATGTCTACTTCCGGGGCCTTATCCGGCTGGAGGTATCCATCGATTCCATCATCGCCGAGATTGCCGAGGACCAGCGCGCCCTCCTCCGGGTCATCCTGATGGTAGCTTTGACGGCCATCCTCATCGGGGCATTTGGCGCATTGGTTCTTGCCGCGTTTATCATCATGCCCATCAAAAGGCTGGTCACCCACGTGGAACGTATCCGGGACACGGATAACAAAGCCCAGCTTGCCGGGGTGGACATCACCATCAAGAGCCGGGACGAAATCGCCGTGCTGGGGAATACCATCAATGATATGACCCACGGCCTGGTAAAAGCCGCCCTGGCCTCCCGGGACCTTACCATCGGCAAGGAGATACAGAAGATGTTCATCCCCTTGGAAGCGGACAAGGAGGGGAACAAGCTCACCGCGGGCTTTAAGGACACTAAAAACGTGCAGTTCTTCGGCTACTACGAAGGGGCCAAGGGCGTGTCCGGGGACTACTTCGATTACCTGGACCTGGACGGCCGGTACTTCGCTCTCATCAAGTGCGATGTGGCCGGCAAGGGCATCCCCGCGGCGCTGATCATGATTCAGGTGGCCACCATGTTCCTCACCTACTTCAAATCATGGAAGCCCACCGCAAAGGGTATGCACATTGAGGAACTGGTTTACCAAATCAACGACTTCATCGAAACCATGGGATTCAAGGGCCGTTTTGCCGCCTTCACCCTGGCCCTCTTCGACTCCGCAACGGGGCTGGTCCGCTTCTGCAACGCCGGGGACAATATTGTCCACCTCTACGATGCCTCGGAGCGGCGAATGAAAACCATTACCTTACCCCAAACCCCAGCCACCGGAGTGCTGCCCAATTTCATGGTCGATTCCAAAGGCGGCTATCCGGTGCAGACCCTGACCATCGACCACGGGGACCTGCTCCTGCTCTACACCGACGGCATCGAGGAAGCCAAGCGCAAGTTCCGTGACCGGGACTTCCGGGAAATCCTCTGCACCGGCGGACCGGAGGGGGATGCTCCCCAGGACAGCCCCCACGGCAACCATGTGGTAGGCCAGGCGGATGAGGAGATGGGCGCCGACCGGGTGGAGGCCGTTATCAACGCGGTGATGAACAAGCAGGTCTACACCCTCACCAAGTACCACAACCCCGAGGGTGATATTGCCCTGCAGTTCGACTTTACCGCCTGTGGAGGCTCCCCGGAGGAGACCATCATGGCCATGGTTTCGGTAGAAAAGATGTTCCGCCTTTACCGCGACCCCAATGCCGGTGAAGACGCCCGGGTCCTGGTGGACAAGCGGATCGACAGCTTCCTTAAGGACCACTTCCGCCAGTACATGGAATACTGCGCCCAAACCCGGGATAACGGCGACAACGAGGCGTACATGTACTACACCCAGGTGCAAGAGGACGAGCAGTATGATGACCTTACTATTCTGGGGATTAACCGGAAATAAGGGAACCAGTTCCAAAATAAGAATTTGTCCGCGAATGGACGCGAAGAGACGCGAATAATATAAATATTTGATGTTTTATTCGCGCCCATTCGCGTAATTCGCGGACAGGTTTTTCTATTTTGGAACCAGCTCAAGGAATAGGATATATATGAGCCGTCGGGGCGAAAAGAGGACGCTTTGAGGGACGGTTGAGGATAGCCGGTTATTCCGCCTTGATTGCCGTTAATGTACCGGCGTCCTCTTTTTTGGGATCAAATCGTAGTCTATCGCCTCAATCGAGTATAGTTTTGCCTAACATAGGCCGTCTTTTTAGTAAACGCATATAACCGCCGCCGCCGGGAGACGTCCTCTCCTTTGACAAAAATCCCCATTTCTTCTATACTTATCAAGGCGTTTAGTCTATTAAAATACAAACAGGAGGCACATTATGGCAGAGAACCGTCTAATGACATTGGATGAACGGCTTGCAATCGGTGTTAAGAGCGGACGTTTGCGGGATGAAGGAAAAGAGGAAGAAGCAATAGCATTAGCCAAAACAGTACCGATGCCGGCTTATATGGCGAGAATCCTTATGGAAAAAGTTGATTGGGGGAAGGACTTCCTTCGAACCTGCGGCTGGAATATGGCGGAAGTGGAGGAAAAGTATGGAAAAGACTGGATTGACAATTGGAATAATAGAAGCGGTTAGTAAAATTGCGGATGGCCGTATCGGCCTGCGCACAAAGGGTGAAACCGAAGAAGGTAGAGAAAATTTTGCTAAGGGACTGGAACTTGGTAATAAGATTTTTGCTGAAGTTAAAAATTGCAGTGACCCGGAACTCATGTTGTTTGCTGAATATTCCTTTATGAATCAGGAACTTGAAGGTGCAAGGGTTGAAGAAAAAATCGGGCGTGCAAGCTATCAATCTGCCGTGCATGATTTTGATGATGCGTTTCTCAGCCTTAAATCGGTAAAGGACGCCGTAATGTATCAAGGCGCGGAAAATACTCATCAGGAGTGTTGACAG
Organism: Spirochaetia bacterium; assembly: GCA_025997715.1. GTDB lineage: Bacteria > Spirochaetota > Spirochaetia > Treponematales > Breznakiellaceae > Termitinema. The sequence continues at coordinate 14,145 of BNUY01000010.1, forward strand.
AGGGATGAATACACTCGTTTAACCTCAGGCGATACGGGCCGACACCCCGGAGGAAGCGGCAAAAAAGCCGGCGTCCAAGGTCAAGGAAGGGTATCAGGAGAAAGAATAATGGCAAACAGCAGAGATACCGGAATTATAAGCCCGGATGATTGCATCGCCGCCGCCTGAGGACTTTATGGGCATCAATACAGGCTTTGATAGGGTACCAATATCACAAAGGGAGACTTCCTGTTCGGTGGATGGAGCGATTCTGATTATAGTGACTATTGGATTGTAAACCCGCCCTATCCGCTATATACTGGAAAGATTGGAGGTTACCATGCCTATACAGAAAACTATTGATAACCCGGACAGCTACCGGATTACGGTAGACGTACCCAGGGAAATGCCGGTAGGGCCGATTATTCTCACTTTTGCCCCGGCTCCGGTAAAAGAGCCCGAACCGGAAATACGCTCTACGAAGGAAATGTTTGACGAAGTCGCCCGCCGCCTTGGGTACAAGGACGATTTGGATTATCTCCGGGCTAATACCCCCGCCACCCTTGAGGAAGCTAAGGCGGAGGCCAAACGGAAGTTCAAAACCCGTAAGTCCATTTACGAGTTTTATGGATGCCTCAAAGGGGAGGATATCTACGGCGATGGTATGGAATACCAAAGGATGATGCGTGATGAATGGTCCCACAGACCTTGAATACGTGTTCGACACCTGCGCGGCCACGTACCTCATCAAAGAGGATAGGCGGATGCGTGATATATTACCGGACCTCAATACTAGGGAATGGTATGTCAGCATAATCACCCGGATGGAGCTTCGTGCCGAACCGCATATGTCCGCAGACAAGCTGGAGCGGGTTGAGAGCTTCCTTGAGTCTGCCATCCTTATCCCCCTATACGATGCCATTGAGAAGGTAGCGGTTGATATACGCCGTGATTTCAGACCCAAAATTTTGCTCCCCGACTGCATTGTCGCTGCTACCGCTATAGTCCTTGGCGCAACGCTCCTTACCGGCGATGACAGCCTAAAAAAGCTCGTCTGGCCCGGATACACCGTACACCCCCTATAATCCCAATCTGAATCGATGTTTGTTTGCCATAGTATACTTCTGGATTAGGGGAAACTTTCGGCAATTATTATTGTCCGGCTGGCTTGATTCTTTCGGGCATTATGGTACTATAACTCAAATAATACCTAATGGAGGGTTATGTATGGACGCTGCTGAATATGTATCCGGGCTCATTGAAAAAGCGAGGGTGGCCCAACGCGAGTTTGAGACCTATTCCCAGGAAAAGGTGGACAAATGCGTCCGCGCCGTGGGGAAGGTTATCTACGACCATGGTGAAGAGCTGGCCCGTAAGGCGGTTGACGAGACGGGCATGGGCGTTTATGAGCACAAGGTGGTTAAAAACAAGGGCAAGCCCAAGGCTACCTGGTATAAGCTCAAGGGCGTCAAGAGCCGGGGCATAATCCGCCGTATCGAGGAAGAGGGCATTATTGAGGTAGCCAAACCCATCGGCGTGGTGGGGGCCATTACCCCGGTGACCAATCCCGTTATGACCCTGCCCCATAACGCGATGATAGCCCTTAAGGGCGGAAACGCCATCCTGTTCAGCCCCCATCCCAAGGGGAAGAACTGTGGCAAAGACACGGTAAATTATATGCGCGGCGCCCTTAAAGAGCTGGGCGCTCCGGTTGACCTCGTCCAGATTGTGGACGATCCCACCGTCGAGATTTCCGGCCTGGTAATGAAGCTGGCGGATGCCTGTATATCCACCGGCGGCCCCGGCATGGTCAAGGCCGCGTATTCCAGTGGCAAACCGGCCTTTGGGGTGGGCGCCGGCAACGTGCAGTGCCTCATCGACCGGGACGCCGATATAGCCGACGCCGTACCCAAGATATTTGCCGGGCGCTGTTATGACAACGGCACCCTCTGTACCTGTGAGCAGAGCGTAATCTGCCCCACCGAGCTGGTAGATGCCGTCTCCAAAGAATTTGCCAAGCTGGGCGCGTATTATATTACCGATGAAAAGGACGTTGCCAAGGTACGCGAGGCCGTGTTCCCCGGCGGCGGGCCCATCAGCCGGGAAGCCGCCGGAGCCTCACCTGCCAAGATTGCAAAACTGGGCGGGTTGTCCATACCCGAGGGGACCAAGATGCTACTGGTCAAGCTGGATAAGTTCGGCAAAAACGAGGCTCTAGCCAGGGAAAAGCTCTGTCCCATATTGGCGCTCTTCACCTATGACACCTGGGAGAACGCCGTAGCCATCGCCTCCGCCAATCTTGACTGCGAGGGGAAGGGCCACAGTGTGGTAATCCATTCCTTTACCGACAAGCACATTGAATACGCGGGGGAGAAGCTCCCGGTTTCGCGTTTCGCGGTCAACCAGCAGGGCTCGGCCAGCCTGGGCGGCACCCTGCTCAACGGGCTCAACCCCACCGCTACCCTGGGCTGCGGCTCCTGGGGCAACAACTCCATCAGCGAAAACCTTTGGTACCACCACCTTATTAACATCAGCCGCATATCATACGAGATCAAGGGGCGCAAAGTACCCACGGATGAAGAAATCTGGGGAGATTAGGATAAACCACAGACCACACTGACAACACGGACAAAAGAAAAGACAGGAAAGAACGAGTCTGTGAGGGTCTGTGTGGTCCGTGGTTAATTATTCTTTAGGAGGATAGCTGTGAGCGAATCGAAAGTCATGACTGCGCAGGAAGCCGTATCCCGCTTCATAAGTGACGGTGATCTCCTAACCATGGGCGGATTCTCCACCTCCCGGCGTCCCTATGGGCTGGCCCGGGAGATTATCCGCCAGGGGAAGAAGGGCATCTATCTTGAAGGGGGATCATCCGGGGGGGATATCGACATGCTGATTGGCGCGGGATGTATACGCGCCATGATCGCCAGCTATGCCGCCAACTCCGGATACTCCATGGTATGCCGCCGGTTCCGCGCCGCCATTGAGCAGGGGACCATCCTTTTTGACGATTATTCCCTGGATGTGCACACCATCGCCTATCATGGGGCGGCATTGGGGCTGCCCTATATGCCCGTCAAAAACATGCTCGGATCGGACCTGGTCAATACTTGGGGGATATCCAGGGAAGAGCGGGCAAAGCACCCCAAGCTTCCGGCCTTGAAGTATGTGATACAGGAAAATCCCTTTAAGGCCGGGGATGTGTTATGCCTAGTCCCCACGCCGGACATTGATGTGGCCTGCATTCATGTGCAGACCGCGGGCCCGGACGGTACCTGCCGCATAGAGGGGCCCCAGTTCCAGGATGCGGACATCGCGGTTGCCGCAAAGCACACCATCGTATCCTGCGAGGAGATTGTAAGCGATGAGGAAATACGCCGCCGGCCCGGAGAAAACACCCTGCCGGGTCTCTGCGTTGACGCGGTGGTGCACCTGCCCTACGGGGCGCACCCCTCCCAGTGCTATGGGCGCTATGATTACGACAGCAGGTCTCTCTGGGAATATGAAGACATTTCCAAGACCCAGGAGAGCTTTGACGCGTTTATCAGGGACAGCGTTATGGGTTCGGATCATGCCAAGTACCTTGACGGCATAGGGGCGGCCCGGCTGCTCGCCCTTAGCGTGGACAAGGAATACGGCTATGTCAAAGGCATGAAGCGGTCACGGAAAGCCGTGATGGGAGGGAAGTAAGATGGATGTTACCCCCAAGGAAATGATGGCCATATCCCTTTCGCGCCAGGTGGAGGATGGCAAGTTATATATAGTAGGTACCGGGCTTCCGCTGATTAGCGCGGCGCTGGCTAAAAATACCCACGCGCCGAATGCCCATCTCTTGTTTGAGACCGGGGTTCTGGAAGGAAACCCCCAGGAAGTGCCCACCAGCGTGGGGGACCTCCGGGTGTGCTACCAGGCGTCGGTGCTCTGGCCGCAGTTCCGTTATTTTGGGTTCCAGACATTAGCCGCCCGGAGAGGCGCCCTTGCCGCGGGTTTTCTCGGCGGGGCGCAGATCGATGTGTACGGCAACCTCAATTCCACCGCCATCGGCGACTACTTCCACCCGGAAACCCGGTTCAGCGGTTCCGGCGGGGCCAACGGTATCGCCACCTATTGCGACACCTTCATTATAATGAAGCACGAAAAGCGCCGCTTTGTGGACCGGGTGGACTATATCACCAGCCCCGGATGGATTGACGGGCCGGAGGGCCGTAAAAAAAGCGGGCTTGACCCGGATAAGGGCCCTCAGGCGGTCATAACCGAGCTGGGGATACTCCGTTTTGGCGATACGGATAAGCGGATGTACCTGTCGGAGTATTTTGCCGGGGTCACCCCTGAATATGTCAGGGATAACACCGGTTTTGAGTTGGATATCTCCCCGGCGAAAGAGGCGGAGCCTCCTCTACCGGAGGTCCTGCGCATATTGCGGGAAAAAGTTGACCCCCTGGGCCTGATGACCAGATAAAGGAATGGTTTTATGACCTTGTATCACTATATTGGCGCGGCGCTGATCCTCGTGTTCATCACGGTAATCGGCCTCTATTCCGGCAAGCGGGTGAAGTCCGCCAATGACTTTTCCGGGGGCAGCAAAAAGGCGGGGGCGGGGATTGTCACCGGCTCCATCATCGGGACCCTGGTGGGGGGCGCTTCTACCATCGGTACGGCGCAGCTCGCCTTTAACTATGGGTTTTCCGCCTGGTGGTTTACCCTGGGCGCCGGGCTTGGATGCCTGACCCTGGGGCTGTTTTTTGCAAAGCCCCTTTACGAGAGCGGCATCCAGACCCTGCCCGAGGTTTTTTCCCGTGAGTTTGGCAGGCGAAGCGGCGTTGCCGCAACGGTACTTACCTCGGTGGGGAGCTTTCTCAGCATCGTTTCCCAGGTGCTTTCGGGTATTGCCCTGGTGGCGGTGGTCGGCGGCATGGATCGTATCCCGGCCACGTTTCTTACCATAGCCCTCATGCTGGTGTATGTCGTCTTTGGCGGCGTGTGGGGCGCAGGCATGGTGGGTATCGCAAAAACCCTGCTCATGTATGCGGGGCTTGGCATTTGTCTGGTTGCGGCGGTGGCTTTCCAGGGCGGGTTCGGCGCATTTACGCTCCCTGGGGATAGGTATTTTAACCTGTTTGCCCGGGGGCTTGCGGTGGACCTTGGCGCGGGGCTCTCCCTGGTGCTGGGGGTCCTTACCACGCAGACCTACATCCAGGCGGCCATATCGGCCAAGTCCCTGCGCGCTTCCCGGATAGGGATTTTTCTCAGCGCGGTACTCATCCCCATTATGGGTATCCCCGGCATCTATGTGGGCATGTATATGAAACTTCACCGGCCCGATGTGCCAAGCGCCTCGGTCATGCCGCTGTTTATCCTGGAAAATCTGCCGCCGGTGGTGGCGGGGATGATCCTCGCGGTGCTCCTGGTTGCGCTTGTCGGCACCGGGGCGGGCATTTCCCTGGGGATATCTTCCATGTTCGTAAAGGATATCTACAAGCAGTTTATCAATAAAAACCCCGGCGACAAACGGACCCTGGTAGTATCGCGATTGGTGATAGTAGTAGTACTGTTGGCGGCGGCGCTCTTTACCTTTGGCGACATGGGTTCCCTCATTCTGGGGTGGAGCTTTATGTCCATGGGACTGCGGGGCGCGGTAGCCTTTGTGCCCCTCTGCGCGGTGCTGTTTTTTCCGGGAAAGATTGCCCGGGGCGCCGCGTTCATCTCCATGTTGGTTTCGCCGGTGCTGGTTCTTATCGGCAAGCTGCTGATTAATGCGGGCCTAATGTCAAAGGCGATCGATCCGCTGTTCCCGGCTATCGGCGGATCGGTACTTATATTCGTAGTGGGATACGTTTATAGTAGGAAACATCCGGCAACGCCAACGGCAATGCCGCATGATCTTAAATAAAAGACTTACGATGAGGAGGAGTGTGCAATGTTACTGAAAGATGTGGGCAAGACCCCGGATGAGATCAGGGCTTTGGTAAAAAAGTACATGATCGAAACCTACGAGCGCTATGATTTTATCTGCGAGCGCGTGGAGGGCATGTATCTCTATAACGAAAAGGGAGAGGGCTATCTTGACTTTTACGGCGGCATCGCGGTGAACAACGCCGGTAACCGGAACCCCAAGGTGGTGGCCGCCGCCAAGGAACAGTTGGACCATGTTATGCATACCTTCAACTATCCCTATACGATACCCCAGGCGCTGCTTGCGGAAAAAGTCTGTACTTTGTTGGGATATGACAAGATTTTTTATCAGAACTCCGGGACCGAGTCCAATGAGGCCATGATTAAGATGGCCCGCAAATACGGCATCGAAAAGTACGGGCCGGAGCATTATCATATCATCACGGCGAAAAACAGCTTCCACGGGCGCACCATGGGCGCACTTGCGGCGACCGGACAGCCCCAAAGCGCCTGCCATATCGGTTTTGGGCCCATGCTGCCCGGCTTCACCTACGCCGATTTCGGCAACCTGGATTCCTTTAAATCGCTGGTCACCAAAAACACCATCGCTATTATGCTGGAACTGGTCCAGGGCGAGGGCGGCGTCCATCCCGCGACCCAGGAGTTTGTGGACGGTATCCGCAAGCTCTGTGCGGATAATAACATGCTCTTCCTGGTGGACGAGATCCAGACCGGCTGGTGCCGTACCGGCAAGGTCATGGCCCATCAGCACTACGGATTTAAGCCTGATATCATGTCTATGGCAAAGGCCCTTGGCGGCGGTATGCCCATCGGCGCAATTGTTACCAGCAACGAGATTGCCAAGGCCTTCAACGCCGGGTCCCACGGAACGACCTACGGAGGTAACCCGGTGGCCTGCGCCGCCGCGCTTGCCCAGATAACCGAACTTATCGACCGGGACCTGGCCGGAAACGCGGCAAAGATCGGCGAGTATTTCATGAAGAAGCTCCGCACCCTGCCCAGGGTCAAGGAGGTCCGCGGCAAGGGACTCCTGGTTGGTTTGGAGTTTACCGATCCTATCGGGCTTGATGTAAAGCACGGCTGCGTTGACCGCAAGATGCTCGTGACCCTCATCGGCAAAAATCTTATCCGTATGATCCCGCCCCTCATTGCAACCGAGGCGGACTGCGACAAAGCGGTAGAGATTCTGCGGGCCTCTATCGAAGCGGTGAAGGCGTAGTTTTTCTGCAAATGGTATCATTTGCATATTTTTTAGTATGAAGGATGGACTGGCATGGCAAGAGAATCAGCGTTTAATAAGGTGCTCAACAAGGGTGAGGTGTTTGCCCTCGCGTTTGGGGCAATGATCGGTTGGGGATGGGTTGTCCTGGCCGGGGACTGGATAGGGCAGGGCGGCTCGGCGGGGGCAATGATTGCCTTCGCCATGGGCGGGCTGATGGTGCTCTTTGTAGGGCTTACCTACGCGGAGTTGACCCCGGCCATGCCCAAGTGCGGCGGGGAGTTCGTCTTTTCCATGCGCGCCTTGGGCAAGTTCCCGTCATTTATCTGTACCTGGGCCATCATTCTTGGCTATGTGGGGGTTGTGGCCTTTGAAGCCTGCGCCCTGCCGACGGTTATCCAGTATATCATTCCGGCGTTTGGAAAGGGGCCGGTGCTTTACACCGTCGCCGGTTTTGATATCCGCATCCAGTGGCTGATAGTGGCTATCCTTGTGGCGCTGCTCATTACGGTAATCAATTATATCGGGATAAAATCTGCGGCTATCTTCAATTCCGTCCTCACCGTCGTCATTGCGGTTGCGGGCATCCTGCTTGTGGTTTCCTCCGTATTCAGCGGTGAAGCCTCGAACATGCAGCCGCTTTTTGAAGACGGTTTTCCCGGCATACTCTCCGTGGCGGTCATGACGCCCTTTATGTTTGTCGGCTTCGACGTACTGCCCCAGGCATCCGAGGAAATGAACATCCCTCCCAAAAACATAGGCTTTATCATGATGCTGTCTATTCTCATGGCTGTTATATGGTATATCGTGATCATCTTTGCGGTATCCTTTGTCATGTCAAAGACGGACCTCGTAGCCGCTGAAACCAGCCTTACCACCGCCGAAGCCATGAGCAAGGCCTTCCATTGGGAACACGCGGGCAAAATCCTCGTTATCGGCGGTATGGCCGGTATCCTTACCAGTTGGAACGCCTTCTTTGTAGGCGGTAGCCGCGCCATATACGCCATGGGTGAAGCCAATATGGTTCCCCGGCTCTTTGCCCGGCTGCATCCCAAGTTTAAGACCCCCGGCCCCGCGATCATCCTTATCGGTATAATCTCCTGCATCGCCCCCTTCTTTGGCAGGCGAATGATGGTGTGGCTCACCGACGCGGGCAGCGCCGGCGTGGTTGTGGCCTATCTGCTGGTTTCGCTCTCCTTCCTTATCCTGCGCGTTAAAGAACCGAATATGGAGCGCCCATACAAGATTAAAAACGGCCCGGTTATCGGGGTTCTCGCTGTGGTCCTCAGTCTCGCCATGGGTATTCTGTATATCCCCGGAGTCAGCCCCTCCGCCCTTACTCCGGTAGAGGGCATCATCTTCTTATCCTGGGTCGTTCTGGGTGTGATCTTTGGTATCGTCGCCAAGCTGGTATATAAGGATAAGTTCGGACAGAGTGAAAACCTTATCTATCCCATGGGCTCCGTTGACCGGAAGAACCAGGAGGCCCGCGCACACTGAAAAGACTTGCGCTGTTACTGCTGACCTGTATTATTCCATCCCTGCTCCCCGCTCAGGAAACAGACGAAGTCGGCCGCCCCAAAATTGCGCTGGTACTTTCCGGGGGGGCGGCCCTGGGGTTTGCCCATCTGGGGTTTCTCAAGGTACTTGAGGAAGTGGGTATTCCCATAGATTGCGTCATCGGGAATAGCATGGGGAGTATTATCGGCGGCCTGTACGCGGCGGGTTATTCCCCCGGTGATATTGAACGCCTTGCGGTGGAAAGCAACTGGGGGGAGGTGTTTCTGAACGAGGGGGCGGTCCGAAACGCCTCGGTTCTCGAAGATTCTATCCCCTTGCTGCGGCTGAACTTTAATAAAAGCGGAGTCGGGAGATCAAAGGGAATTCTGTCGGACCAGAACCTCACGCTTCTCCTCTCGCGCTTCACCTATCGTGTGTCAATGCACAACAATTTTGCCTCTTTGCCGGTTCCCTTCAGGACCATCGCGGTGGACCTTGGGGATGGTAAGGCCGTTCCCCTGGATCACGGCGTGCTCTACCGTGCCATGCGCGCCAGTATGAGTATCCCGGGTATTTTCCCCGTGGTGCCCATGAACGGCGCCTATCTTATAGACGCCGGTTTTCTCAACAACAATCCGATTGATTTGGCACGGGAATGGGGCGCCGATATTATCATTGATGTTGATGTCGGTTCCCTGGTTGTAAAAAAACCCCAGGAACTTAACAGCATAGAGAAGGTGGTCGACCAAACAATCCGGCTGCTCCAAAATACCAGCCATGAGTCCAAATTGGCGGCGGGGGATGGGGATTTCATATTGGCTATGGATTTGAGCGGCTACTATTTGACCGATTTCGCAAAGGCGCAAAAGCTCATTGACCGCGGGGAGGAAATTACCCGCAATCCCGAAACCATGAAAGCGCTGCTGAAACTCGCCACGAAAATCGAAGAGTCGCGGCCCCTTTCAAAACGGGACTGGCGGCGTACCGGAAGCTACCGGGAACTCCCGGAGCCATCCTTTACTCAGGTACGCCTCGTTTCCATCGGCCTTAACGGCGCGGAAGAAAGCAGGCAGCCCACGGCGTCACGGGTTTCGCCCCAATCGCTTAAGTCTCTTTTTGATGTTTTTTTTGGAAAGCCGGTGGACAGCGGTAAACTTGAGGAAGCAATTGAAATAGTCAGGCGGCGCGGCAATTACGAGAGTGTCGGCTACCATCTTGAGGAGGGGGATAACGGCGGCTGCCGTCTGGTGTTGACCGGGGTAAAAGCGGCGGATCGGAAAAATGATGTTACCCTCACCCTGTCGGCGGTTTCGAGTTTTGGCAATACCTATGAATGGGGCGTGACCCCCGGGCTTGAATTCAATTTTAACGATGTTTTTGTGCGCGATTCCCGTTTGAGCCTGAACGCTTCCTATGCCGGTTCCCGCCTGGGGGGGGCCTCTCTTTCGCTTGGTTTTACGAAGACCCTGTCTTCGCTGTTTCAGGCGCGCCTGGGGGTGGAGGGGTCTTATTTGCGTTCGGCCATTTTCGCAATCCGGCCGGAGGGGGAACTTTCGACCCTGGGCCAGATAAAGGGGAGGGCGCAGCTTTTCTACACCCCGGCGGATCATGTTAGCCTGTCCCTGGGGTATCTCTACAATCCCTTCTGGTATCAAAACACGGGGTACAATACCGCAACCCAGTCAACCGTAAACACGAACTCATCAAGCGGCGATATGCACGCTGTGGAGCTTGGGTTTCATTATAACAGCAGAAATATTGACCGGCTCCTGCATTTTAAATTTTTGCACAACATTGCTATTGATGCTGCGATCGATTTCCCCTTTGCCGGAAGCCGTTTGCCCGATGGCCCTGCGGCGCCTTTTTATGAACGGTTTGACATTCTCTTCCGAAAGGCATGGACTCCCCATCCCCGGCGCAGTTTTACGAATGACCTGAATATTGGGTCCTATCGCGGAAACCTGGCGCCGGAGTGGAGCTTCTATAGTCCCTGGGGAAAGGCGGGCATTCCGGGATACAGCATGGATGTTTTAGGCCGGGATAAGGGTATTGTGGGCTTCACCTATTTGGAGGAAATACCGCCGCTTTCCCGGCTCCTGAGTATGCGGTCATTTTTTGCGCTCACCCTGCGCGGCGGAAATGTGTGGGACGAGTTCACCGGCATTGATAGCCTTACGGAACTGAAGGGCGGCGTCCGTACCGGGCTGCAGCTTGAAACCCCGGTGGGCGCGCTGTTCTTTGGCCCCGAGGTCTCCTTTGACGGCAAGTTTCAGTTTAGTATCTATTTCAATTAGGACGCGAGGGATACGAGACCGATACGGTCGGGGTAAAAGTTCTCCCCGGCTGCATCATCAACCTCAAGGAAGTCTTCCCGGATAGCCAAGCCGGGGCGTCTCTTCCTTGAGCCGGCAATTGAACAATATTTCGATTGGTGGTATATTATTCCAATGTTGCAGATGACGGCAGCCATACAGAAGATGACACGCCGGCTCCCGTCATTACCAACACGGCGTGTCAAGTTCCGAACGCCAAAACCACTGCATTTTTATCTAAAAACCCCCTATATTAGACAAAATTGCCCCATTCGGAGGCAAAAACAGTCCGTTGGTAGTTACTTCCGCCTCATTGGTAACTACTTCGGGCCAAAAAGTAACTACTTTCGGCTCATTGGTAATACATACGCATAAAGGAGAAGAACTATGAAAAAGAACGGTTTTGTGTTTGGTTTTCTGGCAATCGGAGCATGTATTGCGTTGATAACGGCCTGCGAGCAGCAGACAGATCCAAAGCCCGGAAGTGGCGAAAAAGCCATTACTGCCTTTGTTATAGGCTCAGAACAAGCCGAAATAAACGGCACAGTCATCACCGTAACGTTACCTCATGGCACGATTGCCGATAACCTTGCCCCGCTCATTACCGTGTCCGAAAAGGCAAGCGTAAGCCCCGCTTCGGGTGTTGCAAGGGATTTTTCTGACTCCGTTACCTATACCGTTACCGCCGAGGATGGCACAACCAAAGTCTACATCGTCATCGTAACCATTGCGGGTGATGATCCCAGCGACACACGTACCCTGCTCGTTGCGGGCCCGAATGTACCTGTTGACTATACGGCAACCACGGCAACCGTCACATTTACCGGAGCCACCGGCCTAACCGAACTGACAGCGGCGGACTTTGCGGTAACAGGTGGCGCAACACTTGGCAGCCCAACGGTAAACGACGATATTGTTACCATATCGGTAAACTTTGCGGCAAACACCGGCGCATCCACAAAAACCTACATTGTCAGCATCGCGCCAACCAGCGCCAAAATTCGAGGCGGCACCGCCGTAACCATTACGCAAGAATTTAATGATCCCAGCGACACCCGCACCCTGCTATTTGCGGGCCCGGATATATATGTTGACCACACGGACGCAACAGCAACAGCTACATTTACCAGAGCCGCCGGCCTAACCGGACTGACAGCGGCGGACTTTGCGGTAACAGGCGGCGCAACACTTGGCAGCCCAACCATAAGCGGCGATATTGCTACCATACCGGTATACTTTGCGGCAAACACCGGCGCATCCGAAAAAGCCTACAGCGTCAGCATCGCGCCAGGCAGTTCTGTGATTAGAGGCAGCTCCACCGTGACCATTACGCAGGCGGGTGTCCGCACCCTGCTCGCTGCAGGCCCGGGTGTATCTGTTGACTACACGGCCACCACGGCAATCGTTACATTTACCGGAGCCACCGGCCTAATAGACCTGGGCTGGTGGGACTTTGAAGTTGATAACGGCGCAACACTTGGCAGTCCAACGGTAAGCGGCGGTACCGTTACCATACCGGTATACTTTGGGGCAAACACCGGCGCATCCGAAAAAACCTACACCGTCAGCATCGCGCCAACCAGCACCAGAATTCAAGGCAGCGCCACCGTAACCATTACGCAACAATTTAATGACCCCAGCGATACCCGCACCCTGCTCGTTGCGGGCCCGGATGTATATGTTGACTACACGGCCACCACGGCAACCGCTACATTTACCGGAGCCTACGGCCTAACCGGACTGACAGCGGCGGACTTTGTGGTAACAGGCGGCGCAACACTTGGCAGCCCAACCATAAGCGGCGGTACCGTTACCATACCGGTATACTCTGCGGCAAACACCGGCGCATCCGCAAAAACCTACATCGTCAGCATCGTGCCAACCAGCGCCAGAATTCAAGGCAGCGCCACCGTAACCATTACGCAGGCTGGTGTTCCAAGTAATCCCGCACTAGAAGGTACGGTAAGCATCACCGGAACCGCGAGTGTTGGTCAGACTTTAACCGCGAATACCGGCAGTCTGCAAGGAATCGGAACTATTTCTTACGTGTGGAAACGGGGAGACTCATCAACAGCCGCCGGAACCGCCATTGCCGGCGCAACCTCCGTAAACTATACACTGGTTGCCGCCGACTTGGGCAGATACATCACGGTAACGGTTACCCGCACCGGGTACAGCGGCAGCAAAACCAGCGCCGCCACTGCCACCGTAACCAATACGCAGGATTTCGAATTTGTCTGGACGGCTGCTGCTACTAATACAAATATCGGCATAACCATCCAAGGCATAGCCTACGGCAACGGTAAGTTTGTCGCGGTTGGGGCGAATGGCAAAATGGCATATTCCACCAACGGCACAACTTGGACGGTTATATCTGACACCGCTTTCACCCGCTACTACAACATCGAAGGCATAACCTACGGCGGTGACAAGTTTGTCGCGGTTGGGATCTATGGCGAAATGGCGTATTCTACCAATGGCATAACCTGGACGGCTATATCCCACAGCACATTTACCGTCCCCTCCAACAACAGCATCAATAGCATAGCCTACGGCGGTGGCAAGTTTGTCGCGGTTGGAGATGCTGGCCAAATGGCGTATTCCACAGATGGCATAACCTGGACGGCTGTATCCGACAGCACATTTATCAACGACTTGCCCGTCTACGGCATAGCCTACGGCAACGGTAAGTTTGTCGCGGTTGGGAACGGTGGCCAAATGGCGTATTCCACCAATGGCATAACCTGGACGGCTGTATCCGACACCACTTTCATGGGCTACAATATCCCAAGCATAGCCTATGGCGATGGCAAGTTTGTCGCGGTTGGATACGGTGGCAAAATGGCGTATTCCACCAACGGCATAACCTGGATAGCTGTATCCGAAACCGCTTTTGACCCCGCCACTTCCATCAACGGCGTAAATACATCAGGCGAAAATATCTACGCCATAGCCTATGGTGGCGGCAAGTTTATCGCTGTTGGAGTGTATGGCAAAGTGGCGTATTCCACAGATGGTACAACCTGGACAGCTTTATCCAGGAAACTTGAAACCAGCTTCTCCCACACAGCGGGCATAGCCTACGGCGATGGCAGGTTTGTCGTTGGGTATAACTCCAGAATCGTCTGCGCGGTGGACTAATAGCGGACTAACGGCGGCTTGTTTCGGCGGGCCGCCTAAAAATATAGGAGGTATGAATTATGGAGCAACCATTGGAAACGAACACCGCCGGGTTATTGAACGACGTTTCGGGAATCATCAAGCGGTACGAAGCGCAGTGGCAAAAAACCGGGGAGAAGTACAATCTCTTCAAGGTCGCTCGCATTGCGCACAAAGAGGTCATCATGTGCCGTGTATTGGCGGACTTGATGAATCCGCAGGGAACGCACGGTCAAGGCAGCCGTTATCTCGGGCTGTTCCGGGAGACAATAGCCTTGCCGGGCGTCCCGGCGCTTGATATTGAACACACGAAGGTAACGACAGAGTATGTCATCGGCGAAAACCGCCGCATCGACATCGCCCTTGAAGACGGCAAGATTTTCGTGCCCATCGAGGTCAAGATATGGGCTCCAGACCTGCCGAAACAGGTTCATGATTACTTTGAATTTGCCAAGACGAAAAATAGCGGTAATCATGTTCCGGTATTCTACCTGACCGTTGACGGACATGAGCCGTCAGACGCTTCAAAAGACGGCATCGGCAAGGACGACTATGTGAAGCTCTCGTTCAAGAACCACATTCTTGACTGGCTTGAGGCGTGTGCGCGGGAAAATACACCGGAAACAACGAATCCCGTACGGGAAAATCTTAGACAACTTATCGCGGCGGTAAAATCGCTCTGCGGAAAATCGGAGGATGCAGAAATGGAAAAGGAAGTAGTGGAATTAATCACCCAATCGGAGGAGAGCATCCGCGCCGCTGTGGCGATCAAGGGTGCTCTTGAGAATTCTAAAAATGAGTCATGGGAACTGTTCAAGGGCAATATTCTTGAGAAGGTCAAAAATGAGCGGTCCGAGGCAGTATTATACGACGATGAAGATAGGGACGGGGTCTGGTATGCGATTTGTGTTCCCCTGTTAAGCGGCCAATACGATCTTTATGTTAATTATGATTGGAAAAGCATTGGAATTTGGCTGGGGGGTGATAAGGCAAATTCCGCCATTGAAAAAAAGCTGGCCGTAAAAATATCGGAAATTACCGGCTGTGATGATAACAAATGGAAGGATGTTGTTTGGGTAACACAAAGCGCGCGTTATCCGGGCATGGAAAACGTTGAAGACGCCTATTACGACTACGAGCTGTACAGACAATTTGTCAAGAACCCGGACGCGGTGGCGCATCAGATTGTGTCAATCGTTCAAGCCCTGGAAAAGGTATAAGACGGGAGCGCATTGTAAATGGCGCAAAATAATTATTAAATAATAGGAAAGCCGAAAATGTCCGCCACGCCTCAAGGCAGCCCGCTTTTCACGTCTATATGCAATACTTGCCTAAAATTTTTCAAAAACAATCAAAAATATGCGCTTGCGTCCCGGTCCAAGCCTGCGTATACTAGCAATAAGCATATACCCATTATTATGGAGGTTTGTATGGAGCAAAGCGCGATTATCCAAGCGGCGAAGGATTATATAGCAAAGGAACAGGACGCCCATTTTCGTGCGGAAGTGGAGGATCTCCTTAAAAAAGCGGATTTCAAGGAACTGGAGGATAGGTTCTACCGGAACCTGGAATTCGGCACCGGGGGCCTGCGGGGAGTCATCGGGGGCGGGTATAACCGGATGAATACCCTGGTGGTAAAGAGCGCCACCCAGGGGCTGGCTACCTATGTCCGCAGGGCCTTTCCCGAAAAGGCCGCCGCCGGGAAGCTTGCTGCGGTTATCGCCTACGACAGCCGCCATTATTCCCCGGAATTTGCCGAGGCCGCCGCCCTTATCCTTGCCGCCAACGGCATCAAGACCTACCTGTTCAGCGCCCTTAGGCCCACCCCGGAACTGTCCTACGCGGTCAGGCGGCTGGGGGCGGACACGGGGATCGTGGTTACCGCCAGCCATAACCCGGCCCAATATAACGGGTACAAGGCTTATTGGAACAATGGCGCCCAGGTTATCCCCCCCCACGACGAGGGAATCATCGCGGAGGTCAACGCGGTGAAGGAGATTAAGGAGATTACCCGGATAGAGGCCATTGCCCATGGGCTTCTGGAACTTATCGATAAAACAATAGACGAACCCTACCAGGCCATGGTCCGGAGCCGCCTGTTCCGCCCCGATCTTATCAAGGCAAAGGCGGCGGAGGTGAAGATTGTCTATACCCCCCTCCACGGAACCGGGGCGCTGCACGTAGAAGCGGTGCTGGGGAGCCTTGGGCTCAAGGTGATTACCGTGCCGGAACAGCGGGAAGGGAATGGGGACTTCCCCACGGTGTCCTTCCCCAACCCCGAGGAAGCCGCCGCCCTGGAACTGGCCTTAAAGCTGGGCAAGCAGGTGGGCGCCGATGTGGTGATGGCCACCGACCCCGACGCGGACCGGCTGGGGATCGCCGTTCCATCAGGGAAGCGGGGAAAGCCGGGGGATTTTACCCTGCTTACGGGAAACCAACTGGGAACCCTCCTGGCGGACTATATTTTCTTATCGCTAAGGGAAACCGGCAAGCTTCCGGCAAAGGCGGCCATGGTCAACACCATTGTCACCACGGGGATGCAGAAACGGGTGGCCGAATCCTACGGGGTAAAATTGTACGAGTGCCTGACCGGGTTTAAGTGGATAGCCGATGTGATGGCAAAGACAGAGTCGGATGGCAGCGCCAATGTGGTGTTCGGTACCGAGGAGAGCTACGGGTACCTGGTGGAAAACGAGGTCCGGGACAAGGACGGGGTGAGCGCTGCCGCCATGACCGCGGAGATGACCCTCTACTGGCGGAGTCAGGGGAAAAGCCTCCTGGACCGCCTTGACGAGCTATATGCAAAGTACGGCTACTGGCAGGAAACGGGGATCTCCAAGTACTTCCAGGGACCCCAGGGTCCGGCTATCATGCAAGATATAATGGAGGAATACCGGAAAAACCCGCCGACTTCCCTGGGGGGGATTGAGGTGGAGAAGGTCCGGGACATCCAGGAATCGGTGTGGAAATATCCCGCCCGGCCCGGTAAGATGGATTCGGTGGACTTCCCCAAGAGCGATGTGCTCCAGTTTTTTCTAAAAGACGGGACCGTGGTAAGCGCCCGGCCCAGCGGTACGGAGCCGAAGATCAAGTTCTACGCCTCAAGCTGCACGCCCATAGGCGCCGGAGGGCTGGAGGCGGCTAAGGCCGAGGCGGAACGGAAGTTGACGGCTATCAAAAAAGATATACGCCAAGTTATTGGCGAATAAAAGGAGCTGGTAATGAATCATCAAAGTATACGTATCGCCGGGGTTTTGCTTATCGGTCTGGCATTTTCCGGCTGTTCCATCAACAAAATTGCTATGCACCTGAAACCGGAAACGATTGGACCCCGCATTCCTTCGGTTCTTAAAAAGAGCGAAGCCAAGCTGGCACAGCGCCCGGATGATCAGGCGCTCATTCTGGATACGGGCTCCCTTTTTGTGATGTACGCCAATGCCTTTATCCAGGGCCCGGCGGAAATGTTACCCGCCGAGGAATATCTTGAACGGGAAAAAGCTTTGGCGGAAGCCCGGAGACTCTACCACCGGGGAGCGGAAATCCTCGGCGGGGGGCTTGAAAAGAAGTTCCCCGGGTGGAAGGATACCTATCCGTCCTATCTGGCCCAGGTAACAAAAGAGGATGTACCCCTTATCTACTGGTATGCTGCGGGGACTCTCTCCGCCTACAGCCTGGACCCCTTCGATCTGGACCTGGGGATGCGGCTGCCGGAACTGACCGCCGCCCTGGCCCGGGCTTATGAACTGGACCCGGATTTCAATTCCGGCGCCATGGACGATCTCTATATATTGTTCTATTCTTCGGTACCCGAGGGTATGGGGGGCGATAAGTCCAAGGTTGACATTCACTACCAAAGAGCGTTGGAAAAAACCGGCGGACGTTCCGCGAGCCCCTATGTTTCCTATGCCCAGGCGGTTGCGTACCCGGCCCAGGACATTGAAACCTTTAAGAGCTGCCTGGAATCCGCCCTGGCGATAAAGGGCGGCGGCGCTAACCGGCTGATCAACACCATTTATCAGCGCAAGGCCCGGTACCTGTTGAATCATGCGCCGGAATTCTTCGCCGACCTTGACACCGATACCTGGGGGGAATGGTGAAAAAAGTAAGCATGGTTATTGCAATAGTATTACTGTTTGCCGGTCCCCGTACCGTGTTTTCCCAAAGGCGTCCGGCAAAGCAGATTACCGTTAAGCTTGCGTCCATGGTTCCCGCCAACACCCCCTGGGGCGAGGCGTTGAACCGTATGGCCGGCGAGTGGGCCGTCGCAACCAATGGGGAAGTGCGTTTGCAGATTTATCCCAACGGTACCCAGGGCACCGAGGCGGATGTGCTGCAAAAGCTCAATATGAATGTGATTCAGGCGGCGGTATTTACCTCATTCGGCTTGAATAAGATAGCCCCGGAAATGATGACCTTCAGCTGCCCCCTCCTGATACGGAACGATGATGAACTTACCCTGGTTTTCGATGCCATAAAACCGGACTTGGAAGCAAAAATCGATAGTCAGAACTATCACAGTTTGGCCCTGATCAAAGGCGGCTGGGTAAAGATTTTTTCTAAGGAACCTGTTTTTGTTCCCGGGGATTTGAAGCGTATGAAGGTGGGCAACGATCCCAGTGAACCGGCCATGACCCAGGCATTCAAATCCATGGGGTATCAGGTTGTACCCGTTGACGGCACCCGAGTCCTCATCGCTTTGAACGGCGGTACCATTGACGCCACCTATACAAGCCCTATATTTTCTGCGGGGATGCAGTATTTCGGGGTGGCGAAGAACATGTCCACCCTGAATATCGCCCCCTTCCTGGGAGGAATTGTGATGAACAAGCATACCTGGGAAATGATTCCGGAGCAGCACCGCCCGGCGATTCAGAGGATTACCCGGCGGATTGGAATGGAAATTGAAGTATCCCTGGCCAAGCTTGAAAGCGATGCCATTATCGCCATGACGAACCACGGGCTTAGGATTAATGAGTTAAACCCCCGGCAGGAACAGGAATGGTACGCGGATTTGGAAAAGGCTATTCCGGCGTTGTTGGAGACTCCCACCTTTGACCGGGCTACCTATAATAAAATTGATACGCTGGTAAAGGCGTACCGGAATGGACGATAAGAAAAAGGAGAAATAGTGGTGAAAAAAGTAAGTCTGATCGTTGCAATAGTATTACTGTTCACCGGCCCTCTGGCGGTGTATTCCCAAAGACGGCCGGCAAAGCAGATTACCATTAAGCTTGCGTCCATGGTTCCCGCCAATACCCCCTGGGGTGTCGCGTTGAACCGCATGGCCGCCGAATGGTCCGCCGCAACCAACGGGGAAGTGCGTTTGCAGATTTATCCCAACGGTACCCAGGGAAACGAGATAGATGTATTACAAAAGCTCAATATGAATGTGGTTCAGGCGGCGGTATTTACCTCCATGGGGCTGAATAGTATTGTGCCGGAAATAATGACCCTGAGCTGCCCCTTCCTCATACGGAACGATGAGGAACTTACGGTGGTTCTCAACGCGGTTCAACCGGATCTGGAGGCGGCTATCAACAGCCAGAACTATTTTAGTATGGCCCTGGTGAGGGCCGGCTGGGTAAAGATTTTTTCTAAAGCCCCGGTTTTTGTTCCCGCGGATTTGAAGCGCATGAAGGTGGGCTGCGATCCCTATGAACCGGCCATGACCCAGGTTTTCAAATCCATGGGGTACCAGATTACCCCGGTTGACGGCAGCCGGATGCTCATCGCCCTGAACGGGGGCACCGTTGAGGCGCTGTACAACAGCCCGATAATCGCGGCGGGGTTTCAGTTTTTCGGGGTGGCGAAAAACATGGCCACGGTGAACATTGCCCCCTTTCTGGCGGGGATCGTGATAAATAAATACACCTGGGAAATGATTCCGGAACAGTACCGGGCGGCGCTCCTCAAAATAACCCGGCAGATTGGAACGGAAATTGGGGCGTCCCTGGCCCAGCTTGAACGCGATGCGGTTACCGCCATGACGAACCACGGTTTGGTGATCAATGAGGTGGATGCCCGGCAGGAACAGGAATGGTACGCGGATTTGGAAAAAGCTATTCCGGCGCTGCTGGATAGCTCCACCTTTGACCGGGCCACCTACGATAAAATCGACCGGCTGGTAAAGACCTACCGGAGCGGGCGCTAATGGAACGGGGGGTAAAGCGGATACTATACGGCCTGGAGGAAGGGCTCTGTTATTTTTCCCTGTTCTGCCTGACCCTCTTACCGGCGGCGGAGGTAATCGCCCGGACCTTTTTTAAAACCGGGATTCCGGATAGCGCCGGGATACTGGTTCACCTGCTGCTGGCCCTGGGGCTTCTCTCGGGGATGATCACCACCAGAAACGCGGATCACCTTTCCATAGCCCTGGTCCAGACTTTTTGCAGTGACCGGGTTAAGCGGCCCCTGCTCATCATCACCAACTGCCTTTCCGCCTTTGTGCTCTGCATCATTGCCTGGAGTTCGGTTTCCTTTATCAAGATAGGGCTTATGGGCCGGATGGTCGGGTTTATCCCCGATAAGGTCTTTGCCCTGATTATCCCCATCGGGTACGGGGTGATCGCCCTTCGCTTTGCCCGGAAGTCCCCGCTGCAGGGCAAGGCAAAAATCCTGCCGTTTTTGGTGCTCCTGGTGGGAACCTGTTGCGCCCTGCCCATCATTGCCAAGGCGGTCTGGGGCTTTAACCTGCCGCCCTTCTTTGCCGGTCTTTCCGATACCCTCTCCCTTCTGGCGTATTACCTGCGAATCCCCGCGGTGATTATCTTCATCCTGGCCGCCCTGGCGGGAACCCCCCTCTTTGTGGTTATGGGGGGGCTTGCCCTGCTGCTCATCCAGGCGTCCTGGGGGGAAATTGATGTGGTGCCCAACCAGGTGTATATGTCCCTTACCCAGGAGAGCATGATTCCCATCCCCCTCTTTACCCTGGTGGGCTTCTTCCTCTCCGAAAGCAAGGCAGGGGAGCGGCTGGTGCAGACCTTCCGGGGCCTCTTTAGCTGGCTGCCCGGAGGCATGATCATCGCCGTGGTGATCATCTGCGCCTTCTTCACCTCCTTTACCGGGGCTTCCGGGGTAACCATCCTGGCCCTGGGGGGCATACTTTTTTCGATATTATCGGAACACACCAAGTATCCGGAAAAGTTTTCCATCGGGCTCCTCACCTCCTCCGGGAGCATCGGCCTGCTTTTTCCGCCAAGCCTCCCCATCATCCTTGTGGGGGCGACCACCATGACCAATATCATGCACCTGTTTTTAGGGGGAATTATTCCGGGGCTGATCCTGGTGGCGGCGGTCATCATCTTTGGTATCATTATTTCGGTTAGGTTTAAAATACCCGTGGAACCCTTCCGGTTTCGGGAAGCCCTGGCGGGTTTAAAAAAATCCGCCCTTGAGATTATCCTGCCCTTCCTGCTGATTGTGGGTTTCTTTTCCGGCATCCTTTCCCTGGTGGAGATAGCCGCGGTTGCCCTGATCTATGTTTTTATCCTGGAGGTCCTTATCCACCGGGATATAAAACTGAAAAATCTGGGCCCCCTGCTGCTCAAAGCCGTTCCCATCATCGGGGGCGTACTGAGTATCATCGCCCTGTCCATGGCCCTGTCCTACTATATTGTGGATACCCAGGCGCCGGACCGGCTTGCCGCCTGGATGCAGGCCACGGTTGAATCCAAATATGTTTTCCTTCTGCTGCTCAACCTGGCGCTCCTGGTGGTGGGCTGCCTGATGGATATTTTTTCCGCCATCCTCATCGTGCTGCCCCTGGTTGCGCCCCTGGGGCAGGCCTATGGCATCGATCCGGTACACCTGGGGATCCACAATATAGTAGGACAGGGCCATGGACAGGGCGATGATACTCAGTACGCCCCCGATGATGGGAACGGCTTTGAGCAGCAGGGGGCCCAGATTTTTCAGTTTTATATC
>BNUY01000011.1 GCA_025997715.1 Spirochaetia bacterium
GAAAATGATTACAAAATCGGGGACATCCGGCGGATCATGATCACCGGGGCGGGGGCGTCCAAGATCAAAAACGATCTCTTCGGGATTCCTACGGAGCGGGTGGACGAGATACAGTCCATCGGCATTGGGGGCATGTTCCTGTCCGGAAAGGACGATATCGTTATCACCAATATCGGTACCGGTACGGCGATTATCGACGCCCGGAAGGGTTCCATCACCCACATGGGGGGCTCCGGCGTGGGGGGAGGGACCATCCTGGGGCTTGCGAAGAAGTTGATATCCACCTCGGACTTTAACGGCATCATGGAGCAGGCGGAACAGGGAACCCTGAACCAGGTAGACCTGAACATGGAGGATATCATGGACATGGACCTGAGCTTCCTGAACCGGGAGACCACGGCATCCAACTTCGGCAAGATGCTGGATACGGCGCGGCCCGAGGATATCGCCCTGGGAATAGTGAACCTGGTGTTCCAGGTTATCGGCATGGTTTCTGTTTTTGCCGCCAAGAGTAAGAACACCGACCGGGTTATCGTGGTGGGCAACGGCAGCCACAACCCCATCGGCAAGAAAATCCTGGATGCCATAGGTATCATGTACACCCTGCATTTCGAGTACCCCGTGGACGCAGAATATACCACCGCCATAGGGGCGGGGCTTTCGTATAAGGGGCTGAGGTAATTCAGCCGTGGATAGCCCAAGGGTAAGCGCCGGTATAATTCTCTGCGCCGGATTGTCTACCAGGATGAAGGATTTTAAGCCCCTGCTTCCCATGGACAAGGGACTTACCCTCATTGAATGTACCATTGACAGCATGATCCGGGGGGGGATTGACCATATTGTGCTGGTGGTGGGCCATAGGGGAAAGGATATAGAGCAGGTTATTCTTCACCGGAACTACCCCTTCGTACTAACGGCATACAATCCGCGCTACGCCGATTCGGATATGATGGAATCCCTGCGCATCGGCATATCCCGGGCGGTAACGTGGCCCCTTGAATCGGTATTTGTACTGCCCGGAGATATGCCCAAAATACATCCCCAAACCTATACCGCTCTGCTTCGCGAGATGCGCCTGCATCCCTGTAAGGTAGTTATCCCAAGCTACCGGGGGATGAGCGCCCATCCGCCCCTGATACATGCGGCTTGTTTGGATTATCTGCTCAATGAATTTGACGGAGGCGGCGGCTTGAAGGCGGCGCTGAACGCTTTTTTACCGGAGACCGTCTTTTTGCCCGTGGATGACCGTGGCTGCACCCTGGACGCCGATTATCCCGATGATTATAAGCACCTGTTAAACTATAAGGAGTAGGAGCTATGGAACCGGAGAGCCTTATTGATAAAACCATATCGGAGCTTGCGGAAAAACTACGCGGCCATAAGGATGCGGCAGTGTTACTGCGCCGACTCTTCGACGGGCTCTGCGCAAAGCTCCTGGAGCATACCGCCACGGATCATATCACCGCAGCCAACGCGGTTTTGGAAGTAATAGACGAGGATACGGGCAGCTTGTACCGGCGCTACCTGGAATTGATCTACGGGGAAAACGATAACGGCATACGGCTGCAGGGAGAAAACCTGGCGGGGGAAAAAACGGGGATAGTGTTTCTCTCCGACACCGCCCTGAAAAAGATGCGCGACCTTCGGGGCGCCGGCGCGGATAAACCGCGGTGCAAAGAGGACTGAATACCTGCGCCGGTTCCAAAATGCAAGATCTGCCGTGAAAAGTTTCGTCGGCCAAGCCGCTGCTGCGGCGTCAGACCGCAGACCGGAGGTCTGAACGGTCTGCGCGTAACTGTGTGTTATGCGGCGTTTCCCCGTACCCCATAAAGCACACTATTTTATTCTATACTCATACACGCTTCCCGTTCCCCAACTACCTACATATAAGGTGTTTCCATGTATTAGTAACGCAACACAACCACTAATGCCATCAACTACAATTCTTGTTGAGCCGTTTGGTGAAAGTATACGCACACATCCATCTCCATTATCAGCAGCAAAAATTTCATTCTGCGGACTAATGTCGATGCCGACTCCCGGCCTTCCAAAATCGTTGGAAAAAGGCCTAACTGTTCCGTCAGCAAATACTTTGATAATGCTGCCTCCGTAGTTCGTGACATAAAGATTACCGCCTGAGTCCTCAACTACTCCAACAGGCGTTCTCATGCCCTTCGCAACCAATTCAACCCTGCCGGAAGCGTTCACTTTGACAATTTCGTTGCTGCTTCGGTTGGCTACCAGCAATTCACCCTTCTTATTGAACGATATTCCTGTAGGGGTATGCAGCCCTCTTGCGAAAATAATCTTACTTTTATTTTTCGCAATACGATAAATCACATTTTGTGAATAGTCGGCAACGTACAAATTACCGTCATTGTCAAAATCCAGGCCGGCCGGAGACCCCATGTTATCAGCGAAAATAGTATGATTACCCTTTGTATCGAGTTTTGAGACGCTGCCTCCGCTCCAGTTTGAAACATACAAATTCCCCTCAGGGTCTACGGCAATTCCGGTGGGAGAATGAAAACCGGTATACGTTTTCTCCAATACCCACTCAGCCGTTTTTCCCTGTGCATTGCCTTGTCCAAGACTTAAAAAAACCAAAAGAACAACATTGAGCATTAGTTTTAACATACTATTTTCCCTCCTTGATTTCTCTCTCCGCAAATACTTTTTTCGCAACATTGACGGCATTAAGCACCTTTGGAAAACCGGTATAGGGTATACATTGAATAAACGTTTCAATCACTTTTTCTGGTGTTATACCCACATTCAATGATCCGTTAATGTGAACCGCTAATTGCGGCTCACAGCCTCCCGCCGTCAACAAACTGGCAATGGTTATAAGCTCTCTTTCCGGTAAAGAAAGCCCCGTTCGGCAGTAAATGTCCCCAAAGGCAAATTCAATGATGTATTTGCCCAAATCCGGCGCTATTGTTTTCAATGAAGCAATAACATTTTGCCCCGCACTGCCGTCTACCTCGTTCAGCCGGTCTGTCCCTTTCTGAAAGCGTGTGTTTTCCATTGGAAAACCTCCTTAAAGATGATTTGAATATAATCGAAGATTATATTGAGAAGGTACAACCTAGAGTGAACTCAAGGTCAAGCGTTTTCTGAAAAAATTTGAATTTTTTACAAAATTTTTGCCAAAAACCCTCTCTTGAAACAATTTTTCTCATACTCTATAATCCTGGGTATGGAATATTCGATTGGGGAATTTTCACGGCTTACGTGTTTAGGTATACATACATTGCGCTATTATGAACAGGAAAATTTGATTCTGCCTAATCGTAAATCCAATGGGCAACGGTGTTATTCAGAAAATGATGTTACTTGGATACAATTTATAAAACGCTTAAAAGATACAAAAATGCCCATTAAAGAAATTCAAAAATATGCTAAATTAAGGGCCGATGGCGATCCGACTATGCCCGAACGTATGGAAATGCTCATAAAACATAGGGGTATTCTTAAAAATGAAATTGAAAAATTACAAGAACACCTTAACAAGTTAGATAATAAAATTGAATTTTATAAAGCAGAAATCAATAGAATATAAACCATATTATTTGAGCCGGTTCCAAAATTGAAGAATTTTTAACCACAGACCTCACGGACAACACGGACAAAGGAAAGGATAAAAAAGCAGGAGTCCGTGGCGTCAGTGAGGTCGGTGGTTAATCCTTATTTTGGAACTGGCTCACCTGATTTCCAATTTCCGCTTTCCCCCGTAGGGAAAAGCTGCCCCATATTCCACCCTGACCTCAATGCCCAGTTGTTCCGACAGATCTTTTTCATTCGCCGCGCCGCCTTCCAGGGTGAGCCGGAGGAGCCCCTTTTCCAGGGCAGCCCGGTAAGCCCTGATACCCGGCAGGGCGAAGAGCAGGTCATCCAGCATGTGTATGTTTAAGCGGTTTTTCAGGTATTCCCCTCTTCCCCGGATTTTGCCCAGCCGGGGAAGGCGGCTGCCGCATTCACAGGGTTTGGTGATGAGGCTGCCGATGTC
The DNA here is from genome assembly GCA_025997715.1 of Spirochaetia bacterium. Taxonomy (GTDB): domain Bacteria; phylum Spirochaetota; class Spirochaetia; order Treponematales; family Breznakiellaceae; genus Termitinema. The sequence continues at coordinate 4,010 of BNUY01000011.1, forward strand.
TCCGGTGCGGCAGCGTATCAGCGGCATGGCCTCGCTGGAAAGGCTGGTAAGGACGATCTCCCCATCTTGATTCGGGGGGAGTTCCGCCCCGGTGAGGGGATCGATGATCTCCACGATATAATCCTCCACCCGCAAATGATGGCCCCCCTGGGAACAGCACTGTACCGCCAGACCGTAGCAGGTTTCGGTCATGCCGTAGTGGGTAAAGACCCGGCAGCCCCATTCCTCCGCGAGGACCGTAGTAATACTGTCGGACACATAATCCGCCGAGAGAAGCACCGTTTCCGGGCGCAGTTGGGGGGCGTAACGGCAGAGCCAGAAGAGTTCCGCCGGAAGCCCCACATAACATTGTGCCCCCGCCGCCCTCTCCACCGCATCCGGCCCATTTATGGCGCCGTGTATTATGCAGTTGACGCCGTTCCGGGCAAGTCCCCGGCGGAGCAGATCCGCCACACTGCCCGGGTTATCGTTGGAGAGCATGGCAACGCAGGTCCCGCCCTCCCGTACCAGGGGACGCATGCCCCGGGAGAAAAAGGAAACGGTCCGTTCCATGTCCCCCCCGGTGAACCAGACCCGCTTTGGCGCGCCGGTGCTGCCGGATGTGTGCATGGTGCGGATACGGGCCACCTCTCCCAGGGGTACGCAGAGCATACGTTCCCCCTGTTCAGCAATGGTGTTCGCATCGATAAAACCCCCGGCATGTTCCCGGTACAAGGGACTGTTTTTCCGGGCGCGGCGTTCCGCTTCCTGACGCTTTTCCCGCTGGTACTCCCGGAGGCTTTCCGGGGTAAACCGCTCCCGTTCCAGTACCGCCAGGAAGTAGCCCGCCCTGAATCCACGGGGCAGGCGGGGGAGTGCGCCGGAACAGTCTGCGCCATCGGAAATGCCGTTAGTATTACTAAACAGCAGCCCGGCCCAAAAGGACAGTAATTCTGCGCGGTGGTCCTCAAAACAGCAGACCCGGAAACCTGCGGCGGCGAATCGGGTAACCAGGGTTTCCCACCGTTCGATCCTCCAGGGGAGGCCGGGAAATTCCGCCGCTTCCCCCGGAGCGTACAGGTCCGCCATATACACCACGCCATCCGGCTTGAGAACCCGCGCCGCTTCCCGTAATGCCGCGCCGGGGCAGGCGATCACCGAAAGGCTGCACTCAAAGAGGACCGCGTCAAAGGAGGCGGTCTCGAAGGGCAGGGCTTCCGCCCGTCCGGTAAGCAGCCGCCCGTCAAGTCCGGGTTTCAGGTCTATGCCCCAGGCTTCCACTCCGGGTTTCCCCGCAAGGTAGTCCACGGTGCGTCCGTCCCCGCAGCCAACATCCAGCGCCCTGGCCTTATTACCCAGAGCACAGAGGCTCAAAAGCCGCTTTGTCAAAGTTAGTCCGCCCGGTCTCATCCTGTTAGTATCATGATGCAGGGTACTACTTCCCCAGCAGCCCCGCCAGGGATGGTATGGCAATAAAGTTCCCCACCATGCCACCGATGGATGAAAGCAGAAATACTAACAGCACACGGGTAATTCTGTTCCGGTATATCCCCCGCAGGGTGCCCACATCATCGGAGATGGTTTCCGCGTCGGTGACCCGGGGTTTTCGCATGGTGGCCTCGGTGACACCGGAAAACAGGCCAACCCCGATAAAGGGATTGATGGTGGCGATGGGGGCGCCCACAAAGGAGACCAGGATAGACAGGGGATGCCCCAGGGCGAGGATGGTTCCCAGGGCGGCAAGGGAACCGTTCCAGAGTACCCAGTGGAGGAGCATGGAAAGGCTTACCCCGGCGCCGGCCCGGAAAAAGCCCAGCACGATGATTGCCGCAATTATAAGCGGTATAATCCAGCCCGCCGCTTTGGAGAGGGGCGATGCCGGGGGGATGTGGTCCAGTTCCGATACATCGGCGCTTTCTTCCCCGGCGGCAATTTTTTCCAGGTGGCTTTTTATCCCCATAAGATGCCCGGCGCCCACCACGGCGACCTGCTTTGTTGCCCCACCGGTCCAAATTTTCGCGGCCAGGTACCGGTCACGTTCGTCGATGAGGGTTTCCTTTACCGAAGGCAGGTAGTCCGCCAGTTCCCCCATCATGCCGTCCAATTCGCTGCGGTTTTTCAGGTTCTCAATTTCGGTTTCGCTCAGTTTTTCTGTGGTAAAGGCGCTGCCCGCCAGGGAGGCCAGGAGCTTGCTCTTGCTCCAAAGGCCGCAGCGGGTCCAGGCGCGGCGGAGGGTGGTTTGGATTTCCCGGTCGCAAAAGATGTAGGGAATCCCCAGGCCGGCGGCGGTGTCGATGGCGGTCTTCATCTCCTCACCGGGCTTGACACCCAGTTCCGCACCCATGCGGCGCTGAAAACTGCCGAGGACCAGGTTGGCCATAAGGAAAAAGCCCCTGCCTTCCCGAAGTACCTTGACCACGTCCAGCTTTTCCCAGTTGTCCTTCTGCTCCATGGCCTGATAGCGCCCGGCGTCCAGTTCCACGCAGACCTGGTCCGGCTTTTCGTCCCGGATTACCCCGGCAACTTCCTCAATACTTTCCCGGGAAATGTGGGCGGTACCGATAAGCGTAATTTCTCTGCCCGGCAGCGTAACGGTAACATGGGTATCCTTCATCGTAACTCCTATTTAGTGCGGCGGATTAATTAATCTTCAGGTTCCGTTCTTTCATGACCGATTGATTGAGACGCCATTCGAGGGTGGCGCGCTGGCTCATCTCATCGACCTGGGCGTAATACCGGTTCGCCAGGTTGGTGTTTCCCCGGACATCGTAATAGCTCGCCAGGTAGTACAGCATCTGGGCCTTGAGCACGGGATTCGTTTCCTTATCAATCCGCATAGCCACATCGCTGTCCCCGCTCAGGTCGTGGTATAGCCGGAGCATGTACCATTCCGTCGTATCCCGCGTGGCCTTTTTGAGCGCAGTTTCCAGGAATGTTTTCGGGTCCGCCATCCTGCCCGCCCGCATCCAGCAGAGGGATGCAAGCAGGGCATAGTTGGTTTCCGGCGCCCGTTTATAAACCTCCAGAAAGGCATCCCGGGCCTCGGCCCAGCGTTTTTTCCGCATCTTTTGCAGCCCCAGGCCTTCAAAGGCAAAGTAGTAGTCCGGTTTAAGCTTGGCCAGCATCCCGTAGTCATGCTCAGCCCCCTCGTAGTCCCCAAACTCATCCTTTATCCCGGCGCTGTACACGTAGGCAAGGAATACCGTGGGGTCCAGGGCAATGGCCCGGTTGAATTCAGGGAGGGCTTCTTTTTTCCGGCGCAGGTCCGTAAGGACGATTCCCCGGTCAACGGCTATCCAATAGTCGTCTCCGTTAAGCTTTTCAGCCTTGTCCAGATCCCTGAGGGCGTCTTCATAAAAACCCGCTCCCTGGTAGAGCCGGGCCCGTTCGGTCAGGGGCCGGGTCCATTGGGGGTAGCGGGCAACGGCCTTGTTCAGCAGGGTCTCCGCTTCCTTCGGCTGCCGCTGGTACCGGTAGACCCCCGCCCGGCCAATCAGGGCATCCCCGTTATCCGGTTCCAGCGCCAGGACCCGGTCAAAATACTCAGCCGCCGCTTTCAGCGACTTGCTCCGGAGACTGATATCCCCCAGGGCGGAAAGGGCCTGCACATGGTTCGGGTTAATGGTGATGAGCCGCTCCAGGGTCGCCTTCTGTTCCCTATCCTTTCCCCCGGCGCTCTCCAGGGTGGAAAGCACGAACAGGGCTTCCGTATTATCCGGTTCCCCGGTGATAATTCCCTCAACGATACCCCGGGCCTCGGCGATCCTGCCCGCGGAACTCAACACCGATGCCTTTAAAAGGCGCATCTCCGAAGATGCCGCAACCGCACTTTCCAGGCGATCAAAGCAGGCCAGGGCGCCGTCATAGTCCTGTTTACCGAGTAATTCCGCCGCGGCGGACAGGATAGACCGGGTGTCCGTCATGGGCGGCGCCATAGGAGCGGAGGGTGTTGTCGCCGGCGGCGGAGGGGAAGCACAGGAGAATAGAACGGGTAGGGTGATAATCAGAAGGAGCAAGCCCCTGAGCGGTCGGATGTTTATATTCACCATAATTATAGTATATAATCGGCTTGAAAACAACAAGTCTGGATGGTATTATAGAACGGAATGAAAAAGCCAATCTTTCCCCGGATTATCAGCCTCACCGCCTTGTATGCAGGGGTATTTGTCCTGCTGGTAATCGTCCAATTTGCCAACCTGCGGACTTTTACCCAAAGGATTGGCGGTTTTGTAGTTTCCGGCCACTATGGTAATCAGACGCCAAACAGCGGCGCCCAAGCGAATGGCGAAACCCTGGATGGAACGATAACCATTTCTTTCGGCGGGATGGAGTTCTTCCTTACCGGTGACGATGGTGATAAGGGCCTCTGCGTTTTGACAAGTTCCGGGGTACGGGAATGGACTAAGCCCCTTTCCCTAAGCGTGAGCGGGGGGACCGCCCGGTTCCTGCTTGAAGGAGGGACGGAACTCAGCTTTAGTACCCAGAATAGCAGCGACGCCCAGGAACTGCGGATGTACGCTAAACTGCCTGAAGGATACAGCCGGCTGGAGCTTCCCTACCGTCCCCTGGGCAGTTCCCGTATCAGGCACAATAACGATGGGGAATCTCATATCATTGCGGATGGGAAAAGTTACCGTTTTAATAATTCCATGGTGGATTCCTCCCGCAGTATGATCTTTCTGGACATTTCTGAACCGGCTATTTCCTACGGGCGGGTCCAGGGGGAGACTGAATTCGTTGACCCCACCCGCTTTGTCCTCAGCGCCGCCGAGGACAAGCGGATGTACGACACTGCTCTTCTCCGCTGGCGGGATCAATCCTTCTCCCGGTGGGGCCGGAGCATCGAAACCAACGAAGTTGGCGCCATCCGGAATGAGGAAACGGTTCTGGCCTATCTCTCCGAGTCGATAACCCATGGAGGCTACCGGTCTGCCGCTGCCGGAATAGCGCCCGATTTTTTGACGGAAAATCAGCGAACCTTTGAATCCTCAGCTTTTCTGGGCCGCCTGGATCTGGGACTCCGCTCAAACGCTATTTTTGAACGGGAAAATCTCAGCCGCCTGACCCAACTTATTGACAGCAGGTCCACAGACATTCTGAAGGACGTTCATGTTATAGAATTCCTCGCCGTTCGCGGCCAGAACAATCTGCTTGATACTCTAAGCGGTATCATCCGCTCCCTGGACTCCGCCTCTTTGGACCCGAATTTGCTGCCCGGTATCCTGGAGGGCTATATGGACTGGCAGCACTTCCGGCCTAATACGGCAAACCCCTTTAATGAGCTGATGGATCAGACCTGTTTTGCCGTCTCCGAGGGAATCATCATGAGCAATCAGGGTGAGCAAATCTTTTACTTTGATCAGGGGACGGCGGATCTGGAATTCAACATCCGCTTAGGGGCGGGTTTGGCCGCCTACGGGGAATACGCCGGCCAGGAAGTTTGGGGAGGCATAGGCCGTTCCCTGGTTCTCTCGGTGCTCTCCCTGGTCGACGAAACCGGCACGGCCCCCCTTACCCTGACCCTTGCCCTGGCTGAAAGCGGCGAAATCCTTCCCACCCCGGCCGCCGGCACGAATTCTCTGAGCGCCGCCCGCATCTACCGGCATCTCGGACTGGGGGATTACTCCGCCCGGGCTGTGGGCTTAAACACCGGCGCAGGATCGGCGATGAACGGTATCTGGACCTGGACCGTTGCTGCCAGGGTTACGGCAAACTTCAACCAGGAAAACAATTACCTGGATATTGCCGCGTCCTTCCCCAGCGGGGAAACCCATTACATGCTCATCCGGGGTATCCGGTCCTTTACCCAGGTGCAGCTTTACAACATCCCCTTCCGCACGGATCCCCAGTTTGAGCGCTACGATTCATCGGGCTGGGCTTATTCGCCTTCGGAACAAACCTTGATGGTCAAGATGAAACATCGGCTTACTACGGAGCATATACTTATATATTATTAGGTTGGCCTTGTCGGCATAGTCGGACGGGGTGGTGCGTGACGGGCGCTCATGCTAGCCGGGGAGTCTGCTACCGGAGCCTCGGCCCCAGGGGGCCCAAAGAGTCTCCGTGCGCAGGGAAACCGGATGCATTCGGCCCATCACGCACCACCCCGTCCGCTGCGCCGGCACTATTGCGCATACGGACGTTTACAGCAGATACCGCGTATAGCGTATGGTATACGAAATGGTTCCTTGATCTATTGACAAAATAAAAAATGGAGGTGTAAAATATATAATATGATTTGAATTGTTGCCAACAGAATATAATTTTGACATTATACGTAAAGAAGCGACGGTAAAAAATTTACAAGAGATGTATAAAGAAATATATAAAATTGAAGAATAAACTATGCGTATCGTTATTGTCGGGGCGGGGATGGTGGGTGCCCAACTGGCCCGGCGCCTTATCCATGAAAAACACGATGTCTCCCTGATTGAGCCCAACGAGGAACGGGCCCGGCACGCCTCCAACCGGCTGGATTGCCTGGTCATCCACAATGGGGGGAACAGCCTTGCGGCCCTGGAAGAGGCGGGTATCGCCAAGGCGGACGCCCTGGTCTGCGTTACCGACTCCGATGAGGTGAACATGATCACCTGCGGGCTCGCCGCATCCCGGTACCCCGGGCTGTTGAAAATCGCCCGGGTGCGGAACGACGATTATGTTAAGCTCAACACCGCCCAGTTTCTGGAGAACGGCGCCGTCCTGGGCATCGACTATTTTGTGCACCCCGATGTGGAGGCCGCCCGCTCCGTGCTGAACGCCGTCGAACACGGCGCCATGGGGGACATCCTGGTGTTTGCGGACACCCCCTACGAACTGGGTTCCGTGGAAATCAACGGGGGCAGCGCCTTCGACGGCTTGGCCATGAAGGACTACCGCAATCTGGTGAAGGAAGACAGCCTGGTGACTCTGGTGGAACGCCGGAATGAAACCCTCCTGCCCCGGGGCTCCACGGTCCTGGCTGCCGGGGACCGGGTCCATATCCTGGCCAAGGAACAGGACCTGGACCACATCTTTAAGCTGGCGGGCCGCTCCGAACGGGCGCTGCGGAAAATCGGCATCGTGGGCGGCAGCCGGGTGGGGGCGCTCATCGCGGAGGAGCTTCTGGGCAAGGGTGAAAAACACAAGAAACGGACCGTTCCCGGAAAGCTGTTTTCCTTTTTTAAGTCCATCGGACCCTGGTCCGCTCTATCCCGCTCCAGGCGTCGGGTAATCATCATCGAACGGGATTACAACCTTTGCCGGGATCTGGCCGCCCGGTATCCCGAAGCGCTGGTTCTTAACGAAGATATTTCCGACGAAAGTTTTGTTACCGAGGAACGGATCGACGACCTTGACCTGATCATAACCGCCACGGAGGATCAGGAGCTCAACATGATTGCGGCGATTTACCTCAAGTCCCGGGGGGTCCGCCGGGCAATAGCAATGGTAACCGGTTCCGGGTATGTAACCATTGCCCGGCAGCTTGGGGTGGATGTGGTGATCCCCATGAAGTCCGTGGTAGTGGATTCCATCCTATCCCACCTCATGGGCGAGGGAATCACCGCCATCCACCGGCTCGGCAGCGGGGACATCAACGTGTTCGAGATTGAGCTGGACCCCGGCGCCCCTGCCGTGGAAAAGGGGATCACCGAGTTGAACCTTTCAGGCGGGGGACTGGTGATGCTGGTGAACCGGGGAGTCGAACCGCAGACCGGCGGTCTGATGGTCCGCAGTTCTTTTATTCCCCGGGGGGATTATATTTTCAAAAGCGGCGACCGGATCTTCCTTATCGCCAAAACCGGAAGCGAAGGTGAACTGGAAAAGTTCTTCGGTACCTTCCAGGGGAATACGCCATGAGACCCTTAGTGTTACTGCGCACCCTGATACTGCTCCTTGGGATGGCGGCGGCGATCATGCTTATCCCCCTGATCTTTGCCCTAGTTGCAGGCGAGACCAGGATGGTTGCCGCCCTGGGCATTCCCTCCGGTGTAATCATTGCGGCGGCCCTGCCCGCTTTTCTTTCGTACCGGAAGGATCCCCTCCGTTTCCGTCCCCGTGACGGCTTTCTCCTGGTCTTCCTCACCTGGGCGGGCATGAGCCTTCTTGGATCAATCCCCTATTACCTTTCCGGATGCGGTATTAGTTTTACCAACGCCTTTTTTGAAAGTGCCTGCGGGTTTGCCACCACCGGGGCCACCACCATCACCGATGTAGAATCCCTCCCCCGCTCACTGTTACTGTGGCGGAGCATGAGCCACTGGGTGGGCGGTATGGGCATCGTCCTCCTCACCGTGGCCCTGATGCCCCTCTTAGGGGTCGGCAGCTTCCAACTGGTCAAGGCCGAAGCCCCCGGCGCCGACAAGGAGCGGATCACCCCCCGGATCACCGACACCGCCAAGGTTCTGTGGTTAAGCTACTGCGTCCTCACCGCCCTATTAGCCTGCCTCTTCCGGCTGGGGGGCATGAACACCCTGGACGCCATCTGCCACAGTTTTACTACCATGGCCTCCGGGGGGATCAGCACTAAGAATACCGGTATCGCCTGGTACAACTCAGCCTTCATCGACACCCTGTCGATCATCTTTATGCTCCTGGCGGGGCTTAACTTCAACCTCTACTACCGCCTGGTGCGGAGAAAATTCAAGGACGCCCTCAACAATACTGAGGGCCGGGTCTATCTGGGCATTTTTATTATCGCCGCAGCGGCAGTAACGTTAACCCTGGTCCCCTTCTACGGTTCACTTGGTCCCGCCCTCCGTTACGGCGCATTCCAGACCGCATCCTTCCTCTCCACCACCGGCCAGGCCGTCACCGACTATACCGCGTGGCCCGCCGTCACCCAGGTTATCCTCTTCTGCCTCATGCTCTGCGGGGGCTGTTCCTCCTCCACCGCCGGGGGCATCAAGGTGATCCGCCACGTGGTACTCTGGAAACAAACCGGCAACGAACTGCGCCGCATCCTCTACCCCCAGGGAGTGTTCAGCATCCAACTCAACAAAAAAGTGGGCCGCAAGGACGTGGTCTACGGGGTAGCAGGTTTCGTGTTCCTCTACGCCGCAGTACTCGCCGTTACCGCCCTGGTTGGCGCCGCCGCCGGCATGGACATCTTTTCCGCGTTCAGTACCGCTGTGGCGGTGGTGGGCAACCTGGGAACAGGATTCGGCGCCATCGGCCCCGGCCGCGACTACAGCCCATTCCCGGATTACCTCAAGTGGTTTTATTCCTTCGCCATGATCGCCGGGCGGCTGGAACTGTGGACCGTGTTGGTGCTGTTTACGCCGGAGTATTGGCGGCGGTAGGGTTGGAATTACCGCAGCTCCAGCACCAGCGCCCCGCTCTTCCCATCCCGCCGGGAACCTGCCTCGAATGTTTCCAGCGCCCCGGACTCCAGCCCCTCTACTTCCCCCCGTTTACCGGTCACCAGTACCAGCCCCCGGGCGGAACAACCGTAGCGCCCGTGCAGCGACGTTGGGGCCGGCCGCTTTCCTTCACCGGTCAGCGGGAAGGCGTCGGAGATAAGGCGCACCGGAAGGGCATCCTTTGGGGCAGCGCTTGCGGCGGGAACCCCCGGCGCTGCCGCAGGTACCGCCGGCCCTGCCAGGAGGAAACTGAGAACCGCCCGTTCCTTGGGGATTCCCGCGGCTTCCGAGAGGCGGTGCAGGCCGGCCGGGGCATCGGCGGTGTCAAAGGCAAAGTGGCACCACTTGGAACTGCCCGGCATGGGACAGGGGCCTCCGTGGGGGCATGGAGACAAGGGGAGGCGGCCCTTGGCGGTAAAGGCTGTTCTGAGGAGGCTGATGAACTCCCCGCAGCGGGGGACCCCCGGCTCAAGCACCAGGATGGAGCCTGAGTCCAGGGCTAGGGAGGAAAGGAGATGGGTTTGCTTTTCGGTAAAGGCTGAAAGGGAGCCTGTCCGGGGGAGCTTCCGGAAAAGCTCGTTAAACAGATTTACTGCGGTAACTAAATCAGCCTTGGGGAAACGGATTGGCTCGCCAAGAGAAGCCTTAATGGTTTTGATGGTCCAGGGGCAGGCAGTTGAAATATCTTTGTAGACCAGAGCCGCAAAGAGGCTCTTCCCCGCATCAAGGGCCGCGCCGGTACGGTCCAGGCAGTGGAACTCCAGGGGGACGCCCCGCAAATCGGGCCGGGAAATCCACAGGGCAATGGGCAGGGTGAGGGGGCCGGAACCCAGGTCGGTGATGGACGCCGCGTGTCCATTTGACGCGTTGGCGCTCAGGGGGAGGGACAGGGACGGGAGCAGACGGGCGAGGCGGTAGATGTTCCAGGGGAGGAAGTAGCGCAGGTAAGCCGAAAGAAGCGGGCGGGTCCCAAGGTAGGATTCGTTCCGTTCACCCTGAGCGCTGGTGAGTAAGCGGGAAAGTTCCGCCACATCCCGGCTCAGGCCGGATCGGAAGCGTTTGGGGATGGGGAAAACCGTGTCCACCAGGGCGGGGATTGCATCCACGTACCGCCGTATTTCTGCGGTAAGCGGGGGGAAAAGATGTTCCATCAGTGATGTACCAGGGAGTACAGGTCCAAAAGGTCAGAGCGAAGGGCTTCAATGTGGGCCTTGAAGTTCTGCACCGTATCGCTGCCGCCATCTCCCTCTCCGGTACGTTCCCGGAAAAGCTGGTCCCGGGCGCCTTCAATAGTAAAACGCCGGTCGTAGAGCAGGTACTTCAGCCGGAAGAAGACCGTCAAGTCCCGCTTGGCGTACACCCGCCTGCCCCCAAGGTCCCGGCGGCTCTGAATCAGGGGGATTTCCTTTTCCCAGTAGCGGATCACATGGGCCTTTACCCCCAGGAGCTTTTCCAGATCCCCAATCCCGTAGGCCGCCATGGTTCAATGCCGCCCCTTATGGTTCGGCTCTTTCCCGGCAGAGGCGCGAATCTCTATGCCAATGGGAATGAGGGAATAGCCCAGGTCCCGGCGCATCTTGTTTCGCAGATAGCTGACATAGGACTGGCTCACCGCCGCCGGACGGGAAGCGAAGAAGACAAACCGCACGGGGTTATCCGAAACCTGAACGGCGTACTTCAACTTAAACCGGGTTTGAGGCCCCGCAGGGGGCGGAGACTCCGCAAGCCAGCGTTCCAGGGCCTGGTTCAGGGGCCCCGTATCGGTGTGGAGGTTAAGCTGGGCGTGCATCCGGATAGCGGTGTTAAGCAGCTCGTTAATGCCGGTACCGTCACGGGCGCTGACCGGCATGATGGGGGCGTACTCCATCTGCCCAAAGAGAAAGTGTATCCGGTCCTGAACCGCCGTAAAGGTGTTTTTCACCTCCGGCATGGTGTCCCATTTGTTAAGGACCATGATGATTCCCCGGCCCCGCTCATCCGCCAGGGCGGCGATCTTCTTGTCCTGATCAGACAGCCCATCCTGGGCGTCTATCAACAGAAACACGATGTCTGCATCGTCCATGGTCTTAATGGCCCGGTTCACCGAATAGTACTCAATGTTCTCCGTCACCTTACTCTTCCGGCGTATCCCCGCGGTGTCCAGAACCTGGAACGCCCGGTTCTTGTACACAAACCGGCCCTCCACCACATCACGGGTGGTACCGGGAATGTCGCTCACAATGGAGGCAGCCGTTGCGGTGAGGCGGTTCGACAGGGTGGACTTCCCCGTGTTGGGTTTCCCCACAATAGCTATTCTGATGGGCCGTTTGTCCGGCGTATCCTCAAGCTCAACCTTAGTGAAGTCAAGCCGGGCGACGATGGCTTCCTCCAGGTCCCCCACATTGTCCCCATGCTCGGCGGAAACCATCCATACTTGGTCAAACCCATAAGAAAGGATGTTCCAGGACTCGTTTTCCCGGCGGCCCCCCTCGGTCTTGTTCACCACCGCCAGGAGTTTGTTCTGATAGGGCCGCAGGAGAGTGATGAACTCCTCGTCCTCGGGCGTCAAAGCCCCCGCTTCCAGGATGAGGAGGATAAGGTCCGCGCTTTCCAGGGCAGCCAGGGTTTTTTCCACCACCAGATCGTCCAGGGTGTCGTCGGGGATGTCCCTGCCGCCATTGGCCTTCCTGTCCAGCTTGAAGCCGCCGGTATCCATGAGCCGCAGCGGTTTCCCGTTGATAAAGGCGTCCATGGCCACCGGGTCCCGGGTCACCCCCGGGGTCGGGTCGGTGATGGCGCGGCGCCGGTGGAGGAGGCGGTTGAAAAGGGTGGATTTGCCCACGTTGGGACGGCCGGCCAGGACTACCGTGGGGAGATTCCGGTACTTGTCGCGGGTGTCAAATTCCATTATTGCGGGTCCTTCACTTATCAGGGAAATGGTCGGCCATCCATGTCTTAACCAGGGCATCGGTCTGCTTGTAGGAGCTGTTTGCCAGGGCTTTTTCCGTCAGGGTGCGGCAGTCCTCCAGGGTGGTCCCCCGGATAATCCGCTTAACCTGGGGGATAGCCGAGGCGGTCATGCTGTACTCGTCCAGCCCCAGGCCTAAGAGTATGGGCGCCGCATAGGGGGCTCCCGCCAATTCCCCGCATATGGCGGCCTTGATCCCCCGCTCATGGGCGGCGTCAATGGTCTGCTTGAGGAGCCTGAGTACCGCCGGGTGAAAGGGCTGGGCAAGGTAGCTCACCCGCTCGTTGCCCCGGTCAACCGCCAGGGTGTATTGGAGCAGGTCATTGGTCCCGATGGAGAAGAAGTCCGACTTGCGGGCCAGGATATCCGCACTCATCGCGGCGGAGGGAACTTCTATCATGATCCCCACCTCTATCGTTTTGGCAAAACGCTGCTTCTTCGCAAGACATTCCGCCTTCGCCTCCTTTAAGAGCGCTAAAGCCTGCTCAAATTCCTCAATGCCGGAGATCATGGGAAACATGATCTTCACCTTGCCGTGAACACTGGAGCGGAGGATGGCCCTAAGCTGGGTCTTAAAGAAATCCGGCAGGGCAAGGCACATACGAATAGCCCGCCAGCCCAGGAGCGGGTTCTTATCACCCTCCGATGGGGCGGGGACATTGGAGGACACCTTATCACCCCCTACATCCAGGGTTCTGATGGTCACCGGCCTGTCGCCCATGGCCTTCAACACCGTGCTATAGGCCTGGTACTGCCATTCTTCCTCCGCAGCCTGGCCGGGGGTAAGAAAGAGGAATTCGGAACGATAGAGCCCTATGCCCTCGGCCCCGTATCGCAGGGACTGCTCCGCCTCCTCGGGCAGTTCAATATTCGCCTTGAGGAGTACCCGGTGCCCGTCCTTCGTTTCCGCAGGAAGCTCCGCCTGGGCAAGAAGCTTATCCCGGTTCCGCCGGTACCGCTTACCGGCATCCTCGTATTTAAGCAGGGAAGCCTTTGTAGGATTGATAATCACCTGACCGGAACCGCCGTCCAGCGCCAGGATATCCCCGGCATTGAGTTCCCGGGTGATAGAAGAAAGCCCCAGCACCGCCGGTATTCCGAAGGCCTTGGCGAGAATTGCCGTGTGGGAAGTCCGGCCCCCCATATCCATGGCAATCCCCTTAACCCGCTCCTTGTTCATGGACAACACCTCCGAAGGCAGGAGGTCGTGGGCAACCAGGATGGCATCCTCGGTCAGGTCCGCCAGGGAAAACTCCTTTATCCCCATGAGCTTATGCATGAGCCTTCGGGACACATCGGCGACATCCCCCGCGCGCTCCCGGAAGTAGGGGTCAGGGGAGGACAGCATCTTCGCGGCAATCTCCCGGGAGATGTCCCAGACTATCCATTCAATATTCTCACGGTCCGCCTCCAGCCGTTCCTTTATCTGGGCCTGGAACTCCGTATCCTCCAGCATCATCAGATGGGCTTCGAAGATATCCGCCTTGTCCTTGCTCATTTCGCGGACCGCCTTGTCATGGAGGTCCCGCACATCCGCCGCCGCTTCTTCCGTGGCCGCAAGGAGCCGCCGCCATTCGCCGTCAACCTGGTTCTTCCCGATAGCATACCGGGGGATGTCCTGGAGCTCGCTGCCCTGGTAGAGAAAGTGTTTACCGATAACGATACCCGGGGATACGGAAACGCCGGTTAGCTTTTTCATGTGGTTTAAGAATAGCTTGGAAGAGGGTATGCCGTCAATGCGATACCGATTTTGAGATTCCAGGATAAACGCATAGAAAAAATAATGAAGAAAAGAATTTTAACCGCGAAGGCGCCAAAGGCGACGAAGGAAAGAATAAGCACTTTTTTGGCCAGATTTTCTGAATTGTGCCTACGAAGTCCGTTCATTCCTTCTTCCCCTTCGCGCGCCTTCGGCGCCTTTGCGGTAAATTCTTCTCTTATGCGTTTATCCTGTTGAGATTCTTCCGCCCCTTGTGTTGGGGATGAGTGAGGGGCTACAATCGGAGGGTATGGAAGGGCCGAAATCTGACAAACCCCGCGCCCCGGACTGCCTCAAATGCGTCTACTTCAAGGTGACCTGGGAGTCTGCTTTCCCCCGCTCCTGTACGGTCTTCGGCATTAAGAGCCGGAATATCCCCTCGGTTGAGGTATTCCGCGCCACCGGCGCCCACTGCCCCAGCTTTAGCCCTAAAGGGCTTTGGCTTAAGGATGGCTTTGAATGAGGATCTGTCTGGTTCAGCCGCCCCTGGTACAGCTCAACACCCCCTACCCCGCCCCCTACTACCTGAAAACTTTCCTTGAAGGGCGGGGCTTCCAAACCGGTGTATGGGATCATTCCATAGCCCTCTTTGAACGGATCTTCTGCCGTGCCGGGCTGAAGCGTATCTTTGCCGATGCGGATAAGCCAAACGTAATCAACGAAATTGTTTCCTATAATATAGACCGTTTCCTCTCCGAGGAAGACCGATGGCTGTCCTGTATAGACCGGTTGATTGATTTTCTTAGGGGCAATGACCGGGAGTTCGGCCACCTCCTGGCCCTGGCAAACGGCATTCTCCCCGGCGGCCCCCGGTTCGACGCCTGCCTTGATTCCCTGGACGCCAATCCCCCGCCGGATACCGCTCCCCTCCTGGCAAGCAAACTCCTGGTGGATCTGGCGGACTTTATCACCGTCACGGTGGACCCCTCCTTCAGCCTTATCCGCTATGTCCCCAGCTTAACCACCGGCGCCGGATTTCGGGACTTTTCCGCAGTGGAGCAGGGACTCAATGGCTATATCATGCGGGAATTCTACCGCCCCCTGCTGGACGAACAATGGGACAGCCTGGACCGTGACGCACAAACCTTGGTGATCGGCGCTACCATCCCCTTCCCCGGCTGCCTCGCCGGGGCGCTTGTCTGTGCGGCCTCCGCCAAGGCGCGCTACGGAGACCGGGTAATCACCATAGCCGGAGGCGGGTATGTGAACACGGAACTCCGCTTTATGGATGAACCGAAATTCTTCGACTACTTCGATTACCTGTCCTTCGACCGTGGCTACGGTTCCCTAACAGCCATCCTGGAGCACACCCTCCAAGGAGATGCCCAAGGGACCACGCCGCTCTACAAGACCAAACACCGCTCCCCGCTTGATGGCCGCGTGGTAACAGGGCCGGGAATAGACACCGCATCTCCCCCGTCATCCCCCAGTACCATTGACGGCATATCCTCTTCCACATTCCCCGACTACCGCGCCGTTGACTTTTCCCGCTACCTCCGCCCGGTGGACGACGCCAACCCCATGCACCGCCTCTGGTCCGATGGCCGTTGGCTCAAGGCATACCTGGCTCACGGCTGTTACTGGCACGCCTGCGCCTTTTGCGATGTGGGGCTCGACTATATCCGGAACTTTGAGCCCCTGGAACCGGAAGCCCTCTTCCGGCATCTGACAGACCAGGCGGAAAAAACCGGCATCCGGGGAATACACCTGGTAGACGAGGCTGCCCCGCCTGATTCCCTATTGCGTCTCGCCCTGCTGAACCGGGAAGCGGGACAGCCGGGGCAGCATACGCAGCCGTTGATCTTCTGGGGGAACATCCGGTTTGAGAAGGATTTTACCCCCGACCTTGCGGCGATCCTTGCCGCCGGAGGATTGATAGGGGTTTCCGGGGGGATTGAGGTGGCCGCCGAAGCGGGCTTTACGCGTATCGGCAAGGGCATCGGCCTCCGGGATGTGGTTAATGCCTGCGCCGCGTTTAAGGAAGCGGGCATCCTGACCCATGCCTACCTTATCTACGGCTATTGGGATCAGGATGACCAGGAGATCATCGACTCCGCAGAAATACTGCGCCAACTCTTTGCGGCGGGCCTCCTGGACTCCGCTTTCTGGCATAAGTTCGTCCTAACCCGCCATTCCCGGATCTACGCCGAATGGAAACGGGGCGGCCACCCGGAACTTGCGGTAAAGGGTGATGCGGGGGATGGCCTTACCTTTGCCCTGAACGATCTGTCCTTTGACGGCGAGGAGGGCTTCGATAAATTTACCGAAGGACTGGACCGGCTCCTGGCATCCTGGATGGCGGGGGACACTGCCGTACCGATAGAGCAGGGTTTCCCCTTTGCGGTCCCCAAGCCCGGCGTAGCGGCGGACCTGATACCGGGACTACTGGACGCCTATGCCCGAACCCGGGACCGTAAGCGTGCTGCAATTCCGGAACCGGGTACCGATACAAGTACCGCCGGCAAAGCAGACCGGGTGCTTTTCCTGGGCTCAAAGCCGATGGTCCAGCCGCCGGGGGCGCCAAACTCCGCCCACGGGACATCCCTCTTTTGGCGATGGCGGCTGGAAGACCGGCGGCTGCGGCTAGCCCCGGAGAAAGCGGCGGCGGTACAGGCATTGCTAAAAGAAACGGCCAATGGTGATGGGCTTCCGGCCGCCGACTTTTACCGGAAACTGGCGCGGCTTCTGGGAGATACTGCGGTGAAAAAAGCATGGAAGATTTTACGGGAGGGGGGGCTGGCGGTGGTTACGACGAAGCTCTAATGATCGCGCCGCAGCGCCCGGATAAACCCCAGGGCTACAAATACCAGAGAAACTGCCTGTTGGACTATGAGTATCACCTTGCCTTGGATGAACATGAGTGTGCCCATGCTGATAATCATCATGGCGTACAGGAGCCAGCCGCTTGGGCGCCGTTTGGCCAGCAGAAAACTTCCCAACAGGAATCCTATGGTAACGCCGATTTCAAGTACCTGGGAAAAGGCGGTGATGCCGCCGAAGGTATACAGGCTGCAGCTTACACCGATTACAATCATGAGGTAGGTACAAATTTTCACCGCCCGATCAACAGCCGGGTGAGCTTTGCGTTGGTTCTTCCAGGCCAATACCAGGCCGAGTATCAGTGCGGGGCCGCCCCCGGCTTCATTGGCAGCGGCGATCCAGTTTTGGCGGCCCGCCAGCAGGAACACCCAGGCGGGAAGGCCAAGGATATACATCAACCAACCGGCTAAACGCCACTTCCGGTCATCCCGGAGACCTTCGGCATGGGAAAGAAAGATTTTTGCCAGGAGATAGCCTGCGCCGCCCCAAATCTGAAGAAAAATGTCCATACTAATGTATCCGTCTATGCCGGTTACTGTACCATAAGGCAGCCGGCAAAAAAAGAGGGCGTTTGTTAGTATGGCAAGGTTCCCTTATTACAGAGCGCCTACAAAAAAGGCATCAGGGAGCTAAAATCGTTCTCCTTGCCTAGTAGTTCCAGGTACAGGGAAATCATGCCCCGGTGGTGGGTCTGGTGATTGAAGATAAGAAGCAACAATCCGTTTACCCTCTTTTCAACAGGAATACCCTTGTAGTTCAAAAATTTGAGGGTGCCGCAGAGGTCCTCATCCCTTAGCTCGTTGATGAAGTCAATGAGCTTGTCATCAAGTTCCGACCGCTTGCTTATATATTCATCCGGGGATGAGAACAACAGCGTCTTAAAATCAAGCTCCTGGTCAAAGAAGGCGCCTGCCAGGGTTTTATATTCCCGCAGTAGCCGGTTCCGCTTGAGCATAGTAAAATCGGAAATGTAGAGATGGGAACACACGCCGTGAAGGGACGTAAAGAAGCCCCCTACTTGCCGGTCCCACCCTTCTCCGCCGAGGGTCTTGATAACCCCATTCATCTGCTCATTGGCGCCCTTATTGTACTTCGCCAAAAGGGTAAAGGTATCTTTAGTCATACGGTGCCTCCATCACTGGTATCATATACGTTTCCTAATTTGTGCGCAATAACAGTAACGCTTCCGGCGGAACAAAAAGCCGCTGGGGCAGCTCAAACCCCAAGTACTTACTGTACTTCCACCAAAGCACTCCCTGTGCTTCAATCGCACCGGCGTCGGCGTTGGTAAACAGCGCCACCCGCTCAAAGGGCTCCTCCGACTCCTGGGTAAGGGCCAGGCGTATCTCGTTGTAGCCCTCACCGCAGGCGGGGCGGAAGTCGTGGGCGCGGATACCCACATGGGTAATGCCCGGAGGAAGGAGCGCGGCAAGACGCAGGGGGAGGCCCCAGTCCAGGGCGAAGACTTCCCGCTCACCGGTTTGCCTCACGGGGCTTATATTCTTGCACCCCGTAAGCCGGGCAATCCGTACCAGGCCGGGATTGGCAAAGAGGTCCCTGGTTGGACCCTTCCCCAGGACCCGGCCCTTGTCCATGACCAGGGTTTCAGAGCAAAGCTTGAAGACTTCGTCCCGGCTGTGGGTCACCAGGATCACATCCTTACGGGTTTCGAGCAGTTCCATGAATTGCAATTGCATCTGCTCCCGGAGATTGGTGTCCAGGGCGGAAAAGGGCTCATCCAGAAGTATCCCCTCGGGTTCCCGGATAAGCATACGGGCCAGGGCCGCCCGTTGCTGCTGCCCGCCGGAAAGCTGATGAGGGTAACGCCCCTCAAACTCCGCAAGGCCGAATTGCTCCAGCCATTTCCTGGCCTTTAGGCGCCGTGCCGGGGGTAAACCGGCGGTGACATTTTCCAGCACCGTCATCCGGGGGAACAAGGCGTAGTTCTGGAAGAGGTAGCCCACCCGCCGCACCTGGGGCTTCAGGTTAATCCGTTGAGCGGAATCAAAAAGCACCCGGCCGTTTACCGAAATATGCCCTTCATCGGGGGTTTCTATCCCCGCTATGCACTTGAGGGTCATGCTTTTCCCGCAGCCCGAGGCCCCCAATATGCCCAGGCAACCATCGGCACTTTCAAGCTCGACCTCCAGGGAGAAGATACGGGAAAGCCGCTTCCGGATGGATACCCTAATGCTCATTTGACAATGCTCATTTAACCCGCTTTTCCTGAATGGTGAAGTAGTTCATCAGGGCTACCACGGCAAAGGAAAAGATCACGATGACAAGCACATAGTTGTAAGCGGTGTCCATGTCCCCGGCGGAAACGGTGGAATAGATGGCCAGGGGCAGGGTACGGGTTTTGCCGGCGATGTTCCCCGCAAGCATAGCGGTGGCGCCGAATTCACCCAGGCCCCGGGCAAAGGCCAACACTCCCCCGGAGGCTATGCCCGGCAGGGCGGTGGGCAGGCTCACCTTCCAGAAGATCTGCCATTCGGACAGGCCCAGAGTGCGCCCGGCATAGATAAGGTTAGGGTCAACCTGTTCCAGGGCGCCCCGGGCAGACCGATACATCAGGGGGAAGGAGATGGCCACCGCCGCCAGAACCGTGGCCCCCCAGGAGAAGGCTATCTTAACGCTGAAAAAGTCGAGGAAGAATTTCCCCACCGGCCCCCGCACCCCAAAGATAAGCAGCAAAAAAAAGCCCGCCACCGTGGGAGGCAGAACCAGGGGCAGGGTGAGGATGCCGTCCAGGATCATCTTCCCTGTTTTCCCCCTGATCCCGGCAACCAGCTTGGCCGCCAGGAGTCCCAGGAAGAAGGTCACCACAATCGCCGCCGTGGCGGTTCGTATAGAAATCAGTATGGGCGAAAGATTCATCAATTATTTGCAGCGAACCCGTAGTTTTTAAACACCGTGAGGCCCGCATCGGAGGCGAGGAAGTCGATAAAGAGCTGCGCTTCTTCCGGATGGGGGGCGGCTGCCAGTCGTCCAATGGGGTAGATGACCTTGGTGGAAAGGAGGCCTTCGGGAAGTTCGGTGATCACCTCCACATCCTTATTGATTGCCGCATCGGTGGCATAGACGATGCCCACCTCGGCGCTGCCCTGGGCTACCCAGTTAAGGACTTCGGTCACGTTGTTCCCCATGCTCAGCTTCTTCTGAACCGCGTCCCAGTTACCAAGCTTGGTAAAGGCTTCCTGGGCGTACTGTCCTGCGGGGGTGGTTTTGGGATCCCCAAAGGCGATGGTCTTCGCCTCGGTGATATTCTGAAAGCCGGTAACCGCCGTTGTGGTTCCCTTGGGCTTAATCAGGACCAGCTTGTTCTGCAGCAGGGGTTTTACCGAATCGGCGGGAATAAAGTTGCCGGTCACCAGGTTGTCCATCTGTCGGGTTGCGGCGGACATAAACACATCCGCCTCAAGGCCCTGTTCAATCTGCGTTTGAAGCCGTCCGGAGCTGTCATAAACACCCTCCACCGTGATCCATGGGTACTTCTGCCGGAACCGGGGGATAAGTTCCTGCACATAGGAATACTCAAGGCTTGCCGCCGCCGCCACCAGAATAGTTACGGGCGCTTTGTCAACGGCGGACGCCGACGCCCCAGCCGCCCCCCGGTCCTTCGTGCCCCCGGCAAACAAACCGGACTGGCCCAAACCAAACAGAATAAGAACCGTCAAAGCAAAAGCCGGTTTTCGCGGAGTACTAATCATCTTCATAAAATCCTCCATTAAAGACTTAGACTGGATATATTTTCCAATACGATTCGTACTATAGCGGCTGTCCTATGATCCGTCAAGAGGAATAAACATCACCCTACCGAATCTCGGCAAACGAAACCCGCTGCACCAGCCCTGAGGCGTCAATATCAAACACCACCATCCCATTTTCGTTCACGCTTTTTTCGCTGGTATAAGATTCCCCGGCGTACAGCCCGGTAAGGTAGGCGTCCACATCGTCAGTCTCGATCTCCTGCACATCCACATCCCGCATCTGGTTCCGCGAACAGGAATTGAAGATCTCCCGAATCATCTCGTATTTTTTTTTCATTTTGTTTTGATAGTAATAGCGTTCTTTATCAGGTCCACGCTTTCCAACGTCCCGGTAACGCTAATATCCTGCCCCATAAGGTCGGTAAGGGTTATGGTATCCCCCAGCACCTTAATCCCGCTGACATATTCGCAAAGCTGTTTCCGCTCGCCGCCCGTGCCCAGTTCATAGGCCGTAGAAAGGCACATCACTTACCCTCTTTAATAAGTTCAAGGGCCTTAGCGAGTTTATCAGACCCCGTTTCAAAGTCCTTCACCGCATTATTGATGATATCCGCAGATTCGTGCTGCCCGGCATGGTAGAGATTGTGCGCCAGACCACCCAGCTCAGCCGCGTGTTCTCGATTGTGATCCAGCATATACTTCAGCAAGGTCTTTAGCTTGGCTAAATCGCCGCCGCCATGACCATGATCGTGCGGTTGTTCGTGGTCGTGTGGGTGCTTATGTTCATGGGCATGCTCATGGTCATTCCCATGGCTATGTTCGTGTGCATGCTCGTGGTCGTGGGGATGCGCATGATCGTGGTCATGTCCATGATCGTGACAATGTCCATGTTCGTGTGCATGCTCGTGATCGTGCGAATGCTCATGGCAATGATCGTGTTTATGCGCATGGCCATGTTCTAAATCATTATCGTGCGCATGATCATGGAGATGATCATGCCCATGTTCGTGTGCATGACTATGGGTGTGTTCGTGGGCATGATCATCTGACATAATTACAGCTCCAGGAACGAGTCGCTGAACAACGACTGGTTCATGATGATGTCGGCGGACTTAATACCCTGCATCAATTGCTTATCACAGGGATTCACAATGGCGGAGGTAAGGCCGTTACCGATACACATGGCGACCATGTAGGAGTCAACGATGGGCCTTAAGGTCTTGGGCATCATGTTGGACACATTGGAGAGGCCGCCGGTGGAGTTAAAGCCCTGCTCGGAAAGCCATTTGATAAACGACAGGGTCTCCTGCTGTTTTTCCTGCATCCCCTTGATAACCAGGAACAGGGGGTCAAACCACAGATCCGCCGCATCCATGCCCAGGTTCATGCCGTATTCCAGCATTTCCAGAACATAGCCCTGCCGCTCTTCGTTGTCGGAGGGAACGCCGGCCTTGGATGCCAGGGCAATAACGATGGCGTCATTGGCCGCGGCAACGTCAATGTAGGAAATCCGGTCACCCGCATCGGCGGAGTTGACAATCGGCTTGCCCTTGGCGCGGTTGTATACCTTGATACCCGCTTCAATGGCCTTCTTGTTTGCCGTATCAAGGGCAATCGGCACATTGTCAAAGTTTTCTTGCAGAAGCTTTACGCCCCACTGCATCAGTTCCTCGCCGCCCTTTTCCGCCGGCCCGATGTTCAGGTCCAGGTAGGTGGCGCCCGCATCAAGTTGTTCCTTCGCCCGCTTCTTAATCGGTTCCGGATCTTTATTCTCCATGGCCGCTTTGATCGCCGGGGAGATACAGTGAATACGCTCACCAATAACGATAAATTTACCCATACATGCTCCTCAAAAAAGTTTTAAGATACCTACAAGGTATCCGATGCCCCGTTACAGGGACATCAAAAACCCCGCCGCAATGCAGCGGGGCAGTCAACAATTAACCCTTAAAGTCCTTGAGCCACTTTACAACACCGGCAGCTTCATTGGGACCTACCAGAATCTTCCAGCCCGGCAGATTCTCTTCCAGTTCGCCCTTCAGGACGGCTACCTTGCCGGGGATAAGGAGGTTGCGGCTCTTCACCTTACCTTCAATACCCGCTTCCTTAAAGAACTTGGAAATGGTACCGGCGGAGAATTTTCCCGCCGCCCAGGAGGTCAATACCGAATACCCGCCGGCATCGGCAACAACCAGGTTTACGGGCACCCCGCTCCGTTCCAGTTCGCCGTTGATAACGAAGTAGGACAGGGCAAAGTCCACAGTGAGGGCCACGATGGAGTTTTCGTCCGCGCCGTTGACCGGGTAGATCTTCGGTTCCATCTTCATGGGCTTCTGGGGGTCGGTGAAGACATTCTGCCGCAGGCCGTACAGAGGCAGCGCCGTGGCGTAGCTCATGTTGCTCAGGATGATGATCGAACCGTATTTCAGGGTGAACAACGAGGCAAGCGCGATCTGCAGATTCTCGTCACCCCCAGCCAGTTTGTGGAGATTCACGATGCTGGGATAACCGGAACTGCGGTCATTGTCTTTCAGGGCCGCCCGGCGGAGTTCCACCGCGTTGGCAAAGGTCTCTTTAATGGAACCGGCGGTCACATCAACCACCAGGTTCTTGTTCCCGGCGCCTTCCAGTTTCAGAATCGTGTCGTAGATTTCGTCCAGATTCTTTCCGCCGACACCGAGGATAACCCCGGCTTCGGTAGCAAGCTTGTTAAAGGCTTCCCAGTTACCGGCGTTGGCGCCGTTGAGGATGGGCTTGTCGGCCTTCACCGCATCAAGGGCGGCCTTCGCGGCAGCCGCGTCGGTCACTTCCAGGATGATACCGGCCCGGCCTGCGCCCTGGGCTTTCTTCGCCGCGTCAACAAACTTGCCGGAATCACCGGTAAATTCTACGTTGACCACGTCCACCCTCATCTGCTCGCCGATACGGTCGTAGTCAATGAGCTGGATTCCGGGCAGTTTCGCATCCACATCGGCGGCGGAAACCGTCACCGAGTAGAGGCTCTTGGATACAAAGGTCTTGTCGTGCCGGAAGAGTACGGTCTCGCCGCCGAGCTGAAGATCCTTACCAAAGGCAAGCTTCTTCATGGGGGGGGCCGAAGCTTCACTCAGGGCGGCCAATGCCTCCGCAGAGATGTCCGGGCACTTGTCGATGGTGATCCCGCCGGCGGCAACCTTCATCGCGAAGGCCATACAGGTGGGGTTACCGCATTTTTTGCAGTTTGATTTGGGCAATAATTTAAATATGTCCATTCCTTTTAAAGCCATGGTTTCCTCCTTATACCAGCGCCGCAATAAGTTTTGATACTGCGGCAACCGATGCGGGATGGCGCAGAATAACAGCATCAGTGCCGGCGGCTAACACCGCAGAGGCCGTAGCAATTTCCATGGCGATACCCCGCTGTTCCTGGGGCCCCCAACCTTTGGGCGCTTCCGCTTCGCTCTTGAAGGATTCGCCAACGTTCCAGGTCTGCTCACTCACCGGGGTGATAATGGGCACCTGGAGCTTGTCGTCGTTCTGAGTCAGGGCGGCCAGCTTGATCCGTTCCATGGTTGAAACGACATACTCAAACCCATAGCCCGCAGAAGCGGACCCGGTGTTCATGACAATGTTTTCGTGTTTGATCCCCATCTGGATGATCAATACGTTCAGCTGCTTGGCCAGGTTGATATCTACCGCAGATTCCGCGGCGACATTCTGCCCGTAGGCCTGAACCGCGCCGACGGCGATCTTCTTGTGGTTATCTTCCTTGGCGGACATGAGAAGCACGTTCTTTCCGGACAGCGCCTCGGCAACCTTTACTAAGAGATCACCGTCTTTTTCAACGTTCTTGCTGCCTTGGATTACCAGGGGGAATCCGCCCACCGCATCCGACACTTCCTTCGCAAGCTTCACACAGTCTTCTATAGACTTGTTCGCTCCGTTGGGGTCGGCGCTTTCCAGGGACAGGGCAACAAAGCTGGCGCCGGGAATTGTGGCGGCCTTTTTCGCCACTTCGGCGATGGTCTTTGCCCCTTCATAAAACTTGCCTAATTCAGGCAGATCCCGGTTCGGGCCCAGGTCGGAAACCTCCACACCCACCAGGGGGGGATTCTTGATCTTCTCGTCAAAGCTGTAGAACGGGAGCACACTTTGCCCCCCAAATGTAACAGCTTTGTCCCCGGCGCCGATCTTTACCTCTTTGATCGATGACGGGAATTTTTGCGGAACGCGTTTAAATGCCATAACACTCTCCTCTTTAGAAAAAATAATAACAGAGCAAGGCGGGTGTGTCCCGCCTTGCCCCATCTCTTTGACCTGATTACATCAGGGGTTCAAGTTTCAGTACCGGGTGTTTTTTCCCATTCAGGAATTCCACCAATTTTTCCGGTTCTTCCTCGGTAACCGTCTCATCGGCGATCATCTCAACAAAGTTGTCGATCCCGTAGAGTTCTTTTGCCGTTGCGTTAAGCTTTGGTCCCACCAACTCTTTCAGGGCCTTGGGCATCCACACGATACGCGCGGGGCCGCCTTCGGCTGCCATAAACTTCTTGGAGCTGATGAACTGCTTCCCGTGACCCATGAAGCCCGGTGTCTGAACACCGCCGCCGGTCATGGAGGCCAGTTCCGAGAAGGACATACCCACCGGGGTCTTGCCCTGGTGTTCCCGGTTCACAATAACCACACCATTGGTAGTTGCCTCAAGTCCGCAGATACATTCGAAACAGCCGCAGCTGGTCATGGGGTCCTGCATAATGGAATAGAGGGTAACCGCCTGGAGGGCGCCGTGGGATGCTTGCTGCACCGCTTCGTTGACGTCTTCCCAGACACCGAGCTTTTCATCAATCACCCGTTCTTTGGTGACGATCTGGCAGGAGCCGTTGGGGTCAATCTCGTTGGTGGCCTTGGCGTCAAGCCAGGAGACCGCGCCGCAGAGACCCAGCCGTTCCGGGGTGACAACGCAAACGTGGGCGGGGGAGAATGACTGGCAGAGAATGCAGTTGTAGAACACTTCCACATTGTCGTCCGTAAGGGACTTGAGCCGGTCATCCCGCTGCTCATAGACCTTGTTGACCTCTTTCTTCAGCCGTTCGCAGTCTTCAGTCTTCGTATAGATCTTTACCTGCACCTTGTCGATGATGGCTTCAAACTCGCCCTTGAGCTTGGCATAGAGGATTTCCCCAAAGTGCTTGGCGCGGAAGCCCGCGGCAATGGTAGCCTTGCTGACCCGGACGAGAATAAGATCCCGCTGGCCGGTGTGCATGATACCTTCAGCGTAGTTGAAGTAGTGGTGCAGACGGCGTTCAAACACAGGCTCGAAGTCCTTCTGCATGGCCTTTCCGGCAACCTCGACAACAAACGCGATCTGAGAATCCGAGCCTTCCTTAATGGTGTCAATATCCGGCCCGATAACTTCGATCTTGTGGTCTTCGATGTCCTTGGCTTCCTTGGTGGTAACCCACTCCAAACAGGGCAGCTTGGTACCGTTGAAGGCCACAGCCATGTCCGGACGGCGGATGATTTCACCTTCAAAGGCGGTGGAAAAGGACACGGGGATGTCAACCTTGGTAATCTTGAGCTTGATATCCCGGGCTTCCAGGGAAGTTTCGATCCAGTCCTTGGTGTCCTCTCTGATGATAAGGCTCTTCGGCACCACCATTACGTCCTTGACGGAGTTGGTAATAACCGGGAAGCCCATGGCAATAGCGCCGCCGCCGTAAGCTACGGTGAGATCCGGCACGGGATCATAGGCGTTTACAAAGGCCCGGATACGCTTGAAGGTATAATCATCAAACTCATCCCGGTCTCCGGGCTGTACGTTACCGAAGATCATGGCGGCCCGGTTTACCACGGAAATGATATGGGCAACATGCCAGAGATCCGGCCCAACCGGGACAACCCGGACGGAGAAGTTCATGTTCAGCTTCTGCCGCTTGGCCTGGTCGATGATTCCCCCGATGAGGAACACGAAAATGGCCCGTGACTGGTATCCCTTGATCAGCTCAGCCGCTTCCTCGTCCGAGGGGGCGGGGCCGATGATGACCACGAATCCGGGAATGTCCCCGGTTACCAGCGGTACACCAAGCTCACGCACTTCGGCGTCGCTCATGTGGCCCCAGTACTCGCGATTGTCGCCTTCGCCGTAGGGGGTGGGGCTTTTGATGTACTTACAGGCTTCCACCACTTCGCCGGCCAGAACCGTGCCGAAGCCGCACTTAAAGACATCGGCCAGGCGCGGATCGTGGGGTTTCCAGTTCGCTTTTGTTTCTTCCCAACAGGCTTTCAGTTCGCCCAGGGTGGTAACCTTCTTGCTCAGATAAGCAAGATGGCTGGCAAGGAAGTACGCCGTGTTCGGCATAGCCACCGGTGTGGTCTCCGGATATGCCTTCAGCGTTTCATTGAGTGTTTTTTCGGCAATCGCGAACATTTCGTCGGAGCCGTCAAAAACCCGGTTAAATAATTTCTTCATAGAAGCACCTCTCCTTCAGGATTTATGTGCCGCCAAAGCCGCCGCGTCATACGCGGCGTCAATGCGCCCTTTGATCTTCATGATCTCGTTCCGTGCCTTTTCGCTGGTTTCGTAGGGTGATACGCCCCGGCGATCGGCCTCGATAATCTCCTCGTTGTAGCTGATGAACCCGAACAGGTCTTCCGGCGGTATACGGCTTTTGAGGTAATCCTCATCCACCGCGCCGCGGACCTTACTGGCCACCACGCTCACCGCCTTAACCCCCAGGTCAGCCGCCAGGGATTTGACCTTGTGATAGGTCTGGATACTTCGCTCACCCGGCTCGATGACCACCATAAACCGGTCCACCATTTCGGCGGTGCCCCGGCCCAGGTGTTCAAGCCCGGCCTCCATATCCATGATGACCGCCTCGTCCCTGGCGACTACCAGGTGCGAGATGAGCCGCTTGACCACCACATGTTCAGGGCACACGCAGCCGGCCCCGCCGGTTTCCACGGTGCCCATCACCAGAAACTTAACCCCGTTTTTTTCCTTCGCGAACAGTTCAGGAATATCGTCCACCTTGGGGTTGATCTTAAAGAACTTCCCAAAGTTTTCCTTGTTCGAGCCTGTCCGCTCGGCAATCAGGTCACTCATTTTGGAGATAGGGGTGATAGCCTCCACCTCCGCTTCGGTAAACCCAAGGGCTAAGCCCAGGTTGGCGTCGGGGTCTACATCCACCGCCAGGACCTTCCGGCCCTCGGCGGCATACAACCGCGCTAATATCGCGGCCAGGGTGGTTTTCCCGACACCCCCCTTTCCGGTGATTGCTATTTTCATCAGATACCCAACGCGTCCCGTTTCTTCTCAATCCCATCCAGGATTGACTTAACCAGCCCCATAGGATCGGTGTTGATAATGTATCCCGCGCCCACGATCTTCCGGGTACCTTCGGTGACCCATTCCATCATCTCGGTGCTGCCCTTGATCTGGGGTTCGATACCCAGATAGACGTCAATACCGCTGCCCACAACGTAGTTGGCGATGGATACCGCTTTCTCGCTCATCCACTCAGGCGCGCAGCCCACAATGGGAAGCTGGGTGGTATTCACCCCCCAATCCTTGGCGATGCCGGTAACCAGGAGCAGAATGCGGCTGATGTCAACGCAGGCGCCCATGTGCAGGATCGGCGGAATATCAAGCAAGTCGCAGACCCGGCGAAGGCCGTCGCCGCAGACCCACTTGGCTTCCTTCTGGAGCAGTCCGGCCTTGGTCGCCAACTGGGCGGCGCATCCGGTGGCCACGATAAGAACGTCGTTTTTCAGCAGTTCCTTCATGATTTCCAGGTGGGAGAAGTCCGGGCGTACCCGGGGGTTGTTACAACCGACGATACCTACCGCGCCCCGGAGAACACCGGCTTTGATGGCGTCAACCGCCGGCCGGTAGGAGCCCAGTTCATCAACATGGCTGTTGGTGATGGTATCCAGGTGCTTGACGATCTGCTCGCAGGGATAGCCAACGGTGGCCTTCTGCTTGGTATCGGGGATATAAACCTTTTTTTCATCCCGGTTCTGGTAGTTGTCAACGGCCATCTTGACGATTTCTTTGGCCTGTGCCATCGCCGTCTCGGGCTTGAATTCGATATAGATCGATCCGGGAATCCGGGCGATGGGGGAACTGGTGACAAACTTCGTATGGAAGCAATCGGTGAGGGAAGGAAGGGCGGGGAAGATACACTGTACGTCCACACACATCATTTCCACCACACCGGTGAGAACCACGTTTTCCTGCTGGAGGAAGTTACCCGCCATCCGGACACCGTGACGCATGGCAATTTCATTCGCGGTACAACAGAGTCCTACGATATTGATGCCCTTGGCGCCCTTGGTCTTGGCGTAGTCGGTCATCTCTTTCAATTCGGCGAGGACGGGATCTGCTGCAAAAACTGCTCCATGGGACCCTGCCGTATCTCGGCAAAGGCTTCTAAGGGTATTTGCGGCGCGGACGCCCATGCCATAGCGGCCCGGAACTACCTCC
>BNUY01000012.1 GCA_025997715.1 Spirochaetia bacterium
ACATTATGTGACTTATGTATACATTCACTCATGCCCCCATTATATTACATATCGGTGGGGGAACATATCCCCCACACCCCCAGCTTTACGCCCTAAAGGGCGGGGAATTATACCCTTAGAGATTAAAAAAGGAACGCTCATGCGGGAAGAACAAAAAATAATCCGTTTTGTGATCATCGACGATCATCCCATGACACGCCGGGGTTTTGGGAATTTCCTCTCAGGCGCCGGGGGTTTTGAAATTGCCGGGGAGGCTGCTTCCCTCACCGAGGGCCGGGACTTGCTGGAAGGGATGCAGAAACTTCCGGACCTGGTTATTCTGGATATCGGCCTGGGATAACGGGCTGGATTTTATCGGCGTCATACAGAAAATCTGTGCCCGCCGGGGCGCCGCTCCCCTGCCGGTCCTGGTGTATTCGGTTTTTGAAGATCCCTTTCGTATCCAGACGGCTATGCGGATGGGGGCCAGGGGGTATATATCAAAATCAGCGGACGAAGAGGAACTCATCCGGGCGATTACCATCATTCTTGATGGAAAACTGTATATCGATAACCGTTTTGAATTAACGGTCCAGCGGAATCAGGATGTGTACGCCGAATTTACCCAACGGGAACGGGAGGTTCTGGCCATGATTAAGGATCATCAGGATAACGAGTTCATTGCGAATACCCTTAATATCAGTCTGCGGACCGTGGAAAACCATTTGAGTCATATCTATTATAAAACCGGGATAAAGAACCGGGAAAAATTGCTTACCCTATAGAACGGGGCGGGGTGCTTCAAACGGGGATTTTAGGCGTTCCAAGCTTTTATTGAGCCCTTGCCCATACTCCCCATCGCCATTATAATATAAAGGAGTTTTGGAGGAATATATGATCGCAGTTAAAGCCGTATACGATGAAAGCAAGTTTGTACTGGATGAACCGGTGCCGGTAAAAGGAAAATATGAAGTGGTTATTACCTTTACCAATCCGGTCAAAAAGGACCAGCGTAAATTACTGGAATACGCCGGTATGTTTGATACCGGTGATGTGCAATTAGTACAAGATATGATAGATGACCGGGAAAACTTTTTCAAAGACAGGCAGGAGGTATGATTTTTCTCGACTCAGACACTTTATCATATTTTCTCGCAGAGAACCGCAAAATTGTTCATAGGGTTAAAGAAACTATCGAAGATGGTACTATACTCGCCATATCTTCTGTCACCGCGTATGAAATATTAAAAGGATTGCAGTATCGTGGAAACAAAAAGAAAGCCGCCCGTTTTCAAAGCCTCCTGGAATATGTTGAGGTAATCCCCTTTTCAATTGATGTTGTTCCCATCGCCGCAGGTATTTATGCGGAATTAAGAAAAACAGGAATAACTATTGGAGATGCGGATATTCTTATCGCGTCAACGGTCATTGCAAACAACGGTGTATTGGTGACTAACAACGAAAGGCATTATCAAAACATACAATCAATCTCTCTGACGAATTGGTCGAAGGTGCAGGAACCGGATCATGAGCCGGGAAACGCCGTACCCGCCGAAGATAATCACAAACCGGTCAACCAGATTGATGGGGATACGGGCAAAGATGCCGGCCCAGAGTAAGGGAATATTGTTCCGTAAAAGCCCCAGTTTGAAGGAGTCCTCCGGGGAGAAGGTGATTCTGATGTGGGAAAGTACCGTAAAAATAGCATAATCAATCATGCCTCCTAAAATACTGATAACAACACAGGCGGCAAGGTAGAGGAGAGCAGCAGGGAAGACAGGGTACTGATAAGGGGTTCCTTCCCGGTACCCGGCCGGCGGCGGTACATCCATACCAGAACTACTTCGGCGATGCTGCACAGGACAAAAAAATAGGTAAGCGGCGCCTCGTAGTAGAGGGATCCGCTAATGGCGATACTTAAGACCGCAGCAACTATCCCCGGGACAAGGCCTGCCGCAAAGGTAATAGCTACGGTAAACAGGGTATCAAGAAACAGGGGCAATTGAAGGACCCTTCCGGCCAGGGTGCTGAGGAAGACATTAGCCGCAGCCGACAACAGGCAAAGCAGGATTACTTTCAAGGGTGTTCTCATTATAAAAAGTATAACGCTTGACTTGAAATGAATAAAGACGTTTTAGTAGGGGCATGGGAAAAGTTTTTTGTCTTCTATGCTCCCTCTGCTGGCCCTGGAACTGCGAGAGGCCCTGAACCAATGGCAGGAACAGGAGGTGGAGATAGGGGACGCCATACATCTGCGCTATTTTTATCAATTCTTTATTTTCGCCGCCCTTATCGGCCTGCTTGCCCTGGCAATAGGGTTCCTGAATAGGGCGCTGGCCCGTTCCCGGGCGCGGGAGGAACAAAGCGCCGCCTTTTCACAGGCCGTAGTGCTGGCCCAGGAAAACGAACGGAGCCGGATAAGCCGGGAACTCCACGATACGGTAGCCCAGGATTTGCGGGTTCAGGCCCTGCGGATTGCCGGGATTAAGCGGACGGCGGCAGCCCCTGAGGAAACGGCGGTTTTGGAGGAGGTGGCGGCGGCCCAGCGGGGGCTGATTGATTCCATACGGATCATCTGTGACGACCTTTTTCCCCCGGACTTCCGGTATCAGGGCCTGGGAGATGCCCTGGGCCGGTTCTGCCGGGACTTTGGCAAACGCACCGGGTTAGACTGCCGCCTTACCCTTCGGGACGCTCCCCGGGGGCTCGGCGAGGCGGCGCAGCTCCAGTGTTTCCGTCTGGTGCAGGAGGCGCTGATCAATATTGAAAAACACGCCGAGGCCTCCGAAGCGGTGGTGGTTCTGCGTTGTGAGGAGGATACCCTGTTCATCTGCATCAGCGATGACGGCAAGGGTTTTCCCCCCTCACAGGAAAATCCGGCCACCTATACCGCCGGACATTTCGGCATACGGGGAATGTATACCCGCGCGGCCATCCTGGGGGGCAGCCTGCGGTTTGAAAGCGAAGCGGGGGAGGGGACCATGGTGATTATCACGGCGCCGGTAAGAGGCATTATCTGTCAGGGCGCATCCTCTGATTATCGCCATACCCATACCCTTCACGGCTAATCGGTGGTAAACAGAACCCAGGCAGCTAAAAGCCCTCGGAGCGGATCTAGAGTTTTGTCAAATTGGGGCGAAGTGTGTATAAAAAAGTAGACGTGTTATAATTTCGATTGGGGAAAGCGGCTATTTGGGGTTTGACAATTACGCCCATCCACTTATATTATTTGAAAAGCAAAATAGAAGCATGATTTTCTGGTAAGGAGTTTTTTTGCAAGTTATTTTCAAACCCGAAGGATATGCCGTCGATGGCGGTGAGCTTGCCTACGCCGACATCTACAATCTGGGGTGGAGCAGCCAGACATCGGATGATCCCGGGCTAGTATACCTGTTGCGTATTGCAAGACAACTTGTCGATATCACGAGGCGCGATCCGGATATAGAATTGACAAGAATATCAAAACGCCCTGATTCCGCTGATTTATATCCGCTTATGCAGGAGCTGCCGTTTTGTCTTGGCATGGAATTTGTAAATCTGAATTGGATTGCAAATATATATGACAACCTTGCCGCCGTGCTCAATGCGGAACTTTCAACCTTTGACGGCGCCGTGGAAGAATACTTCAAGTCCAAGAATGAATCGCTCATTGTCAGCGGGCGTGTATTCTTCCATCTTGTGGAAACAAAAGAAGAAAAATTTCCCTTTGCTTTTATGGCGACCTATTCAACACGGCAGAATAATACGGTCACCCATCTGCCGCTTAAAAGAGCGCTGAAGGAATTTGACGGCCAACAATCCGCACTCCTGGACTTACTCGGAACGGTAAGCCGCGCCGCTGATAAGAGCGCGCTTATCTCCGATTTGGTGGAAACAGGAGAACTATTCAGCCCGCTGAAATTTGAGCCGGGTGACGCCTACGATTTTTTACGGGAGACGCCGCTGTATGAAGAATGCGGCATTGTCTGCCGTATCCCGAATTTTTGGAAACGTAAAGTCAAGTCGAGGCTCTCCATTTCTTTAGGCTCAAAGGAGCCCTCCGCGCTGGGTTTGCAGTCCATCATTGCGTTCTCGCCGTCGGTTTATTTTGGTGACACGGAACTGACCCGTGAAGAATTGGAAACCCTGCTTGGTGAAGAAAATGGATTGGCATTTCTCAAAGGCAAATGGGTGGAGGTCAACAAGGAACGCATAACACAGATAATTGCGGTTCTTGATAGTTTGGAAAAGCGCGGGGACATGACCTTTGCCGAGGCATTAAAGCTCCGGGCGGGCATCGTTGATCTAGAGGGTGTTTCTGATGAAATTGAAACTTCTGTTACCAATGGCGAGTGGCTGCAAAGTGTTATGGATAAAATGATGAGCACCGCCGGAATTGCCGGAGTCCCGCCATCGAATGATTTTAAGACAAGCCTGCGCCATTATCAGCAAACAGGACTGAACTGGTTATCTTTTATGCGCTCCATGGGGTTTGGCGCGCTTCTGGCTGATGATATGGGACTGGGAAAAACGGTTCAGGTTCTTGCATTGCTGGATATACTCAGAGAAACAAACCAAAAAACTAAAACGCTGCTGATTGTTCCGGCATCCTTGCTCAGTAACTGGCAAAAGGAAGCCGAAAAATTCACCCCCCTGCTGCGCGTTTCGATTTTGCACGGATTAAATGCAGCCCTGAATAACGATGAAGCCCAACTGTTTGTAACAACCTATGGCATGGTTTCCAAATTGACGGAACTGACACAAGTCACCTGGGATATGCTCATTTTGGATGAAGCGCAGGCTATTAAAAACCCTTCTATTAAACAAACAAAGGCAATCAAAGCGCTTAATGCCCATGCGCGCATTGCCATGACCGGCACCCCCATTGAAAATAGATTGTCAGATCTGTGGTCGATATTTGATTTTCTGAACACCGGATTGCTGGGAAGCCCGAAGGAATTCAAAACCTTCACCGGCCGTCTTAAAGAATCGCCGGAAGGTTATGCCAAGCTGCGCTCCGTAGTGTCGCCATTTATACTGCGGCGGCTAAAAACCGATACGTCCGTAATCTCTGACTTGCCTGACAAAAACGAAATGAAGCAGTATGTCAACCTTACAAAAAAACAGATCGCGCTGTACAACGAATTGGTGAAGGATTTAGAGCAGACGTTCAGCGAACCTGAAAGTATGGCGAGTATCCAACGCAAGGGTAAAATTCTCGCCGCCATTATGAAATTCAAACAGATATGTAATCACCCCGACCAGTATTATGGACAGGGCGCATTTGACCCCAGGATGAGCGGCAAGTTTGAAGCCCTGCAAGAAATATGTGAAACGATCCGCGATAAGCATGAGAGTGTATTAGTCTTCACGCAATTCAGAGAAATGACCGATCCGCTGAGGCGGCATCTTGAAAGCATATTTGAACGCAAGGGGCTGGTGATCCACGGAGGCACTACACCAAAAAAACGCGGCGAGATTGTTGAGCAATTTAATTCGGAATACATTCCGTTCATGGTGCTGTCGCTCAAAGCGGGCGGTGTAGGGTTGAATCTTACCGCCGCAAACCATGTTATTCATTTTGATCGTTGGTGGAATCCTGCAATAGAAAATCAAGCGACTGACAGGGCATTTCGTATCGGGCAAACAAAAGATGTGATGGTGCATAAATTTGTGACAAGCGGCACCATTGAAGAAAAAATTGACGGCATCATTGAAAGTAAGAACAAATTGTCAAAGGATGTTATCGCCGAAAGTTCAGGCGAAAACTGGGTGACGGAAATGTCCGACAAAGAGCTTATGAACTTGTTCGCTTTGGAGGTGTAGTATATGGGTTGGGGTTATTATTACCGTAAGCCATCCGTAGGGCAGCAGCGGGTGGAAGCGAAGGAAAGGCTTGAGAAACTTCGCAAAAAAAATCCGGATATGACTCCTGTCATCATTGACGGTAATAAAATAGCCAAAACATGGTGGGGATCCTCGTGGTGTAAAAACCTTGAACGCTATGCTGATTATGATAACCGTATCGGACGCGGCCGCTCGTATGTAAGGAACGGACTTGTACTGGACTTAAATATTTCGGAGGGAATGATTACTGCGTTGGTCAGCGGCAGCAGTCTATACAAGATCACCATCAAAATAGACAAACTCTCTGCAAAGAAGTGGAAAGACATTGCGGAGCAGTGCGCGATGCGCATTGACAGCATAGCGGCTCTTATAGAGGGAAAATTTCCGGAAGAGTTCGGCGAGATATTTATGAAGCAGGGTGATGGTTTATTTCCTACTCCAAAAGAAATTCATATGGATTGCAGTTGCCCTGATTGGGCGACCATGTGCAAACATGTGGCGGCCGCCCTTTATGCTGTGGGTGCAAGGCTGGATACAGATCCGCTGTTATTTTTCAGCTTGCGCGGCATCGATCCATCAGAACTAATCAAGAAATCGGTAGACGAAAAGATGAAATCCCTGCTTGCAAATGCCGGAAAAAAGTCCGACCGTGTGATTGCAAGTAAGGATATTAAACGGATTTTCGGGATATAAAGATAATGAGTGGCCATCCCCGTCCTTCCAAATTTGACTCGGTCAGACTCCTCCCAACTCTTTTTTAAGTTTCACAACTAAGTCATCACTTTTGCGGAATGATTCATGGAGCATGGCAAGCAGTTCCCCGCTGGAGTATTGCTGTTCTGTTTCCGGGACGTGTGGATTCTTGATGTCCAGGTTAAAGCCGTTTTCCTGCAAAGTCTTGATCGAAACTTTCCAGGCCTGGTCATTTTCTTTACGTTTCGTCCACCATTTCTTGAGGGACGCAAACTCATCTTTCTGTATCGGCTTGGTCTTGGAATAGGCTTTTATCCCCTCGGGCAGTTTGTGTTCCCAATACCAAATCTCTTTCGTGGGCTCACCCTTGGTAAAAAAGAGCAGATTGGTAGCAACACTGGCGTAGGGCTGAAACACCGAATTGGGCAGGCGCACAATGGTGTGCAGGTTGCATTTGGTAAGCCATTCCTCCCGGATGCGGGCCTTAACCCCATCGCCGGTGAGTGAGCCGTCAGGCAGGACAATCGCCGCCCGCCCGCCGTCTTTGAGGTAACGGATCATCAGCAGCAGAAAGAGGTCTGCGCTTTCTGTGGTGCGGAAGTTAAGGGGAAAGTTAGTCTCCACCCCATCGGTCACCGATGCGCCGAAAGGCGGATTCGCCAGAATCACATCCACCCGGTCCCTGGCGCCGATGCCGGTATATTCCCGGTTCAGGCTGTCGGTGTAGTCAATGTTCGGCGCGTCAATATCATGGAGAATAAGGTTGGTAACGCAGAGCATAAAAGGCAGGGGTTTGAACTCCAAACCATGCACGGTGTCTTCCAGTTTTTTCAAATCCCGAACGCCCTTTACATCCTGTCTGCGGATATTTTCAATGGCGCTGGTTAAGAAGCCGCCGGTTCCGCAGGCGGGGTCAAGAATCTTTTCGCCCAGCCGGGGATTGATAATTTCGGTGAGAAGCTCGGTAATTGCCCGTGGGGTGTAAAACTCTCCGTAATTACCGGCGCTTTGCAGGTCCCGCAGGATAGTTTCGTAGATGTCCCCAAAGAGGTGCCGGTCTTCGGACACATTGAAATCAATCTGGTTAAGCTGATTCAGGACTTGACGGATGATGGTACCATTTTTCATATAGTTGTTGGTGCCTTCAAATATTTCCCGTATGAGCAGCGCCCGCTTGTTGCCGGTACTCACATTGATGGCCTTGAGGCCGGGGAACAGCTTGCGATCGATGAAGTCCTTTAACTCGTCCCCGGTCATCCCTTCCGCATTGGCCGCCCAATTACGCCATTGCAGTTTGGCGGGGATTACGGATTTGTAGTCATCGTTTAAGAGTTCCAGTTCGGTGTCTTTGTCGTCGATGATTTTCAGGGTAAGCATCCAGCCGAGCTGTTCAATGCGCTGGGCATCGCCGGAGACGCCCTGGTCTTTGCGCATGATGTTTTGGAGGGTCTTGATGAGGGGGGCTAGGGATTTCATTGACTGGCTCCTTTATCCAATAGGTTACTTTGTTTTTCTGAAAACACATATTGTTCCATCTGCAACAGATATTCTTCATAATACTCTGCCCATTGATTATTCTTTATTAAATATTTTATTCGTTCCTTCATTTTTTTCTCAAAAGAAGAATAGTTTTGTGGCGTTAGATGCTGTTTTATACCAGTTTGGGCTATGTATAAAAGTGAATTCCGTCGTTGATTACTTTTTTTAGTGCTATATATAAAGAGCTTTGTATACTCATCTAATAAATCATTGTTTGGTGTTAGAACTCCAAAAGAACTTTGCCGAAAAGCATGTATCATGCCTTTATCCATTAAGTACAAATTGATCAAACTTTTGATCGCTTGTTCATCACCGAGAGAAGCTAAAAACTGATAAACAACCTCTTTTTCTTTTTCTGAAATATTATCAAACGAACTATCTAATTTTATTTCATTTGTTATTTTTATCTTTTGTCCTTCATTTGAAATGCGAGCACAATAATTTAAAACTTCTTTCCTATATTGATAATCAATATCGTTATCTTGTCTTTTTATTGTAGATAAAATAACAGCAATTGAGAAACCATTAAATATTTTTTCAATGTGATTTTCCTGAAATGTTGACCAGAAACTTGAAATGGTTGAATATTCCGCCCATTTGTTACTGTTTTCATGCAAATCAAACATTGACTTTGTCGTGTCAATAATAAATTTAAAAATGGGTTCCTTCTCAATTGTTAAATTGGAAGAATTATATTGTTCAATAAGGTATTTTGCTATTTGTACACGGGAATGATAATCCTCAATATCTGGAATAATTTTCAAAGCAAAATTAATTATTTCCGTATTGCTTATAGTCGGGAACCTTTCAGTAAACCACGAAAGAGTTGCATCCTTACTCGTTGTAACATAAGGATTATGAAATGTAATTAGTTTTAATATGCATTTTCTTGTTAGCCAATCTGGAGATATGTTATTAAACGATAAATTGTAAAAGTACAAAAATGGAATGATCCACGGCGAATGTTTTCCTTCAAAAAAAGGATATTTTTTGTCCTCAAAATTTCTGCGAACATTAACATTTATACTATCAATAATTCTATCCATCAAAACATTATTTTTGTTAATTAATTTTTCAATGTTTTCATTTGGCTCTTCCTGTTTGTTGTGTTCATCAATATATTGCCAATAGAAATAATAATAGAAATGTTCCGGTTTAAAGCAATAATCTTTTAGCCGTTTAATAATTTCATCAATGTTCGTAATTTTATCTCGATAAAAATCTTCAAGTATATGGATCGCACACTCAACAAAAACCGGAGTGTTAATATACTGATTGTTAAAATCATAAGTTATTAAATCGAGCAATTTTTTGTGGTACAGAGAAAATAATTTGTGCCATAAGTTTTTTTCACCATCTATTTCGGTAGTTTTTTGCAAATATTCATCAATTCGTCTGAGTTCGTTGGCCATTACATCATTATCAAGCATTAATTCAATTTCTTTTGATTTTGCAGACTCAATATCAGTCTTGTATTGAGCAAGGCGTTTATCGATATTCTTTCTTAAAAGTATATCCTTTGCATAAATACGATTGTATTCAGAATTAACAAGTCCTGAATTATATAATATATGATTTTCATCATTAAATATTGAGTGTATTAGATAGTTATAAATATTTGGTTTGGGCATTTTCATAATACTTTGTAATAATTCATTTGCTCTAGCACGGTCAGTGAGATTTATCAATTGATGGAGCATCCTATCAATAAAATATTCTTTAATATCGACTTTGCCTTCTATAATTTTGTTTGCAAAGAATATCCTTAGCTCATCAGTTTTATTTGACGGCTCCACTTTAAATAATCTTTCATTTACTCCATATTTGTCAGCATTGAAATAGTAAAATGAGAATAATTCGTAGTCTTTATATTCTATTTCGTTAATTTTCTCATATAATTTTTCTTCGAGTATCTTTATAGGACTACTTATAGAATTTTTTACACGATCATATACGTTGTTTTCGATAGCAAAGCATAAAATATTTAAAATTTCATTTACAGTTAAATCAATATTAGGAAGCACATAATCTACAGCAGATTCATCATAATCGTGGTGAATCATTGGCAGTTCATAGTCATCAGTTAAAACATCGGGCACTGTGCCGAATGCCCCTGAACCTTCTATATATTTATTTTTAAAAACATATCGCAGCAAAGGTAACAATAAGGGACGAAGAATAGGATGATCATAAAAGTGAGTAAAACATTCTAGTTTTATTACATATTCATATTTGTTTGAAATTTCAGTATTAATTTTTATTTCTTTGCCAGATATTTTTTCAAAAAAAGATTCCCAATCTTCAATTTTCCAATTTTCAACCCATTTATAATCTCTATACCAATCAAAAATAAAAGTTTGAGACAACAAACCTTCTAATTCCTTCGGTATGCCTTTAAGTATAAAAAATTGTAACAGAGACACGGATAAATCTTGTATGATAACTTGCTGTTCTTTCGACCACAAATTTTCAATAAATGGCATCAACAAAATGATACTGTTAGCAAAAGTTATTGCCTTATCATTAGTCGGCTTTTTGAGATGGTTTTCAATTTCCGATTTTAGTATAGCAAGAATGACCGCTCGTTTGCTTTCAGGCAATAACAACTGCATTTTTTGAGCCATATTATCAATATTTTTCAAAGGGCCAAATGATTGACGAAATCGTGCATAATAAATATGTTTTTTTGAATTGTTATATTTTTTATATATTTTCCGATAATACGTTTTTCTATCATTATCAGAAAATGACTCAAAATCACAAACCAATGAAAATTCTGTAAATACAGAGAATGTTTTATTTAAAACATACGAATACTTTTCTTTGTTCCGGGTACTAATTAAATTCAAAAATACCACAAATATGTCAAGTGCTGATATTTTTATTTTTTTTCTAATAAAAAAACATGAGACTATTTCTTTTTTGTTTTTTGATATTATTGCATTTGCAATAAAATATTCATAATAAAAATTAGAAACAAAACTAATTTTCGTATTATCTTTATAATCTATTATCGCCGAATCTAAGACAAATGAAAAATCATTATCAGAATTAAACACATCCCGGAGTTCAATATCTGAAAACACAGATGTATTTTTTAAAAACAATGAGAATGTGAATTCAGAAAGTTTTTTAATTATCCCAGCAATGCTTGTACTTGGCGTAGACCGAGGTAGTATATTTTTCCGTGCATCCGTATTTAAATTTTCTTCAATCAAAGTCTTTATAAAATCATCAATGCTCAAGAAATGGCTATCTTTTTTATCCTTAATAAAATTTCTGTATGTTGGGATTGGCAACAGATCATAAATCGGAGTACCTTTATAATTATTCAGCAGCTCTAATAAATCATAATCATCCATATCAATATATTTTTCGATCCGTAATTTTATCGACTGTTTTTCAATTCCTTTTAATACATCAAAAGATGAGCTGCGTCCTGAAATAACAAAACGAACTGATTTATTATATTCTAGGACATTGTTAATTTCTTTAAATAAATTTTCCCTTAAAGAAATATTAACTTCATCTAATCCATCCACGAAAAATAATAATGGCTCAATATTATTATAAATTTTTTCTTTTATACTACCAATTACATAGTATTTTAAATCACAAAACTGAATAAACGGAATACATTTATATTTTGTATAATTGTTATGGTTTGATAATTCATCTTTTAAATAATTGAAAGATAGCCGCATCATAAAACTTTTTCCAACATAACCAATACCATTTAGAAATATGTGAAAAAAATCTCTCCAGTCACGGTTGTGCAAGTTCTCTAATATATAATCAAATAATGGATTTTCACTGACAAAAGATGGATCATATATAGCATCACGAATGTTTTTGTGTTCAATATCATGAACTAGCTTTTTTTTATAAATTATTCCGTCAAATTGAATATCCAGATTGTCAACTTCATTGTGCCTATAACGTTCACCTACACTTAAAAAAGACAATTTTAGTAAATTATATAAATCAATATCGTTGTTGTTTTGCAAATATTTATCTATCTCTTGTGATAAATCTAGTTTGCCAAAAATAATTAAATCAATATTATCCGACTTGTATTTTGAATATAGTTTGTTTTTTGTTAGCTCTGGTATTGGTTGATTCGAGAAATAGAATAATTCTACATCACCATTTATTTTACTTTTTTCAATTTCTTCTTGAATTTTTTTCTTATAATTGATTTCGAGAGAACAGGCTAACTTTGCTTTGTTTAAAGGGTCTCTCCCATCATATCCGCCATCTTGTGTTCCAAAACCACCCGCCGGATTATTAAAACTATATTGTGGATAAATATGTTTTATGAGAATATGGCTAATCTTCTCAAAATCGGAATCGCCAGATGTATTTATACTCAATTGTTCTAATGCAACCGAATACAGTGTATCACTGCTCATTTCTCAAACGCCTCTCCAAACACCACCTGCAAAACGCCCTCCACCTGCCCTTTTCGCTCCCTCATCTGCACCTCCAGTTCGTCAATTATAGCAAAAAGATTTTCGATATGCAAGACTATAATCTGTTGTTCAGCATAAGGCGGAAGGGGGAAATATGTATTTTCAAATTGTTCATTTGTTATACCGGGAGAATTAAAACCAGACATCATTTCTTTATATTTCATATTTAAAGATGGTGAAAGAAGAAAATCAAAAACAAATTGATTTCTAACCAAGACTGGCTTAAAGACAACAAAACCAGTAGAACCTATGCAATTATCAACGTCATTTTGCATAATAGCAATATTTTCTAAATACGGTCGAACAGTTGAATAAACGATATAATTTTTTTTTATAACCCGCCTAGCTCTTGAAGAAAGCTCAGAAACAAATTTTTGTTTAAATTCTCTTATTGTATGAGTTTTGTTATCAATTGCATCAATATCGACATAATTTATGATCTTGTTTATCTGTAGATGTTTTTGTATATCAAGATTTTCTGTGTATTCAATGACTTCCCCCAACCTCGTCCACACCCACCCCTCCGGCAACGCAAACGGTACATCCTCTGCTTTAATCGGCGCAAGCGGCTTTTCTTTTCTAATCTTCCCTTCCACAACAAGCCTTTGCTTTTCTATCTTTATCTTATCAAGCAATGCCGCCGCATCATATTCCACATCTCCCTTATACACCGGATTTGATTTACGCCAATCTACAGTCAGTTTGCCTTCAATCGCCTCCTGTAAAACTGCCTGCCGGAGTTTTGCGATAATGTCGGATTGTGTTGCAGTTTCATCCCCAAAAGCACTGTCAAAATCATAAAGTTTGTTAAAGAGTTGTATCAAACTCCTTTGTTTTTCAATCGGTGGGACAGGGATTTCGATTTTAGCAATATCCCGTACCGCCAAAGAAACATTAGCGGCGCCCCGCATGAGCGGAACAATTTTTCTGTCTTTATAGAATTGCAAATATCGGTGCATATAGGACGCCGATAAAATATTTTTATCCTTTGGTATCACTGCGGCAAGAATAGTTCCAAGGGCGAATTTGCCTTCCTGATAGTGAACATAGTTCAGCGTTTTCTTGCCATGCCCTGTCGATGAGACCAATGGTATACAAACCGCCTCCGTATCGAATTGCCAGGTGTTGGCCTTTTTTCGTTCCGCCCCGGTTGTCACTAATGGATATTCCCCCGGTGTTGCACTCGCCAGACCGGTTTCGCCTTTTACAATGTCACAAAGAGATCCTATTGAGCACATCGGCCAATCACTCATCCCCCACCCCCCGCATCAACTCCAGAATCAAATCAGCCAGTTTCCCCACGTCGGCATCAATGGTCCCGCTCATGTAGCGTTCATATACATCGGCGTTATCGGCGGGGTTCAGGTTGAGAGAAAAACCTTTCTCAAGGGCAAGTACCCGTAAAAACTCCCGCTGTGTTCTGCCGTTACCTTCCCGGAATGGATGTAAATAATTGACCGTGTCCAGTACTTCGGCCAACTTCCCGGCAATTTTATCACTATCTTTTTTATCTATAGACCTGTATTCGGCAATAAGATTATCAATATAAACAAACGCCGTGTCAAAATGATCGAGCGGGAAGAATTGTTTTCCACCCTTGCTGATTTCCACCTTTCTTTTTTGACCGGCCCAGGTATACACATCCTGAAACAGATACCGGTGAATAGCAAACAGCGCTGCGGAATCTTTTATCGTGACAGGTGATTTTTTCAGTTCTTTTGTGCGTTTAGTAACAGCGGTACTTTCAAAAAAAATTAAAGTATCATTATCTGCGATATTACCAAGGTTCCAGAGTACGCCTGTCTTGGGATCGGTATAGTTGTAGTCAGGATCGATATACTTGTAAACCTTACCCATACATTCTGTCCTTTGCCATTTGTAAGACATCCGCAATGGTGATCTTATCAGTAACATAATCCCGAATAATAGCTATGCCCTTTGCCGTCGGTTCAAAGCCTTCAAACATATTCGAACCAATGGCATCGGCGGTAGTGTTCAGGGTTTCCAAATCGGGGAAACGCACTCCCATGATGGTGAGATTATTCCGGTCAATTTCAAGAGGTTTATATGCCATGATCCATATCTCCCATCTTATCTGCCTGTGTCTCTTCAATCAAGCGATCAAAATCAGAGCGGTACAACCGGTCCTGCACGATACGGTATTTCTCAAATTCGCTTTCGGCGTGGGCTCTGGCAATTTCATGGGTTATGCTGCCTGCGTCCTGCAAAACCTCACGGTTTGCCGCCTGGAGAAAGATGCCTAACCGCTTTTCCCAATCTTCCATTGTCATGGGGAGTTTGCGCTTTGCCATATCTTCAGCAATATCCAAATAGGCGTTCACAATCCGGGATAGTGATGCAAGTTCATCTTCCGCCAGATAGTTTTTTGCAATACTGACATCGGCTTTTATAATTTTTCCGTCCGGTGCGTCCTGCCACGTTGTCAGCCCCATATTCGGCTCTTTGGCATTTGCACGATTATAAATAAGCTCTGCGGCGGTATTACCATGAATTGCCCAATGCAGTTTGTTCTGTACCGTAGCATAGAAACGCTGTGTTGCCTTTGAGGATTTATCGTAATCAAGAGCGGTTGCGTAAATATCGGTTATTTTCTGGTAGAATTTTCGTTCCGACATCCTGATTTCGCGGATTTTTTGCAGCTGTCGTTCAAAGTATTCTTCTGTCAGGACCGACCCGCCGCTTTTAAGCCGATCCGAATCCATCACCCAGCCTTGAATCGTATAATCCTTGGCAATTTTGTTCACCCATTTACGAAACTGCACGGCGCGTTCGCTATTGACCTTAAAACCTACGGCGATTGTCATTTGTAGATTGTAGTGCTTAGTGTCATAGGTTTTGCCGTCTCCGGCAGTTATTCGAAAATTTCGAATAACTGAACTTTCGATGAGTTCATTATCATCAAATATCTTCTTGATATGATAATTGATGGTGTTGACTTCTACATTATACAGCGCGGCAAGCATCTTTTGCGTTATCCAAATATTTTCGTCTTCATAACGCATCTCAACGCTTTCGGCATTGTCTCCGGTAGCTGCAACGAAGGTCAGATATTCG
Source organism: Spirochaetia bacterium (assembly GCA_025997715.1). Lineage (GTDB taxonomy): Bacteria > Spirochaetota > Spirochaetia > Treponematales > Breznakiellaceae > Termitinema. The sequence goes on from BNUY01000012.1 coordinate 15,585, forward strand.
GCGGCGGAACTGCGGATGCTTACGGCATTCTTTTCTGTTTTTTTAATGTTGTCGCTATTTTTCTTCATACTTTGCCCCCTTTGCTGCATACTTCTGCATACGGCTATTCGGTTTATCGGGGATAGTACGAACCAATAGACCTGACTCTAACAGGGGGGGTAAAATCGCCGTAAGGAAATGCCGCTTGTTTTTCAATCCCAACTGTTCCTGAATCTCTTCCCTGGACTTTGGCGTTGCGCAAAATGCAAGTATTGCCCGCTTTTGGTCCTCATCGACTGGTGTGGTGACTGGTGTGGTGACTGGTGTGGTGACTGGTGTGGTGACTGGTGTGGTACTTTCAGGGAACCGGTAAAATATTGCGTGGACAAAGGTTGAAAACTCATACTTTAACGGCGGCAAACCCGCCTCAGCAAGCATCTTTTGCATCCGCAAAATGCCGGTCCCCATTTTTTCGATATATTCGAGACGCTGCATTAAGTTGGCAATATTCGGATTCCGCAAAACGCTCTCCTTGCCAAAATTCTCAATTTTTAATCCCTTTGGCAGGCCGCCCGGACTAACGATTTCCACCCGGTCATCAAATATTTCCACCATCACATTGGCGCCTTTTTCAAAATAATCGCGATGAATCACCGCATTGATTACTGCTTCGCGCAGCGCTTCGTAAGGAATTTCCGGTATTTCTATACGTGCCGGAGATCCGTCAAACTCATAACGCAAATTAAGGTGCCGTTTCAGAAAAATCATCGCCTGATCAATGTTGTCCACAATATCGGCATTAAAATCTTTACGGTCAAGAATCGTAACTTTATCCCGGCCTTTGAACAGCGCGCAGGTTACCGTGGTATGAAAAAAATGATGGTCAAGGTTTTTTGCAAAAAACAACACGGCGGTATTGTAATAGTAGCACTGGTCAAATTGCATTTCCGCCGCATGCAGATTTTTGAGTATTTCGTTAGTTGCTAACACGGACGAAATACCGGCAAGTTTCAGGAATCGGTTAAATTTTCCATCATCAAAATCTTGTGATTGAAAGGAACGGTTTACCATTTCATCAAAGCGGACTTTCCCTTCGGACTTTACAAATTCTACAATTTCATCACGCTTCATTTTTTGGGAGTTTGGACCAACCCGGTTATAAAATCCTGAAGTACAGCGATACGGTTTATCCGTTCCTTCACGGACCTCAATGATGAGTATGTTTTTATATTTTTTGGAAATGATTTTAACCGGCGGGTCGCAATTTTGCGCAATGTCCTGAACCTGTGACAATAGCTTGTTATCTGCTTCAATGCCGGTAACGATGTTTTTGTCGCTTATGCCAAGGTAAATAAACCCACCTGAACTATTGGCAAAGGCAACCATTTCCTTGTCAAGGTTAGAGCATTGTTCTTTGAATTCTATGCGGTAACCTTCCCCTTGTTCAAGTATATACTTCAATTCCTGTTCGTTCTTTATCATCATGCCGCCCTATACAGTTCTGTTTCCAGCTCCCGAATCGCCTTGAGGTACTTTTCCTTACTGCCAAAAGCACCGATGATCTCCGCTGGAGTTCCGTAGTCATTCAAGGGCGGGGCTTTTAGTATGGACAGTTCTTCAATATTTTCAATGCCTTCATTGGCATATTTATCAAGGAGCGCCAGTAATACCGCCTGGGCCTTTTCTTCATATTTTGCAAAATAATTCCGTTTTTTTACGGTGTTTGCCCGTTCCCGACGGCTTAGGGCGGGTTTGTCCCAAGCCACATGGCAGATAAGATCGAAAACATCCAGGTCTTTTTTAACTTCTTCCATTAGATTTTCGAGGATTACACCGTGTTTTTCTAATTCATCAATAATAGTTTTCTTCTTTTCGGTGTGGTGCCATTTAGTGAGGAAATCTTCAAGGCTTCGAAATTCCCGGAGTAGTCCTTTCTTTGTGTAGTCTTTCAGACTTTCGGTAATTAGTTTTCCGTTTGCATCCAGATGCTGTATACGTTCATGCAGAATAGAGACATCTATCCCAGCTACGTAAACTTTGCCCTTGTGTCCGCCTTTGGTTTCTCCGCCGTCAATAATGGCAGGTATATTAAATGTTCCCGGTTTTGTATCCTCACTGAAATCAACTTTTTCCCCTGTTTCCGGGTCTATAACGGGATCATTCTCTTCGGGGTTTATGTCATCCGGGGTTAAGTCATCATCACTATCTACTTCCTTGATCTGCACCGGATCGCCGTCAAAATCAGAGTCTGCAAAAAGGTCGGTAACATTACGGAAGTCCATGATGGTAAAATAGTGCTTGCCGTATTCTTCATTAATGCGGGTTCCCCGGCCAATAATTTGTTTAAACTCGGTCATGGAAGCGATGTTTGATTCCAGGACAATCAGCTTGCAGGTCTGGGCGTCAACGCCGGTGGTCATCAATTTTGAAGTGGTGGCAATAACCGGATAGATTTCTTCGGGGTTGATGAAGTTATCCAGTTCACGTTTGCCAATTGCATCATCACCGGTGATACGCATGATATATTTATGGGATTTCAAAACCTTTGATGGGTTCTCGTTGGCTAAGGCTTGGCGCATCCGTTCGGCGTGTTCAATGTCGACACAAAAGATGATTGTTTTATCATAAGGATTTGTCTTTTGCAAATATTCCGTAACTTTATGGGCTACAATTTTTGTACGTTCATCGATTACAAGGTTCCGGTCATAATCTTTAGTGTTGTAGATGCGGTCTTCAACCGGGTCTCCGGCGCTGTCCCGAACCGCCATGTCCGGCCGCCAGCCTTCAAGGTCAATGTTGATACCTATCCGCAAAACTTTGTAGGGCGCGAGAAATCCATCTTCAATGCCCTGCTTGAGGGAGTATGTATAGAGGGGATCGCCAAAATACTCAATGTTAGAGATGGCGCCGGTTTCCTTCGGGGTGGCGGTTAGGCCGATATGGGTTGCTTTGGAAAAGTATTCCAGAATACTTCGCCATGCGCTGTCCTCGGCAGCGCTGCCCCGATGACATTCGTCAATGACGATGAGGTCAAAAAAATCGGGACTGAATTGCTTATAAGCATCAGAATCTTCATCATAATTGGTCAGCCCCTGGTAGAGGGCCAGGTATATTTCAAAAGCCTTGTCGATTACCTTTTTTCGGACAACCGTCATTTTATCTTTGAAGTGTTTAAAGTCACCCCGCTTGGTTTGGTCTATCAAGGCCTTACGGTCAGCTAAAAAAAGGATTCGCTTTTTTGTTCCGCTTTTCCAAAGCCGGTAAATAATTTGAAAGGCGGTATAGGTCTTGCCGGTTCCGGTTGCCATAACCAGTAAAATGCGGTTTTGCCCTTTGGCTATGGCTTCTACCGTTCGATTAATTGCTATCTGTTGATAATAGCGAGGGGTTCTGCCGGAGCCGTCAAAGAAATAATCATGGGAGGAAATGGCATCCTGTGCCGGGGTTTCTATGCCCTTATAGGTTTTATATTTTGCCCATAACTCAGCGGGTGTGGGAAAACGCTCCAGTCCAAGGTTCCGTTCTATTTTTCCCGGCGCTCCGGTGCGGTCATGTTCCAGGAATCCATCTCCATTGGAGCTGTACACAACGGGTATATCCAGGATTTGGGCGTAGTCCAGCGCCTGTTGCATTCCTGCGCCTATGGAATGGGTGTTGTCTTTCGCTTCAATAATTGCCACCGGAATATTGGGCTTATAGTATAAAATAATGTCCGCCCGCTTTCGCTCGCCACGGGCTGTTTTATTCCCTCTTACAAGTATCCGGCCATCGGTAAAAAAAACTTCTTCCCGTATCTGGGTCTCAATATCCCAGCCCGCTTTGACGATATGCGGTAGAAGGCACTTGGTTATGATATCCCGTTCTGACAAGTCCTTTTTGTCTGTCACCTATTTACGGCCCTTTAGGTAATGATACCACTGAAATCGGTGCGTGAACAAGGCTACCCCGCTGCTATTAGTAACAGGCCTGGAACAAGCAAATATGGGGTGTTAATCAGGAAAAATACATAGGAGTTTATAAGTCTTTGCTGTGTAAGGAATTACGGAATCAAGTGAAATCCAAGATGGTTTTTTTAATTCGTTACCCTGTAAGTAATTATGTGTTTTCAGGCATTTACCCTGGGGGGGGGCGGGGGGGAATTAAAATTGGGTTGAAGCGCCGGATTTCCGGTGGTTTCAGACTTTTAAATGCCGTAATTCCTTACACTACAAAGACTTACGGCTATGAGAGATACACGACTCGAACGTGCCACCTTCAGCTCCGGAGGCTGACGCTCTATCCAGATGAGCTAATCTCTCAAGTTTCTTCTTATATATAGCGTTTATTCCGTTAACTATACGGCGCTAAAATATAGTAGACCTTGTTATATTAGTTTATAGCGTTTTTTGTGTCAATAGGTGGATGCGGTTATAAGTTTGGTTATAAGTAAAAGGGTGCTTTTTGCCTTGCTTCCGGGGCAAAATACACTGTTTTACTATGAATTGCCCCGGAATATCAGGCATAGGGTGTGTGTGTATTACCCTTTAGAGTATCTGCGTTCAATAGCAGCCCGCCTCGTGCAAATACAGGGGTTTCTGTGTTGTTTCCGGGGCTTGCATTTTTTCATGGGTTTGACGGGTTACTTAGTAACTCACCACGGCCCCGGAAGACCCCCATATATATAAAAGCAATGTATATTTTGATTCCCCCGGTACGCGCTTCACTATAGGCCTATAAATGGCTTTCCTGGGCAATTCAGGAAACAGGGCAAAAAGAAAACTGCCCTTTGCGGGGGCGGCCGTTCCTTCTTCACCGGATTATTGAGTAACCGCTATTTGACGCTGCGGCCCCGGAGTTCCGGGGCGCTATACCCCGGCAATGGATGCCGCCCTGGGTTTCAGTTTGCCCTGGCCGGCAAAGCTGACGAACTCGAGAACCTTCCCTGTACCGGCAAAGAGGGCCGCCGCCTTCCGCGCGTAATAGTCCGCTTCCGCCGCCGCCGTCATACCGTCGGTCTCGTCGTGGTGCTTCAGGCGGATCGCGTGGACTTCCCGGATTTCCTCCGGGGCGGCCATAAGCCCCGCATCGTTGAGGATCCGGGGATCGTTCATGTAATCCTGTACCGTCTTCATAATTCCAATACCTCCGCAGGCTTGTATATGCCTATGCCCTTGTACCCTTCCCGGACATTCACCCGGCGGACCCGCTCGTCGGTCCAGGGCCGGGCGATGTGGGTGAAATTCAGGCTCACAATAAAATCTAGTCCGTTGGCGGCCGTTATCGCAATATGGGCTGCGTCCGTAGGGTGGGAAGCGGGGACCGCCTCCTCCTGAACGTACAGGGCCGCAAGCCGCCGCGTCTCATCCGTGGGTTCCAGGATTTTAACGCCGTAATCCGTGATAAGGCCCCGCATATTCAGGCGTTTCTCCCGGTTTGTTTCGTCCTCGATTTCGCCGAGCGCGTATAGGGATGTATAGGGTTCATACATCCCGGCTTTTATCAGGGCAAACACCGCGCGGGTATCCGCCTTGTATTGCCGGTACTCCGGCGTTGTTTCCTGGCCGTAGTAAAAGCTGAACATGGTGGTTTCCAGATACACCCGGGGGATGCTCACGGCTGGCCATCCTCTACATACTCAATAACATCCCCCGGCTGACAGTGAAAATACCCACATATCCGCTCCAGGACTTTGCCGTCTACCGGCTGGTTTTTGGATAGCTTGGCAAGAGTGGGGGGACTTAACCCTATGGCCCGCATAAGGTCAGTCTTATTCATCCCCTTGTCAATCAACAGCTTAAAAAGTGGCTTGTAACTTATTCCCATAAAACCTCCCTACCCTTAATATACGGCAAATATTAGCGTTTGTAAAGTATTTTTATAAAAAAGTGAAAAAAAAGTATAAAAACACTTGACAACTACTTAGCGAAGGTATATATTTATTATAGAAACGTTGAGTAAAGGAGATAAAGCAATGAATAGCACGGAATTGAAAAGCAAAGTTTGCAGCCTTGGAAACCGGATAGCCCCCCGCATGGATGGGGACCGGAAAGCCGCCTTTGTGGAAGCCTGGGCAATCGTCAAGGCCCAGTGCCTCACCCTACCGGTCCGGGGCGTTACCCAGGGAACCCGGCAGGAAGCCCTCCGCCGCCTGGAGTCCTACCGCGCCGAGCAGGTCAAGGCTTTTATCGTACCGGAACCGGAAAATCCGGTAGACCCTGCAGCCCTAGCCGTGATGGTCATGGTCAACGGGGGCCGGGGTGTCTACCGCCTGGGCTACGTGCCCCGGAACCAGACCGCCACCGTCAAAGCCCTGGGGCAGAAAACAGCATCCCTCCGGGTAGTGTCCGGGACGTGGGGCTACACCCACAAAACGACCTTTGGCGCCCGGCTGGTGCTGGCCGTTTAAGAGGAAATCCGGGGCCCTACGGGGCCACCATAGGAACCAGTCCGGGGCCGTATGGCTTCCGGAAATACATACCCACCGGGGGGACCCCGGAAAGGATTTTATATGCACATTATCAAATCTGAGAGCCCAGATTATTTCACCGGGTCATGGTCTGAATACTACATCCTGGAAGCGGTAGCGGATCGCCTGTTCTTCTTGGCCGATATGGTCAAAGCCCTGAACGGTGATAACCTCTTTGAACCCACTATCCAGGTACTGTCGGATATGCTCTACCACATGGGGGACTCCGTAAAAACAATGCTTGCGGGGGAGGAACTAAGAGGGGACACCGGAAGCGGCTTACATGAAGCCATTATTCAGGAAATGGACACCACGGCAACCTTCCCATCGGAAGTCACCGCCCCGGTATCTGCAGGGGGTGCGGTATGATGAAACTTACCCTTTCAACAGAGGCAAAGGGCAAATCCCGGAAATACTACACCGATTCAGATGTGATTGAATTATCCATAGCGGCAACAGCCCTTTCCGACTTTTCCCGGATCATGAATCACTATACCTTGGCAAAGCAAAGTAATGACGGAGCGGAATATGATGACGTTTACCCCTCTGCTTTTATGATCATGGAATTACTGGCCGATCCCATAAAGGATTTTCTTTTTGATGGCGCTCCCGTGCAAAGGGAAGAAAAAAAGGCGGCCAAAACATGAAGCGTGAAAATCAAATAGGTTGCCGGGTGTCCTTCCCCTCCAGCTTCTTTATGGAGTTGGAAGACTGTTGGAAGTATGAATCGGGCGGCTGTCACCGGGCGCTCACCTTCCCGGACTTCCTCAATATGCTGGTAGGGTACGGCTTGGAATCATACAAGGCAAAGAACCTCCCCCGGACAGAGGAAGCGCTCCCAGAGGAAGCCCCGGACCATGAGGATGCGGACACTTGGGACTTCCCCCATAGCAACCGGCCCCCGCTACTGCGGTTTCAGTAAGTCTGACGGCCAGGGTTATAGTGAAAATGAGGGGCGGGTTATACCGCCCTTTGCCTGGTCGTATGGCCGGGGAACCATAACCCTACCGGGGGGAACCCGGTAAAGGATTTTTATTATGGACAAGGTTAAAGAAAAACCCATTCGGATGAATGAGGTCTTGGAACTTACCGGCTTTTCACGGTCCTACGTTTACAAGCTGGTGCTTTGGAAAAAGATACCATGCCACAAACCTACCAACGGGCGGCTTTTCTTTTTTGAAAGCGAGATTCTGGACTTTCTCGCCCGTAATAGGCAATCCGCAGATTACGAAGTATCGGAAGCGGCAAATGCCATCCTGAATGGAGAGCGAAAAGGGTAAAGACAATATGGCCCTGGAATTTCCGGGGCTGGTTAAGAGAGGTAAAACAATGAAAACAGGAATTGTATCGGCGAGTACGGCATCAGCCCCGGAAGTGGATACCGTTGCGCTCTTGCTTCGGTGTACAGAGCAGAACGCCCATACCATAGCGGCATTGTTCCCCGGAGAAAGCGCAGATTTTATTCAAGGCTATATCGCCGGCCACATTGACGCGCTCCGGCTTGCGTTGGTTCATGTCAAAGACGAAGCCGCCCGCAAGTCTCCCGAAACACCGCTGCCCCTTGCCGTTTGATGGGGCCATCGGCGCGATAGTCCGGGGCTTGTTCATCCGCATGGGGGATGTCTGGGGGGACAGAGGCCAGCCCCCGGACTTCCCGCGGATACCCCAAGAACAAGAAACGATATCTAAGTGCCGTACCATGCAGAGCGTGAAGGTCGCGCCCCGCTCCCGGACTGCCCCGGCGCTTAACTACCCCTTCACGACTAAAGCGCCGAGCTTCCGGAGTGCTCCGCTCCCTCTCGAAAGGCCTACTTACTAAGTAACCCGATGTGATGCATGACCGCCTCACGAACCTTTGGGGCCAGGGAGAAACATGGCAAAAAAAACCGGGCGCCGTTAAGCGTCCGGGTGGCATCGAGGGGGGGTGTTGCCACCCCAGCCAAGACATTGGGCGGGGCAAGATATTACTACCTCGGCCTCGCATCTATGACTATGGACCTCTTGGAAAATAATTTCAAGTGCAAACAATCGGGAACCGTCCAGGGCTCTACCCTTGAAAGCCCAATCCCAGCTGGTGTATATTTTTTTCAGTGAGCCAAGGGAGCTTCGGGCACCCTTATGATAGGACCCTCTGGGCTATTTTGTGTGGAATTGGCCACCCCGCCCACCAGAATACCACCGGGCAGCAATGCTCGGTTTTTTATTTAGGAGTTAAGGGATATGCCGGCAAAAAGTCCTCGGTGGGAAAGCGAAATGATGGGTGGAAAAAATGCCAATCCAAAGGCCTGTGAAACCTGCGCGTTTTCGCACGGAGAAGCTCCCTGGGCAGATGAGCCAATAAAGGGTAGTTGTGAAATGTTCGAGTACCCCGATACCAAACCGGATACGGTGTATTTCGATGGCGCAGAATGCGAGTATTACGAGAAGCAGGAATAAAACCATTACTACTGAAATGATTTTCTCACAGAATTAGTCCGGGGCTTGACCGTAGGGCTTTTTTTGATATTGATGATCCACTTTTTTTGCCATGAATAAGCACCCGGTACAGCCCTGCCGCCTTGTCCCTCAATTCTTGGGGATCTAAGCCAAGCACTAAAGCATAAGCCTCACAATCCGGGGAATAAAAAAAGGCCATAGCCTCATCTTTTGCTACATCGGAAATTCCAGAGAGTAAGACCCTGCCCCGGAGATCATCCAAAGCGCGAGATATGATCGCCGCCATTAAAGACCGGTACGCCACTTTTTGCCCAGATGTTAAATCAGTCGCCATGGCCTTCCTGTCTCGATATATAATCCGTGAGCCGCAGGATCATTTTGTCAAGGAAACTGCCTTCTTTCATGCCCATATATCGTAACGCTTCAGTTATCCGCTGACACAACAGCAGTGCCGTGTCCAGATCGTTAATTAACAGGGGATCATCCAGGGCCTCAAAAATCTGGTTAAGATCATAATTGTTTTTTGCTGCGTTAAGCATTTCATCAGTAATTATCTGGGCTGGGCTTTTATTCATTGATGATATGGCTCCCCCCACCGTCTTTGATAATCAGCCGGAGTTGCGGGGCCTCCAGCGCGGATCTGTTTTCGCCATTCCTCTTTGGCAACGCTGTCCTGCGGTTTCTCTGTTCCTGATGTTCCGGCATTAGTAGTGCTGCCAGTCTGATCACCTGCTTCACCAGATGAATTAGAAGCATTGATTTTTGTGGTGTCCGAATGGACGATCTTTATCTTTTTGAACTCCATTGAAAAGGGCAGATTTGCGCCAGTCTCGGCCTCACGGTCAATGGTGAAGGATGTAATAACCATACTGGTAACAGTCTCCAGCCCGAGAACTACATCGAGTTTAGTCTTTGCCTTTGTCAGCTTTTTCAATTCTTGATAGGCTTGTCGAACCCGCGCCATTCTATCGGGGGCCTGAAGGTTTGAAATGGAATTACCATCTGTCGTTTTTACCTCAAACGCCGTGTTCCCAATGAACGCCTCAACTGAGATTACGTCCTGGTCTTCAATAATGTTGTCAGCAATATTGCTTCCTTCTTCGACAGGGATATCTGTAACCGAGTTTGAAAATTGATAATGTTCCGCAATAAAGGCGTCAACAACAAAAGTACCTATCATTTTCTTAGGTATTTGGTATTGAAAACTTACTTCTGGCATTTAATTTTCTCCTTTACTTTCCAACGCTCAATATACTGTACTCCGAGGCAATAATCGCTTTCCATTATCCAGCCTTTTTCATCAGTTCACGCCTACCGTTTTGGAGTTATAGGCTTTCTCAATGGCATCCATGCGCTGGTCCATGCTGCGTAACTCAAACACCTTGATAACGTTTTCGACAACGGCCTTGGCCGCCCCCAGGCGCTGCGGGGCCGCCTCCTTGTTTTCGATTAGTTCATTAAGCGCGTTTATGGCCTTCGTCATACTGTTTTCCAGACGATTGATGTTGGCTTCAAAAAGCTCTTTGCGCTTCGTTTCTACCAAGTTCCGGACACCCCCATTAAGCCAACGGTACGCGGTAGCTTCCGAAACTCCGGCTTTCTCTGCGGCCGCCGTGATGGTATCGCCAAGCAAGAGGGATTCAATGAACGTCATTCGTTTAGTGTTCAAGTCTCTTATTTCCTCTCATTTTCTTTTTTCGTCCACCGTCCCTGATAAAGATATTCAGACCATATTTTCCCGCAAGGCTGATCCTTTATATCCTTTCCACCGGCATTAGACCACAGCCTTTCTTGCTCCTTAATGGCCTCGTTTGTCTCGTTAAAAATAACCCAAACCGGATTTATAAAGTCCTTTGTCCATTTTTCCAGAATCCGGCGACCGGCTTCATAGTCCGGGGCACTCCCGAATCTATAATTGCCATGAGCCGGATCAAGCATCACACGCACCTTAAAGAAATTGTCCATCTTGGTATTCAGAAAATCCGTGTGAATCTCAATTATCGCTACTGATTTTCGGGGCTTTATGTTTTGTGATATATAATCCTCAAAAAACCTTAACCGGCGCTCAATGGCCTTCATGCTTTCTTACTCTCCCCCATGACCGTTATTTTTTCTTGGGCATTCTGTCTTGATATGTACTCCATAAGCCCGTGTAAAAGCTTGTTATAAACACTATCTTCCGGCATGCCATTATACTCACGTAAAATCTGCTGTATTTTCTGACACGCCAGTAATGCCCCAGCCTTATCATTGATGATTATTGGTTCGACCGGAGATTCAAATTTCTGGGCGGTGTTCTTTTTCTTCATACCTCACTCCTTCCCCGCGCCTGCGGGCATTCCGGGACGGCTCCACGCCGCTTATCAATCGCCGTTTCGGCCTTCACGTGTTGGAACCGGTAATTCTTTTCCCCGGTAATCTGCACCAAGTTCGAGGGCTCGCCCACAAATGAAACCACTACCCGGCCATATTCTCCAGGCTTAATTTCCTTGCACAAGTCCCGAAAGGTCGTATCTTGCTCTGTTGTCAATTCCATGTTCTCCTCCCTGCCTCTGTTGGCCATACAATGTATATGATTCCAGGGTGTCGGCGGCAGCCCCGGACAATCTCCCTTCAAGCGATAGTGTCTCCCTCAAACAGCGGCCCGAGATCCGCGTAGCCTTCACGCCGGAGGGCCGCATCCAGTTCCTGAAATGAGCGTGCAACTATCACCACGCCACCCAGTGATTCGATTTCCCGCAAAAAATCTCGCTGTTCATCCGTAAGCCGACCGCGCTTCGCTTTCGTTTCCACCGCAAGAAATCGGCCATCCGGTAGACACCCCAGAATGTCGCTGCTCCCTTTCAGGCCAAAATGAAGCCACCTGTCCGGGGCTATTTTCACGCTACCGGTGGGGTTATTCCATGCCTTGATATTCCGCTTCTTGAGGTAGCGGAGGCATTCGGCTTTGATGCGTCCTTCCGGGGTCAAAACTCAACATCCTCCTCTTGTGGTATCGCTGCGAGGGTCTGTTCTTGCTCATCTGGCCCCGGACGATTTCTCAAAAACGCTCTAAACGTTGTGGAAAAATCTATCGGCTCTTCAAAAACGTAGGCCTCGGTATTCTCGTCAAAATGAAAGGTCCAATTACATCGTGGGCATACCAGTCTGTCTTCCGGCTGCAGGGGCGCCTCGCAATGTCCGCATACCTTCGGGGTATTTGCCCTTGCCGCTTCTTTCCGGTGCCGCTCTTGTTCCGCCGCAGCCGCGCTGATCTGCCTGATACGCCATTCAGGGTAATCTTCCCGGCGATCAGTCCATTTCAAGGCGGAGATGAAAAGCTTCTTCATTTCCGCAGGCGGTTTTTCTGGGTAAGATTCCCGGACTATCCCTGCGGTGTATTCCAAGAAACTGAACGGCCCAGCAACCCAATCGGGATCAATCCCGGTATTGAGAATCTCCCCAGCGATTTTCTCGTCCAAGGTGTAACCTGCTTTCTTGGCTTCTTCCAGAAAAGTAAAAATAGTGGTGGTGGTTTCTGGTTTTTCAGTACCGCCGCCCTCGGCGGAGGTACCACCACCACAAGAACAATTACAAGATGAAGAAGAAGAGGAAGAACAAGAAGAAGTATCAGAATTATGCGCCGGTATACGTTCGTATACGTCCGTATTCGGTTGTATGGCATTACGATGTTTTTCCCAGCGTGTGTTGACCGCATTCCTGGAAGACTCCCGCTTCTTAAGCAGCTTCTCCATGTTCCTATCAAGCGAAGGTTTGGATAAGGAAAATATGGCCTTTGCTACCCCGACTAATTTGGGTTCAACACCATCACAGCCATACTTCATGAGGGCAAGGACGGTCTCCTTGAACACTTCGGGCGGCTCATCGGCAAGCGCATCCGTTACGGATTTGTAGAGTACGATGCTCTCAATCGGTTTTACATTGGATTCTGTATTCATCAGCGCCCCCTCACGTCTTCATAGGGGCTTTGTTTCCTCCGGCAAGGAAGCTCTGCGCTTTTTCTACGGTGTACCGTACCAATTCGAAAGCGATGAATATAATCGCCTTGGGGTATTTGCCTTTTCCTGGAAATCGGTTTATATTATCAATAAATGCTTGTCGATTTCCGTTGACCGTTGCCCAGGGTTGCGCCCCTGGGTATTTTTTTTCTGCTCCTAGCATTTATGTCCCCACTTCACCGTACGGATGCACTGCTCGGACACATGGCGTACTTCGCCGTTGTGTAGGGTCAGGATGATACCACACTCGCCATAGTCCGGGGCTGTTTCCAGTAGTTTTTTAATGGTGTCGATGGCGGTAGTTATTGCCGCCTGTTTTTGGGTGTCGGTCATACAGCTGCGCCCCCGTTCGCCTTGACAATAAGAGCGTCAATGTACGCCTTTCCGACATAAGGGTAAGCGCCGATACGCACGGCGGGTATAGTCCCTTTCCGTATCTGTACCGATACGTTGGCTTTGGAACAGCCTAACAGTTGCGCTGTCTGCTTCACCGAGTAAAATTGCGGCTCATACTCTGTTTGTTTTGGTTGTTGAGTGGCAGGATTCATTGATACCATTACACGTAATCTCCTTTGAGTAAGATTCCATCCGGCAATGGTTTTTAGTTTGATACTTCAAAAAGTATCTTATGAATAATATATCTATTCTAAATGATTTCTGTCAAGTGGTTAATATGTTGTAAGTATCTATTGCATTTTGTTTTTCAATAAGGTTGATTGATAAAGGAAAATAATAATCACTAAAGGCAAACCAATGACACAAAAAGCTATTGAAAAATATTTTCACTTTTTTTCAAAGTATTCCCCTTTCAATCGCATCCTTGAGCGTTTTCAGCGCATACCAGAGTTTCAGCCCTTTCTTGTCTTGGTCGTTTTTCACCAGGGCAATGAGGGCGTTGCATAAGTCCAGAGCATCGCTCCGGTTCCCTATGCGGGGATCGGTTTTTTCAGGGTCTTCCATGCTCAGGCCCCCTTCTTATTTTTCAACACGCCCGCCAATTTTTTCCGTGCCGCCTTATAATCAATGACTTGGGCAACGTGGGTATAGTGGTTGGTTTGTGCTATGTTTTTGTGACCAGCCATTTCCTGAATCTCGATATCCGGTATACCGGCCAGCCGCCCAAGGGAAATGAAGCTGTGTCTAAGGGAGTGCGGGGTGATATTCCGCCTCCTCTGTTCCTCCGCCGGTATGTCTATTGATTCCAGAATCTTTACCAGGGCTTTGTTAAAAAATTCGTCATCTACCGGATTCCCGTCTGTCAGTGGACTTTCTAATACGAATGATTCCGGCCCGATGTGTCGGCAAATTTTCCGTACCGCTTCAAGACAGGCCGAAACCTCAGGACCGTAAGGGACCGTTCTGGTACTTCCACACTTCGGCGCCTTAATCCCTTCCTTGTCTATGAAGTTATGGCGGATATGAATAAGCCCGTCCCCGATGTCCCCCCATTGCAAGCCCCGGACTTCCCCGCGCCGCATCCCGCAGCGTAGCCCTAAGAGTACTGCCAGCAATCGGCGGGGGTCATCCATGGGCAGGGCGCATACAAGCCCCGCTTCCGTCCTGGTAAGTATGCCCTTTTCCCGGGAGGTTTCGGCGGCCCGTGATACTGCCTTTGAAGGGTCAATGGGGATGTCCCCGCGCTTTGCCGCTTGCGCCATGGCTACCCGTATAAGCTTCAGGCAATGGTTTGCCCGGCTGCCGGTTATACTATGGATTTCCCGCGCCCAGAGCTGCCAGCGTTCAAGATCCCCGGTGGTAACATCGGAAAGGCGCATTTTTTTGAAGGGCGGATAGGTTGCGATATGGAGACGGATGTCACCTTGGTTGGTTTTGATGTAAGCCAGGGATAGGGGCTTACTCTTCACCGCCTGGGCCTGTCGGACATAATCGCCGGACGGGGACCAAAAATTTTCAAGGTAGGATATGAAGCCGGTGTCGAGAGTATCGGTTGCGGTCAGCACCCCAGCCTGTAGTAACTGCCGAGCTACCTTTTCCGCCAGAGCCTTAGACTTGGTTAGAAGTACGCCGGTAGACCTCCGGCAAGCCTCTTTCGATTTTTCAAAATCCCAAAATCGAACCTGCCAGTAGGGGCTGTTTTTTACCCGGAATACAAGGTACTCGCTACGCTTAGATACGGAAACACGCATAAAAACTCCTTCGGGGTTATAACTTGGTTATAACCGCCCTTAAAAAAGTGTTTTTAGCGCCGCTCTTCGGTAGCTAATTCTATATATATAAAAGAAATAGCAATCTGCTATTTTTCCGGGGGATTAGCCAGATGAGCTAATCTCTCGGGTCCCAGAACAAATGACAATACCAAGCTACCAGATTCGCCCAAAAATGTCAAGGCCTTAAACAGCCTGTCCAGCAATTCTAAATTTGCCCGATTTATGATAAAATCGGGGGTATGGGTGGGGAAACATTTGAGCGGCTAATGAGGAATCTAGACAAAGCGGCGGAGAAGATACCCGACAACCGGCATGGGCCGAATACTCAGGGCCTCTGCATTTACTTTTCGGTTTGTGAAAAATACATGATACAATGTCCCCATCTGTGGGAGGGGAACTATGGACATAATAGGGTTGAAGGAGAACCTGAAACGACTAAAAGATCCGAGGCGGCAATATGGGAATTTACGGCATAAGTTAGAGGATATATTTGTCATAGGGCTGGGAACATTGCTCTGTGAAGGAGAAGATTTTGAGGACATGGAGGTATTTGGCCGGTCACGGGAAGCGGAATTACGAAGTTTTTTGGAATTACCCCATGGAATACCGGACGAGAGCACGTTTTTTCGGGTATTTACCCGGGTAAATCCGAAAGAATTGTCATCATGCCTCTATGAATGGCTGACCGAGGCGCGTGAAAGCCCCGTGAAACACATAAACATTGATGGAAAAACGATACGGGGAAGCGGAAACGGTGAAAAACCTGCGGTTCATGTGGTGAGCGCCTGGGTTGGTGACGAAGAAATAGTGCTGGGACAGCTCGCGGTTGATGAGAAAAGCAACGAAATCACCGCGATACCGAAGTTGCTCGACCTGTTGGACATAAAGGGCGCAACTATCACGATTGATGCGATGGGTTGTCAAACAGCGATAGCCGAAAAGATAGCCGGGAAAGGTGCAACGTATGTGCTTGCGGTAAAAGACAATCAACCGAACCTCAATGAGGGTATTACCGACTATTTTGAAGGGCTTGAGCAGGGAGCTATTCGGGATGTACCTGAAGATATATGGGTAACCGAGGAAGAAACCGGGCATGGCAGGACAGAAAAGCGTGAAGTACGAACGGTAACTGACCTTGACTGGCTCCCTGAAAAGGAAAAATGGCAGGATTTGCAAACGATTATCCAGTATCGCAGTTTCAGAACGATAC
>BNUY01000013.1 GCA_025997715.1 Spirochaetia bacterium
CAGTTCCAAAATAAGAATTTGTCCGCGAATGGACGCGAAGAAACGCGAATAATATAAATATTTGATGTTTTATTCGCGCCCATTCGCGTAATTCGCGGACAGGTTTTTCTATTTTGGAACCAGCTCAGATACATAAAAATTCCCCTTGTTTTTATTGCTCCATGAGATGGTCAATGCCATAAAAAACATGTCGGGTAAAAACACCAATTCCTATCATTAGGAATGATGCTGCGTAAAATGGAAGCCATGCGCTGTTTCCGATCATTTCAAAAACAATGCCGTACATGAACTGGCCAAGGGGATTGGTACACATGCAAAGGCATATAACGCATGAAATAACTTTTCCGGTTAAATGATTGGGCGTTAAGATTTGCACATATGTCATCACCTGAATTTGAAACACGGTTGATAAGGCCACCAATAGACCGCTCCCAATTACTAAGACGATATAGATTTCCATTGACCCTCTCAACGTTTGCAGTGCAATTCCCCCTATAAGCATGGACAACGCGCACCCAATTAAGATACATGGACATGCCGTTGATTTCAGTTTCTTTGATAATACTCCTGCGGCGAGTCCGCCCAATACCGCGCCGGCGGCTATTACACCCTGGGCGTATCCATATAAGCGGTTGGCAGTATCCGGCGTGAATCCCAAATGCTGGGTAATTAAAACAGGAAGACCGATTAAGGTCAAAGGAGTTAAAAACAAATTAATGGAAGCAAATAGTATAGATACTTTCCATAGCACAGGCCGCTCCTTAAGCATAAAGACAAAACTTTCTTTAAGGTCATTGAATCCGGTATTGAATATATTCCCTGCGAGTTTCCTTTTTTCAAATGGAATACGGATGAAAATTTCCATTACCGCAGACGCGAAAAAACAGCCGGTACTTACAAAAAGAACAGGCGTCAATCCGACAACAGAAAATAAAATCCCCCCGATTATCGGCCCAATCATACTGCCCAGGGAGGTAATCAGATTCACCACCGAATTTCCCTGCATTATGTATTCCGTTTCTACCAGAACAGGTACGCTTGCCTGAACCGCCGGTTGATATGCCCCCTGAATGCCGTACAAAATAATCATGGTGATTGCAATAAGCGGCACAATATCTATTTTCCCCGAAAGCACATAAAACAGAAAAATCAGTATCGCTGTGCTAAAATCCAGAACCACCATAATGTTCCTTTTGTTCACGCGATCCGCAATTATCCCGCCTACCGGATACAGTAAAAGCATGGGGATAAAAGAACAGGCTAAGACCGTCCCAAATAACACCGCCGAACCTGTTTGATTCAGCAAGTAAAGCGGCAGGGCATACCGTAACATCTGATTTCCAAATATGGAAATAATCTGGCCTATTACAACAAGTATAAAATCCTTTGAAAACATCGCTTTTCTACCCATGGTGTTTTGGCCTCCTTTTTTATCGTAAAATATATTGTTTCCCAGGAAACATGTTTACCATATCATGATATTGTTTCCTTGTCAACAAAAATATAAAAAATCGACGGAAGATGTTTTTATTGCTCAATTTTCGTTGTATGCGCTATATATAGTGTATATAAAGAATACCGACCCTTTATATGGAGATTATTTTGGCTTGACAGCTATACCCGATTTTCTTATTTCTGCATCCAAATGCCTGTTATACGTTTCCACGAAACTAAGCATGATGTCAAATTGTTCCCCGGTTACCTGCTCAAATACGGATCTATCCCGTTCTAAAAACTCCTTGTGCAGCGTGTCATGGACTTTGTTAATTCTCTTCCCCTGCGGAGTCAGGCTAAAATAAATTTCCTTTTTATTATCCGGCTTCCGGTAACTTTTGACAAGGCCTTTTTTTATGAGCTTCTTCGTTATTTTACTTATGGCGCCCCTCGTCATATAAAAAGACTCCGCAAGTTTTGTCACGTTGGAATCCCCATTTTTTCCAATATATTCGAGGCATTGCACTTCAGAAAGCTTATAATTCTTAAGCCGGTCTTCCACCGTAGGCTTATTAAGCCAAATCATCTTGTTAAATAAATCCGTGAAACTCATCATGAACTGTTCTTCTTTGTTCACGGCCTGTCCTCCCACTCGTTGGCACTTTTACAACAGTATAGTAAATATTTGTTTCCGTGTCAACATTAAAAATACGTTGAAATGACTCAAGACCAAATACCATGATTTTAATTTTTTCGTAATTAGTGACATAATCTTATTGTACAGAACCAGAAATACTAAACCCCAACGCCTTATATCCCTTAACCCGTTTATTATACATGCGCAATAACACCGGCCTTCTTCTGAGCGAGGAGGCTCTCAAGATTGGCGATTTCTGCTTCAAGTGTTTCGATGAATGGCAATTCATCCATATTGGAAGTTTGGCATGGATTGACGGTTTAGAGCAATGATGTCATAATGGATTATATGGAAATGAATATATCGCTTATGATGAATACCGGGTTGCCGCTGATGCGCAGCCCGCCGGGGAGAAGGACCTTGACCTCCCTTAGCGGGCTGCGGTTTAGTCAGGGAGGCATTCCAAGTGAAAAGAACCAGAGCTTACCGACGCCGGCAAAGGCAACGGGTGATTGCCAGGAAGATTCATATTCTTAGGCAGTATGGAGGCGAGGAATATATCCTCGGCTGGTCCCGAGGGCAAAATGGCCGTTTTGCTAAAGGGAGGATACATTGTTCATGCTGGATGTGCAGAAGAAAGTCTTATGATTGCCTTTCGCACAGTGATAGTAGAAAACTGATAGCTGCCAGGCAGCAAATAGAACAGGAACAGTAGTATATGAAAAATGCAATATGGAGGAACCACATCTTCTAATTTTTCCACAGGAGGATTAGAAGATGTCAAGGTCTCACAAAAAACACTGCGGCTCAGCGTATGTCGGTCACCGATCTGACAAATATTGGCGGAAAGAATGGCATGGGGCTATACGGACAAGAGAGCGGGATATGCTCATTTTGCAAATGAAACATCTTGAAAACGATTATAGCTACCCTGTTCCAAGGGAAGTAGGCGACCTTTGGGATGCCCCCTCTGATGGCGGCTCGCAATGGATGTATTCGGGGTTTGGGGAGTATTACTTTGAAGAAACTCATCCTCATTGGCCTTGGACAATCGGTACTGTCCCGACCCGTGAAGAAGCCTGGAAGGAATGGGTTGCCATGATGATTGGAAAATAGTATAATACGCTATGGATGAAACAAAATGGCTTTGCCCGCATTGTGTATATGGTCATATGCTCAGGGTTGTGAAGAATGAACAGCATATACCTACCCATACCGAATATCTTTGCGCGGATCTCCCGCCTGACTCCAATGATATTTTGTCCGCACCGGAAGGCCCCGGCGGCTGGGACGGAAAAAACTGTCAAAACTTTATCAATAACCAAACTCAAAAAGTATGCCAATTTTATACACTGGGAAAATCTGAGAAGGAATTATATGCATACGATGAATATGATTCCTGGGGCAGTGGACGGTACTTCACCGACGACGTTATGATGTGCGATCGGTATACCTATTCTGAAGCGGAAAAAGAGCAGAACGACAAGGGCTTAAAAATATTTCTGGTAACCATTACCAAAGATGGAAAATTGAACACTTGTAAAATTGAAATTGGAGAGATGTAATGAGCAGCAGTTTTTGTCAAAATGAGAAAGGGAAGCCTGCAAAAAGACTTTCCCCTGCAGAAGAGAAAATTCTGGAGAATGTACTTGAAGAGGAGTCAAATTTTTTATTCGGTGATGAAAACGAGATTAAAAAATTACACAGATTTAATATTTTTAGGATGCTGCGTTTTCGCTTTATAGATGCTTATCACAATACCCATTACATGCTGCAGCGAATTTTTCGCTCAAACCATGTCGCGGACATCGACCTTTGGAGCATGGATTTTTGTATGGCAAAATGGATTTACCCCCGTATTAAGGCGTTTATTAAACAGGACCGGCATGGTTACCCCTCTCAATTTTCCGAATATAATGAGCATGAGTGGAAAAGCCGCGAGGAATACGACAATGCTATCAGGGATGGGAAAATACTGGGCGGTGGTATGGATGCATGGAATAACGTTTTACAGGAAATTCTGTTTGCCTTTGAATGGAAAATTGAATATGATGATTACCGGGATGAAAAACGACGGGGCGCTTTTTGCAAGAAGTGGGGCTTGAAAAATCCGCATACCAAATGCTTGGAAAATAAAAGCATCGATTATATTTATGAATGTCTGGAACCAGACCTTGCCACTTGTATGTCCGATGAACCAGACCTTGATACAAAGGAGCCTCTTAAGTATCGGTTTCTCCGGCGGCGGGTAACTTATTATAATGGTAAGTATGAGCATGAAGTAATTGGCGCACGGGCACAAGCGGGCTTTGAAGCCTTTGGAAAATATTTCCAGAACCTTTGGGATTAGGGCTCGGGTTATTTCTCAAACGCTCTAACTGCTCTTTTGCCGGATTGACGGTTTATGATAATGATGCTAAAATAACCAATTAGAATGAAGGTTATACGGAAAGGGAGGGAAAATAGCAAATGAATTCCATCGTTTACTTTGAAATCCAGTCGTCAAATACAGAGCGGGAAGCAAATTTTTACCGTTCCGTTTTCGGGTGGAATATTACCAAAGATGCGTCTATGCCAATTTCTTATTACCGTATTGAAACAGACGGCATACAAGGGGCAATACTCGAACGCCCTGCACCGGTAACCCCCATGAGTGGAACAAACGCTTTTACCTGCTCCATTGAAGTTGCAAGTTTTGACAAAACCGCCGGCCTCATTTTATCAAACGGCGGCCAGGTTGCCTTACCTAAATTCGCCGTTCCCGGCAGATGTTGGCAGGGCTATTTTCTTGACGCCGACCAAAATGTCTTTGGCATCTTTGAGGTTGATGAAAATGCCGCATAGATAGGCGTAAAGCAAGCAGATGATAATTTTATGATACCTCTTGCTTTTCCCTTCATATCATGCCGCTATTTGTCTTGTCTATGCACCTTTTTCATGGTATCCTACCATAGTAAAGACTCAAAGCAAGGGGCATCCATGACCATTTTTGTCAATTTTGAGGCGAAACGCCAATTTCCCAGGCTCCCCAATGGCTGACCCCTTCTTTGACCATCCTATCCTCAATTCGCCCTATGCGTATCCTACCCGTCATTGGGAACTTGATCCCCAGGGCCAGCCAACCCAGAAAATAAACGAATTTCGCCGCAGGGCGGATTTTATTACCCCCATCCCCAAACCCCGTAAGCAAAAAGGCAAACAATCAACACCGGCGCAGGGGGCTTTAGACCTTTACAGCAATACGGAAGGTGAAAGCCTTTCATCGGATGATCAGAAATACGATTCAATGACCTTGATCAACGCCGTACGGGATCATGTTGATACATGGCGGCGTTTGCCCGATCCATCAAACTGGAAAGTTACCCCCGAAACCGCCCGGCTCCTGCAGCATTGGCGTGGAACCGGAGGTTCCTTTTACAATTTCACCGGCATCCGTCCTTTTTTCTGTCAGATAGAAGCGGTCGAAACACTTATCTGGCTTACCGAAGTGGTTCCCGCTCTTGGCAGGAAAGAAACCGCCCTGCTTGATTTTGTTAAGGACGCCAATACAACCGCAAACCCGGAGCTGTTCCGCATCGCCCTGAAAATGGCCACCGGTTCCGGCAAGACCACGGTGATGGCAATGATCATCGCCTGGCAGACTATCAATGCGGTGCGTCGCCCCCAGAGCAAACGTTTTACCAAAGGCTTTTTGGTAGTAACCCCGGGCATCACCATACGCGACCGCCTGCGGGTACTCCAGCCAACTGATCCCGATAGTTATTACGAAAGCCGCGGGCTGGTCCCTCAGGATATGCTGCAGGATATAAAAAAGGCAAAGATCG
The DNA here is from genome assembly GCA_025997715.1 of Spirochaetia bacterium. Lineage (GTDB taxonomy): Bacteria > Spirochaetota > Spirochaetia > Treponematales > Breznakiellaceae > Termitinema. The sequence continues at coordinate 5,896 of BNUY01000013.1, forward strand.
TTATCACCAATTACCACGCATTTATGCTGCGGGAGAAAATGAACCTTGCCAAGGGAACCCGTTCACTCCTGCAAGGCGCGGGGGATGCCATCAACACCGCCGAGACCGAAGGCCAGATGATACACCGGGTCATGCCGGAGCTGATGAACATAAAAAATGTACTGGTGATAAATGATGAAGCACACCATTGCTACCGTGAAAAAGCAAGTGATGAATCCGAACTACTATTAAAGGGTGACGAAAAAGAAGAGGCCAACGAAAATAACGAAGCCGCCCGTGTCTGGATCACCGGGCTTGAAATGGTTAAACACTATTTGGGAATCAACACCGTGGTGGATCTTTCCGCTACCCCCTTCTTCCTTCGGGGTTCCGGCTATGCGGAGGGTACCCTGTTCCACTGGACGGTGAGCGACTTTTCCCTTATGGACGCTATTGAATGCGGCATCGTAAAACTGCCCCGGGTTCCCGTGTCCGATAATATCCCCGGCGAGGAAGCTCCCAAATACCGGAACCTCTGGGAACATATTGGCCCCAGGATGCCCAAAAAAAGCCGGGCCCATTCAGGCGCCCTTGACCCCATGCTCCTCCCCAGGGAACTCTATACCGCGCTTGAAGCCCTCTATGGTCATTATGAAAAGACCTTTACCCTGTGGAAAGCCGCCAACATCACGGTTCCACCCTGTTTTATTATCGTGTGTAACAATACTGCGAGTTCAAAGTTGATCTACGATTATGTCTCGGGCTTCTATCGCGAAAATGAAAAGGGCGAGCGAAATTTGGAAATGGGCCGCCTCCCTCTGTTCAGCAATTTTGATGAAGACGGTAATCCCCTGGGCCGTCCCCACACTCTTTTAATTGACAGCCAACAGCTTGAATCCGGTGATAGCCTGGATGACACCTTTCGTTTTGCCGCAAAGGATGAAATAGAACGCTTCAGGAGCGAAATAGTACAGCGTACCGGAAACCGTGTTGAAGCGGCGGCTATCACCGATCAGGAACTCCTGCGGGAAGTGATGAACACCGTAGGCAAGCAGGATCGCCTGGGCGATTCTATCCGCTGTGTTGTTTCCGTTTCAATGCTCACCGAAGGATGGGACGCCAACACGGTTACCCATGTGCTGGGAGTCCGCGCCTTTGGCACACAGCTTCTCTGCGAGCAGGTCATAGGCCGCGCATTACGGCGCCAGTCCTACGACTTAAACGAGGCCGGCCTTTTCAATGTGGAATACGCCGATGTGCTGGGCATCCCCTTTGACTTTACCGCCAAGCCCCAGATTGTTGAGCCCAAGCCGCCCCGCGAAACCATCAGCGTCCGCGCCGTCAGCCCCGAACGGGACAGCCTGGAAATCCGCTTCCCCCGGGTTGCCGGGTACCGCGCCGAATTACCCCGGGAACACCTCAAAGCCCAATTCACCAAGGATTCCGAATACGTCCTTACCCCATCCATCGTCGGCCCCACCAAAGTTCAAACCGCCGGGATCATCGGAGAAACCGCCGACCTTGATGTAAAACATTTGGACGCCGTGCGGCCCGCCGCCATTTGTTACAAACTAACCCAGCGGCTTCTTGAAACAAAATTCCGGGACAGCAACGAAGAAATCCGCTACCACCTTTTTGGCGACCTAAAGAAAATCACCGCCGAATGGCTTGATACATACCTTATCTGCAAAGGCGGCGTATACCCCGCCATGCTCCTGTATCAGGAACTGGCCGATGAAGCCTGCAACCGTATCGAAGCCGCCATCAGCCGATACTTTATCGGCGAAAAGCAAAAGCCCATCAAAGCCCTCCTCGACCCCTACAACCCCGAAGGTTCCACCATCCACGTCAATTTTACCACTAGCAAAACTACCCGCTGGCAGACCGATTCCCGCAAGTGTCACATCAATTGGGTCATCACCGACAGCGATTGGGAAAGCGAGTTCTGCCGGGTAGTGGAAGCCCACCCGGCGGTTCTGGCCTATGTGAAAAACCAGGGCCTCGGCTTTGAAGTCCCCTACCGTTTTGGCTCACAAAACCATACCTATTTCCCGGATTTTATTGTCGTCTTGGACGATGGTCACGGCAAAGATGATCCCCTGCATTTGATTGTGGAAATTAAGGGGTTTCGCAAGGAAGACGCCAAGGAAAAGAAGCTCACCATGGAGAGTTTTTGGGTTCCGGGGGTTAACCGGCTGGCGGTATATGGGAGATGGGGTTTCGCGGAATTCAGATATGTGTATGATATAGAGGAGGACTTTGCGAAGGTGGTGGGTAAATATTTCGGAGGAGGATATAGCAATGGCAATTAATCGCGTGGAGATAAAAGATTTTTTGGTGTTCAAGGGCGAGTTTGTTGTGGACTTTTGTCCCGGTCTGAATGTTCTTATTGGTGGTAATGGGACTGGAAAGACAACACTGTTGAAAGTGCTGTATTGGGCTTGCGAGTTTTCAAATAAAAGCGTCTTGGAACACAATGGGAATCTTCAACTTAATCGTAGTGCAGAAACACCGTACAGGACGAATTTCATTCTTGCCGACTATTTTATGGTCATACAAGCTGATAACGGAGGTAATAAAAATTTCAATTCTACTATTCGGCTATTCAGCAACACAATAAGCGACAAATACCCTGCATTAGAAGTTTCTGTACCTGATAGCCTGTCTTCTATTAAACTACACGAAATTGGTGAAAACAAGCCCAAGAACACTGCATTCGCTCAATGGTGTAAACAAAAAGTTCAGAGTGTATTTATTCCGATTACCGAAATGCTTCAGCACTCAAAAGGGTTTTTAGCATTGGAACGTGAACGTAAAATCCCATTCGATAAGACGCAGATAGATATACTATCAAAAGCCGAATTGGGTGAAACCCACGAAATTACTCCTAACGCTTCAAAACTACTTGATGGAATAAAATCTGTCATTATGGGCGAGGTAATTTATGAAAGTGACACTTTCTTTATCGTCAAGACTGATGGACAGAAAATACCATTCTCACTCGAAGCATCCGGTTTCCAAAAGTTCGGCTTGTTGTGGAAACTGCTCCGAAATGGACTACTTGAAAGCGGAAGCGTGTTATTCTGGGACGAACCGGAAGCAAGCATTAATCCCGAACTTATGTCAGTGCTTGTGGATATACTCCTCGAACTTCAGCGCGGGGGGGTGCAGGTATTTATTGCCACGCACAGCGAAATATTGGCGAGCTACTTTGCCGTTAATCGAAAAACCGATAATGAGGTTATGTTTTATTCGCTGTTCAAAGATGGAGAGCAAATTAGATACGATAAAAGCGATCGGTTCGACTTACTCTCACCGAACACTTTAACAGCAGAGCAGGTCAATCTGTATGAGCGGGAAATAGAAAAGGGGTTGGGGAATGGTACTTGATAAATTCCCGCGTTACAGCGGTATGAACTTCATCCCTGACAATGCGTATGTTATTGAAGAATCGCCTGCACGGTTAGCCTGTGGCGGGGGTATTCGCTCGGTTGAATTTATTCGTCGTGAAAATATGCATTTGCTCTTCATCGAAGCAAAAACAACAATTGCTCATCCGGTGAATTCACCACAACCGTACGAAAATGAAATTGATGAGATATGCGAAAAGTTCATTCACTCGTTAAATTTATTGTCAGCGGTACACATTGGAGTTGTTGCAGACAAATTGCCGGAGTGTTTTGAGGAATTGGAGAAGGTTTCGCTACTATTTATTTTGGTTGTGCGTAATCATGAACAGAAATGGTGCAGGCCGATAAAGCGGTCAATTGAACAATCCTTACCGGTATATTTCAAGAAAATATGGCAACCAACAATATATGTTATCAATCACGAAAGTGCAATTAAACATTGTATCGCTTATGAAGAAATAGAGGAGCCGTCCCATGCCTAAGACCCCCGCCCCAAAAACCATCGCCACCATAACCCACACCGAGGCCAAGCGCAAAAACATCCCCGCCGCCGAATACCAGGCATTGGTCGATGACAAGACCAAGCGGCCCATCCACAAAGAATACGAACGCCGCAACCGCGACCTTGACCCCCAGCTTGTCTGGCGCGGCAAGGACGAACAAAACCGGTCTGATTTAGTGATACAGGTTCCTCCGCTGTACATACAGGAAAAGGTAAACCCCAAAGTAATTATCGATGACCTCGTCAAACGAAGTGAAGTGGATCGCAAAGCTTCCGACATTCAAATAGACCTCTTTGCGGATTTTAACGGCATCCCCGAAGGCGCCGACAAAACCGAATTCTACCGGCATGACCAAAACTGGTCCAACCGCATGATCCTGGGGGACAGCCTCAAGGTAATGGCAAGCCTTTCCGAACGGGAGGACTTAAAAGGCAAGGTTCAATGTATTTACCTTGACCCGCCCTACGGCATAAAGTTCAATTCCAATTTTCAATGGTCCACCACAAGCCGTGATGTCAAAGACGGAAATCCCGAGCATATCAGCCGTGAACCCGAACAGGTTAAAGCCTTCCGCGATACCTGGCGGGAAGGCATTCACAGTTACCTCGCCTATCTCCGTGACCGTCTGACTGTGGCGCGTGAACTGCTCCATGAGTCCGGGTCTATCTTTGTGCAGATAGGGGATGAAAATGTTCATCGGGTACGGACATTGATGGATGAAGTATTTGATGAAGATAATTTTGTCTGTGAAATTTTACTAAAAAAAGGTGGGACCGCTACCTCAAATTATTTACCTTCAACATCAGATTTTATATTGTTTTACGCTCGAAACAAAGAAACATTAAAATATAGACAACTTTTTTGGGGGAAAACTGTAGGCATTGGGGAATCAACAGGAGAACGGTATGATCAGGTTGAAAATTCAGATGGTAAAAGACGGGCAATGTCTAAAGAAGAAAAGGATGATGCAAATTTAATCCCCAATGATGCTAAAGTATTTAAGCAATCAAATCCATGTTCGCAACATAACAATCCACTGCATCGGGAAAAACCTCTTATCGTTGAAGGTAAGAATTATTTTCCACCCTCCGATAGACAGTGGTCAACAAATCTCGCATTAATGCAACGAGTAATATATGCCAATCGAATTATACCAACTGGAAAAAATCTTGCATATGTAATGTATATAGATGATTATCCTGTAATGCCTATTAACAATTTTTGGACTGATTCTTTAATGCGCTCTACTCGAAGATACATTGTTGAAACAGCAAATTCCGTAATAGAACGCTGCCTCCTCATGACCACCGACCCCGGCGATCTCGTCCTCGACCCCACCTGCGGTTCCGGGACTACCGCCTATGTGGCGGAACAGTGGGGCCGCCGCTGGATCACTATCGACACTTCCCGTGTTGCCCTTGCGCTGGCCCGTTCCCGTATCATGGGCGCCCGCTATCCCTATTATCTCCTCGCCGATTCGGTTGATGGGCAGCAAAAGGAAGGGGAGATCACCCAAACAGTGCCCGCCAGGACGCCAACCTATGGACGTATCCGTCAGGGTTTTGTGTATGAACGGGTGCCGCACATCACCCTTAAATCCATCGCCAATAATACTGAGATTGATGTTATCTGGGAAAAATTCCAACTGCAGCTTGAGCCTATACGTGAACAATTAAATTCATCATTAAAACAAAAATGGCAGGACTGGGAAATTCCGCGGGAAGCATCAAAAGAATGGAGTGCCGGAGCAAAAAAATTACATGCCGAATGGTGGAACCTTCGTATACGGCGGCAAAAGGAAATCGATGCGTCCATAGCCGCCAAAGCGGAATTTGAATATCTCTACGACAAGCCCTATGAAGATAAGCGAAAAGTCCGGGTGGCAGGGCCTTTTACGGTGGAAAGTATATCCCCCCACCGGGTTCTCGACCTTGATGAAAATGGTGATGTTATTACTGCTGACCGTGTTACTAATGTCGGCGAAGTTGCGGAACGAACCCCATCCTATGGCGGGGATAAAAATTTCACGGCCATCATTCTTGAAAACCTTAAAACGGCCGGCGTGCAACAGGCGCATAAGGATGACAAAATTGATTTTCGTTCCCTTGCTCCCTGGCCGGGTTGTCTCATTTGCGCCGAGGGAACCTACCTTGAAGGCAAGGCCAATCGCCGGGCGGCTATCTTTATCGGCGGTGAATTCGGAACCGTAACCCGTCCTGACCTGGTGGAAGCCGCCAATGAAGCTGCGGAAGCAAACTTCGATGTGCTCATCACCTGCGCTTTTAATTACGACGCCCATTCCACCGAATTTGATAAACTGGGCAAAATCAAAATCCTCAAGGCCCGCATGAACGCCGATCTCCACATGGCCGGCGATTTACGAAATAACGGCAAGGGTAACCTCTTTGTCATCTTTGGCGAGCCGGACATTGAAATAAAGAAAGGGGAAAATAAACAAATTGTCGTTCATCTTAACGGAGTCGATGTGTTCCATCCCAATACCGGGAAAGTTGAGTCCGATAACGCCGATGGTATTGCCTGCTGGTTCATCGACACCGACTATAACCAGGAAAGTTTCTTTGTCCGCCACGCCTATTTCCTTGGCGCAGGCGATCCCTACGGCGCCCTTAAACGCAGCCTCAAAACCGAAATAAACGAAGACGCCTGGACCAGCCTCAACAGCGACGAATCCCGCCCCTTCGACCGCCCCGCCTCCGGCCGCATAGCAGTCAAGGTGATTAATCACCTGGGGGATGAGGTGATGAAGGTGTTTAAGGTATAGCAGGCAAATTGCCGATACACGGTGATTACCGATGAAGATATCCCGGCGGAAAAAGAACGCTGCTTGGGGAACAGGGAGTTTCGCTGGTAAAGGCAGCGCGGTAAACCCCATCGTTGACCGATCACGCCTATACACCGTATAGTATCACTATATATGGAAGAGAACGGCGTTTTTAACCGCCTTGCCGCCGCGCTGCCCATGGATGAGCGGAAGAGCCTCCTGGAAAAGCTTGGCGCTCAGGCCGGTACTGCCAATCAGCCCCTGTATAATGACGCCGATAGCCTGGATGCTGCGGGCCCTATGGGTCCTGCGGATCTCAAAAAGAAGTATGCCGCACTGCCCTGGTATTCCCGCCTTTTTTTCTGGTTTGCCGGCCTCTTCCGGGGGAAACCGCCCATTCAGATGTTCCTGAACCAGCAGATAGCCCGCTTGGGGCGGCTCATTGAGGAACAATCCCCGGGTATCTACGACTATGAACATGACCTGCTGCTCCCGGCCTTCCACCGAAAAGCAAGTAACCTGAAGGAAAGTGCCCGCTTCTTCTACGATGCCCTGGATATGAGCGTGAACCGGGACAAGGGGGCTTTCTATGCCTTCCTCGCCTCCCTGGAGATTGAGGACATCCACCGCCGCCTGCTGGCGGAAACGGACCCCCAAAGATTAGCGGAACGACATCCCGACGCCGACAATGCGGTGCTGCGGGCTTTGGCCCTGGAGGCCATGGATGAGTGCATTACATCCATCACCGATGAACAGCGGGCGGTGATGTACTATAACGTCCGTACCTTGCACTACCTGAAGGAGCTTTCGGCATTCCTGTTTGACCGGCTCCTGGTTTCCTTTTCAATCCGAAAGGCCCGGCAAGGGGCCGCCCCGCAGGAGAACGGGCTGGCATGTTCCGCCCACCTCGTAAACAATTACCTCCGTAATCTGAACAACATCCTCTATTCCCTAAAGGACGCTCCCCCCCTGACCCTGCTGGAGTCCCTCTTTATATTCATCCTCCAGGACAAGGCGGGGACGCCGGAGTTTAACATGGAAGAGGAAATGACGGCGCTCCTCACCCAGGCGCAGCAGGCTCTGACCGTGATCCGTACCTTCAATAAAACTGTACCCCTGAACAGGATACTTCGCTGTGCGGAAAAGGATATGAGCATCCTTCCCAAGCCGGTAAGCGGCGGCGAGGATTGGTTCAGCCTGTACAAGGAATACTGGAAACATACCGTGGAGGAACAGTTCAACGTTTACCTTTACAAGCGCCGCAAAGAGGAACTGATGGCGGACTTCCGGGACTTCTTTAAGAGCGCGAAACTGCAAGCCGTCAATGCGGCCGCCATCACCGAGCCGAAGGAAGGGATTCCCCTCCAGGGGGCTTTCGGCCTTTCCTTTTTGAAGGCTTTCCATTCCGCGGTGTTTCTCCCGGACTTGGATCCGGTTCTCCGGCCCCTCCTGAAGGAAAGCCGCGCCGAATTTTCTGAGGCCTACAATACGCTTTTCAAGATTGATACACACATCAGCCGCTTCAAGGGGGACGTCTCGGACACGGGGGAACTGGGGAAACGGTATGCCGCCGCTCTTATGGACATGTCATCCCTTTCGGTGAAGCGGCATAAGCTCCAGCTTGTGGAGAACGAGGCGGCGGACGAAGCGGCGAAGATCTCAGGGCATATCAGGAATTCCCTTATCAGTATGGTGAGGGTCCTGGGGGGCATACTGACCGAATCCCCGGACGACAGCGTTAGTATTGCTATTAAAACACTGACCAGGACCCTGGAACTTATGGATAAGATTACCGTCATGGAGGCCGGATGATAATGCTGCACCGAACCAAGGTTCAACGGACTTCAGTCCGACTCTACCCTTTTACGCTTTCATTTGATCCATTCCCCTCTTACGCACGGCTGCCTTTGATGCTGAACGGCAAGGCGGTAACGGAGATCGGCTGCGTCATTTCTTCCCGTACCGCGGGAAATATGGTATATTCTGACAACGCGGACATAGGTCCGGGTGATACCCGCGCCCGCTTCTTCCGGTCCCTGGGGCTTGAAACGGAGCAGGTGCGGAGCTGTACCCAGGTCCATTCGCGCAGGGTGCTGGCGGTGGAAGGCCGCAGCTTCGATCGCCCCGAGGCGGATGGCATGGTAAGCCGGGATCGGGATATCGCCCTTTCGGTAACCGTGGCTGACTGCCTCCCGGTGTTTCTCTACGATACGGCATCAGGCGCCTCTGCCCTCCTCCATTCCGGCTGGAAGGGCACCGGGATAGTCCTCAATGCCCTGTCCCTGATGGCTGAGCGCTGGGGGACCAGGCCGGAAGCGGCGGCGGCATTGCTGGGGCCCTGCATTCACCCCTGTTGTTATCAGGTAGATGAGGAACGGGCCGCTTTATTTGAGGCGGAATTCGGCGGGGCGGCCGGGGAATACCCGGGCGATGCCTTGGGACCGGTGGTTAAGCGCAATGGAAACCGGCCCGCCCTGGACCTACAGGCCGCCAATGCCCGGCTTCTGGTCAATGCGGGGGTACGGAACATCGCGTATTGCGAGAACTGTACTTTTATGGATGAACATTTGGGCTCATTCCGGCGGGAAGGCCCTGCCGATTATACTCGGATGCTTGCCGTGATGGGATATTTTTAACACAGACTTACTAGTCTGAAGGATTATGTTATGGATGAGATAAGAGACGGGCGGGAACAAGTTCCCGCTTGGAAAACCCGGATAGTCCGGGCCCTGGAACACATACTTGCCGATACCGGTACACAGGGACACATTGATCCCGCCCAGGTGATCGCCGAGACACCCCCCAAGCCGGAACTGGGCGATCTGGGTTTCCCCATGTTCAGTTTCGCTAAACTATTACGGAAAGGCCCGCCCCAGATCGCGCAGATGGTCGCCACCGCCTTAAGCGCCGACACTAATGCTGACGACAGTAATGCTACGGGCAAGGCCGCCGGGACTTTCGCCGCCGAAGGCCCCTACCTGAATGTGCGCCTTGACCGCCCCTCCGTAACCGCCGCCGTCCTTGCCCGCATGGCGGACGAAAGCGTCCCGGTGGGCCGTCCGGGAACCCTGGCCGCTTCCCGCATCATGGTGGAATTTTCCAGCCCCAACACCAACAAGCCCCTCCACCTGGGGCACCTCCGGAACGACATCCTGGGGGAGAGCATCTCCCGAATCCTCGCAGCCTGCGGGGCAACAGTGCGCAAGGTCTGCATCATCAACGACCGGGGCATCCACATCTGCAAGTCCATGCTGGCCTACAAGGAACAGGGCGGGGGCAAAACGCCGGAATCCGAACACATCAAAAGCGATCACTTTGTGGGGGACTATTACGTCAAATACCATCAAATGTCCCAAGAGGACAAAGAAGCAGAGGTACGGGCTCAGGAGATGCTCCGTAAGTGGGAGGCCGGGGATACGGAAACGGTGGAACTCTGGCAGAAGATGAAGGACTGGACCGTAAACGGCATGAAGGAAACCTATGCACGCACCGGCATCTCCTTTGATCAGTATTACTACGAAAGCAAAACCTACCTCTTGGGGAAGGACGAGGTCTACAAGGGATTGGAAAAAGGGATATTCTACCGGGAGCCCGATGGTGCAGTTGCAGTAGATCTCAACACGGAAAAGCTGGACAAAAAAATCCTCCTCCGCAAGGACGGCACCTCAATCTACATCACCCAGGATTTCGGCACCGCCATTTTCCGGCACAACGACTGGCCCTTTGATCGCATGGTCTACGTGGTAGGCTCCGAACAGCAGTATCACTTCCAGGTCCTTTTCGCCATCCTGAAAAAGCTTGGCTACCGGTGGGCGGATAACCTCTATCACCTTTCCTACGGCATGGTAAACCTCCCCGAGGGGAAGATGAAGAGCCGTGAAGGTACTGTGGTGGATGCCGACGACCTTATCGACAGTTTGAAGGACCTGGCCCTGGAAGAGATCCGCAGCAAGGACCGGGAAGAGGCGGTAGGGGATTCCGCAGAGGTGGCGGAGAAGATCGCCCTGGGCGCCCTCCACTACTACCTTTTACAGGTGACTCCCGCCAAGGACATGCTCTTCGACCCTAAGGAGTCCCTGTCCTTTAACGGCAACACCGGCCCCTACCTCCAATACATGGGCGCACGAATTTCGTCCATACTCCGCAAGGCAAACAGTAATACTACGGGTAACATCAAACCGGAACTGCTCGGCAGTGACGCCGAATGGGAACTGGTCAAGACCATCTCCGCCTATCCCAATGCGGTGGCGGATGCCGCAGCCCGTATGGACCCATCCATTCTGGCGGCCTACCTCTACGATCTGTCCAAGGGCTTCAGCCGCTTCTACCACGACTGCCCCATCCTCAACGCCGCTTCCCCCGATCTGGCGGCAGGTAGACTAGCCCTGTCCAAGGGAGTGCTGCGGGTACTGCGGGATGCGCTAGGCCTTATCGGGATACCGTTTTTGGAGACCATGTAGAGAACTGCCGGCTGGAGCCAATAGTAGGCGTTGCACGGGTCGTATAATAGGTATTATACGGGCCATATAATAGGCAATATACGGAGCGTATAATAGGCATTGCACGCTCCGTATAATAGGCGTTATACGACCCGTATAATACGCTTGTGGTAAAACCCCCGGACCCGGTATCATAAGCCATGCAGCCCTTGCTTCATATTGATAATCTTGATATTCAGTTCCATACCCAGGAGGGGATACACCATGCGGTTCGGGGCCTCTCCCTCCGCCTGGGGGAAGGTGAAACCCTTGGGCTGGTGGGGGAAAGCGGCAGCGGCAAGAGCGTGAGCGCCCTGGCGGTGATGCGGCTTATCCCGAACCCGCCGGGGAAAATCCTGAGGGGGAGTATCTCCTTTAACGGACGGGATTTGCTGACCCTGCCCATGGAGGAGGTGCGCCGGATTCGGGGGAATGAGATTGCCATGATCTTCCAGGAGCCCATGACCTCCCTCAACCCCATCCACACTTGCGGCGATCAGATCATGGAGCCCCTGATACTCCACCAGGGGCTCAGCAAGAAAGCGGCCCAGGAGCGGGCTCTGGAGTTACTGACCATGGTGGGAATCCCTAATCCCCGGCAGGGACTGCGGGAATACCCCCACCAGCTTTCCGGGGGTATGCGCCAGCGGGTGATGATCGCCATGGCCCTCTCCTGTAAGCCCAAACTGCTCATTGCGGATGAACCCACCACCGCGCTGGACGTTACCATCCAGGCGCAGATTCTGGAACTGATGAAGGAGCTGCGCCGGGAAACCGGTTCGTCTATCATCTTTATTACCCACGACCTGGGGGTGATTGGGGAGCTTTGCAGCCGGGTGGCGGTTATGTATGCGGGCCAGGTAGTGGAGGTCTCCCCGGTGGACAGGCTCTTCAATGCGCCGCTCCATCCCTATTCGGAGGGACTCCTGTTCTCTATCCCCGATATCGGCAAGCCCAAGGACCGGCTCTTTGCTATCGATGGAACGGTGCCGAATCCCTTTGATATGCCCCCGGGCTGCGCCTTTTCCCCCCGGTGCAAATATGTTCAGCCCCGTTGCAGGGAACAGGTGCCCCCGCTTAGGGAGGCAGAAAATGAACGTTTTGTCCGCTGCTTCATGAGGCAGCTCTGATCCGGAGGTTATGATGGATGTGATGGTTCAGGCTCAGGGCCTGCGTAAGTACTTTCCCCTGCGGGACGGCCGGATTTGGAACAGGCGCTCTGTTAAGGCGGTGGATAATGTCAGCTTTGATATACGCCGGGGTGAGACCTTCGGCCTGGTAGGGGAAAGCGGCTGCGGGAAGAGCACCCTGGGGCGTTCCCTGATCTCCCTGTATCCCCTGGATGCGGGAAGGGTGATCTTTGACGGACAGGATTTAGCGGCCCTCAAGAAGGGGGAACTAAAAAAATTCCGCAAGAAGATGCAGTTCATCTTTCAAGACCCCAGCGCCTCCCTCAACCCCCGGATTAAGGTAAAGGATATTCTATTGGAGCCCTTCCGGATACACCGGGTTGGCACTGCGGAAGAGCGGCGGCAGAAGATCCGGTTTCTCCTGGAGCGGGTCGGGCTCTCGAAGTACCACCTTTCCCGGTACCCTCACGAGCTTTCCGGGGGGCAGAAGCAGCGGGTGGGGATCGCCCGGGCGCTGGCGCTGAACCCGGAATTGATAGTCTGTGACGAAGCGGTCTCTGCCCTGGACGTATCCATCCAGGCCCAGGTTCTCAACCTCCTCTCGGACCTCCAGGGTGATTATCACCTGACCTACCTTTTTATCTCCCATAACCTCAGTGTGGTGCACCATGTCAGCGACCGGGTAGGGGTCATGTATCTGGGCAAGCTGGTGGAAGTGGGAAGCCATGACGCTATTTACGCATCCCCCCTGCACCCCTATACCCGGGCCCTGCTTTCGGCCATCCCCGGGAACGGGGTGGACCGGATCATCCTGCAAGGGGATGTGCCCTCTCCGTCAAACCCGCCTGCGGGCTGCCGGTTCCACACCCGCTGTCCCTATAAAACGCCCCGTTGCGTCAGCGAGGAGCCAATCCTGCGAAATGTCGGGGAGGATGGACATCTGGCAGCGTGCCATGTACCCTAAACTTGACCCACAAATCAAAAACGAAGAAGAAAAACCGCAAAGGCGCCGAAGGCGACTAAGGGGAAGAAGAGGATCCTCCAAGCACCAATTCCGTATTTTTTTTAGCTAGATTCTCTTGTTCTTGGGTTACCATTTTCTTTCCTTCGTCGCCTTTGTCGCCTTTGCGGTTAAAAATTCTTAATCCTTCGTTATACGCTGATTTATGGGTCAAGTTTAGCATGTACCGGGGGTGTTCCTATAACTGCTTCCGCAGTTTCGGGTCCAGAAAATCCCGCACGCCGTCGCCAATGAAGTTGGCGCCCATGGACATGGTAAGGATCCCCAGACCGGGGAAGGTGGCGATCCACCAGTAGGTCAGGTAATTGGCGCCGTCGGACACCATGGCCCCCCACTCGGCGGTGGGCGGGGGAGCGCCCAAACCCAGGAAGCTGAGTCCCGAAAAAAGGAGAATCGCGTTTCCAAAGTCTACGGTGGCAAGGACGATGATGGAACCGATGCTGTTGGGCAACACTTCCTTAAAGAATATCCGGAATGACGAGGCCCCCATAGATTTTGACGCCTCGATATACTCGTTGGACCTGACCTGGATGACCATACTCCGCATGACCCGGGCATAGTTGGGCCACCAGACAATCACCATGGCCAGAAGGGTGTGGAAGAGGCTGGGCCCCAGGGCAGTGGAGATCACCATGGCCAGGATGATGGTGGGAAAAGCCTGGACCAGTTCGGAGAGGCGCATCATAAGCTCGTCCAGGAGGCCCCCCGCAAAACCGGCGATTCCCCCGTAAACCGCCCCTGCCAGGGAGGCGAAAATGATGGTTAAGAGCCCCCCTTCAATGGAGATACGGCTCCCCATCAGCACCCGGCTCAGGATATCCCTGCCCAGGCTGTCGGTACCAAAGAGATGGCTGCCCCCGGGTTTGGCAAACCGGGCGCCCAGGTCTTGGGCCAGGGGATCGAAGGGGACGATCAGCGGGGCAATCGCAGCGATTACTATCCAGAGGCTGCATACCCCCAGTCCAAAGGCGAAGAGCTTATTCTGTTTGAGCAGACGCATGAATGGTGTCATTGATACCGTACCCGGGGATCAAGGAACCCGTAGAGCAGGTCTACTATCAGGTTGATGCCGACATAGTTCAGGGCAATCAACAGGGATACCCCCACAATGGCGGGAAAGTCCAGGTTCTGGGCGGACTGAAAGGCGTATTGGCCGATCCCGGGCCAGGCAAAGATGCTTTCCACCAGAACCATCCCCGAAAGCAGGTTGCCGAAGCCCACCCCAATAACCGTTACCACCGGGATCAGGGCATTACCCAGGGCATGTTTACGGATCACATCCTGCTCCCGTAGGCCCTTGGCATGGGCGGTTCGGATATAATCCTGGGAGAGGATCTCCAGCAAGTTGGAACGGGTGGTGCGGGTTATCAGGCCCATGGTAAACATCCCCAGGCAGATACCGGGAAGGACCAAATGACTGAGGGCGTCCATGAACAACCTGAAATCTCCTATTATAAGGGCATCAATGGTAAAGAACCCGGTCCAATGAGGGGGCGGTACTATCCGGGCGGCGATCCTGCCCGGACCGGGGGCAATACCCAGGGTCAGATAAAACACATAGAGCATGATCAGCGCCAGCCAGAAGGAGGGCACCGAAACCCCAAAAACAGAGATCCCCCGCAGCAGGTGATCCCCCAGGGTATTCCGCTTTATGGCGGAAATCACCCCAAAGAGGATGCCGAAAACCACCGCGAAGAGGATGCCGAAACAGGCAAGCTCCACCGTGGCAGGGTAATACCGGGTCAGGTCGTCAAACACCGGCCGTTGGGTCCGGAGAGACATCCCCATATCCCCCCGCAGAAGGTTTCCCAGGTAGGTCACATATTGAAGATGCAGGGGTTTATCCAGCCCCCATTTTGCCCGGAAATCCGCCACCATCTCAGGATTCGACAGATTCCGCTGGCTTAAATTGGCGACCACCGGATCGCTGGGTACTGCGTGGGACAGCAGGAAGACGATGAAGGATATACCTATCATCAGAAAGAAGAGAAATACTATTCTTCTTGCTATATAACGCAGCACCGTTTCTTTACTGTGTGATCCGCTTGAGATCCAACTGATACAGCTCGAGATAATCCGCCCCGGTCAGGCCGCTGCGTATCGCGTACTGGCTGGTATGCTGGAGCAGCATGGCGAAGGGGCTATCCTCAATCATAGCCTGCTGAATCTGGCCAAACAGGGCGGCGCGCCTAGCATTGTCCGACTCCGAGGCAACCTGCTTGCCCAAGGCGGTCAGGCCGGGATTACTCTCGGCGGTCCAGTTGGCCCGAAGCCCCACGGTGTTCCCCGGCAGGAAGGCAAGCTGGCTGCTGTTATCAGGATAATCCGGGCTCCAATACCACAGGCCCAGGGGCTGCCGGCCGGTCCGATAGGTTTCCAGGGAGATGGTCACGTTTTCGGGAACCAGATCCGCCTGAATACCAATGGCCCTGAGGTCATTCTGAATCTTCTGGGCCAGGGTAAGCAGCTCTACCCCCACCACATTATTGGTAGGAACATAGAGTTTCGTTGAAAACCCATTGGCATAGCCGGCTTCGGCTAACAGCGCCTTGGCTTCCGCTGCCTTGGGGTATCCTGAAACATCAGCCGGGGGGAGGGAGCCAAAGAGCCCCAGGGGGAAGGGGGCGCTGGGGGTATTCATACCCGGCCCGGCAATCGTCTGAATCCCCGGATAGTCCAGCGCCAGCCGTATTGCTTTCTGGACCCTGGGGTTTGCCACGGGCCCGCCGATTTTGGCATCCCGGTTCATCAGCAGGAAGCTTGCGGTCAGTGATTGGGCATCCTTAATGGTGATCCCCGAGGCTCCTGAAAGGCCTTTGATCTGCTCCGCCTCCAGGTTATAGGCAATATCCACATCTCCCTTTTGGAGCATCATCAACTGGGTATTAGAATCCACCACCGTGCTGATGGTGATTCGATCATAATAGGGCGCCGTACCCCAATAATGGGGATTCCGCACCAATACCACCTCAACCTGGGGGGTATAGGACTCGATCTGATAGGGACCTGAGCCTACCGAGTTGGTATCGAGCCAGATCTTGGCAGTATCCGCCGTGGCCGCATTGGCGGCGCTGGTAGCCCCCTGGGCGGCGGCGGCCTTACTGTCAAGGATGGCAAAGAAGTTGAATGCCAGCATGATGGGGAAAGCGGGCTCCTTCTCCTTCAGGCGAAATACCACGGTGCCCGCATCGGGGGTATCAATACCGGCGATCCCATCGGCCATAAAGGCGCTATTCCCCTTGAGGTTGATGCCCCGCTCAATACTCCACTTGACATCCGCCGAAGTAAAGGCATTGCCGCTTACAAATTTAAGGCCGTTCCGCAGCTTAAAGGTGTAGGTTAGACCATCCGCGGAGACGGTAAAACTTTCCGCCGCCGCGGGTTTCAGATTTTCCAGGCTCCCCTCAAATTCAACCAGGTTATCATAACAGGCGTGGATAACCATGGACCCATAGGGTTCATAGGCAATGCCGGGATCAAAGCTCTCATAATCGGGATTAACCGCGATGATCAGATGTTTTACCCCACCCTGGGCGGCCCCCCCTCCTTCCTTCTTTTTACAGCCGACAAAGGAAAACACCAAGGCTGCCGAAACCAGACAGGCCGCTAAAAACAGCGCCTTTTTTCTCAAATTCATTAATTTCCTCCAAGAATTGTATTAATATGCATTTTATCAGAAAAAACTATACATTTTCAAGCCCCCGGCGCAACGTATAGCGTATGTTGAGACTGTCGGAAAAGGCTTGCATGCCATAAAACTACTATTAAACACTCATTTAGAGGCGTGTTTTTTCTGCAAAATGGCTTTTCCTACACCCTCGTTATACGAAGTTTGGAATGCCCCAGCCGCGAAGCGGCTTTATAAATGTTTTTTCATGATTTGTTTAATTAGAATATTCATTTTCCTTTTTAGATAACAATACTAAAATAAGCGGCACGGTAATCACTACATTAAAATGAAAAAACCGAATGTCTTCTCCACTTAATAACAGCATAGTTCCTAAATTATGGGCAACAGACGGCATAACTAAAACCAAGATATTCTTCCCATTTTTTGCGAATGCCATTAAGCCAAACAATAAGAGCAAAAACATATTCCAGCCTATTTTAGTCCAGAGATATGCCAAAGGTAAAAAACTAAGTGCTATTGCGTCATAAGCACGAACCCCTTTATTTAATATTTTTTTTAGTAAGTTTGTTTCTGATGTAGTGTCTACAGGAACACCAACCATATCTACTGTGCCATCTAATCCCCAAACAAATTTCGTTAGATCCCGAACAGCAACCAGTGCAAGCCCGGGTTTGCTTTTGATAGTTTTTATTGTCATATTTACAAAGTCTTTAAATGGAATACTTGCAACAACACCTGATGAATTTGAATTAAATTTTATCGAATTATAGTCCCCGGCATGGTATTTTTGATGCCATTCATCATCGGTAGCAATTTCATTTAAGAATACTTTTACCTCCATTGGCAAACTTTGAGGTTCTTTTACCATGACATCACCCATGATAGTCATCGGTATACCAACAGATTCTATAATACCGTTATGTGGAAATTCGACTTTTAGAGCAGTATAAAGAGGAAATCTAATGGCAAAAACAACAAAAATAGTCAAGACTAAACATAAAATAGATTTCTTATATTTTTGAAAATAACATATTGGTATAAGACACGCGAGAGGTATTGTGAAAAATATTCCATTGTGCCGTATTTTACTGGTAATACCAAGAAGTAAAGCACAAAAAATTACATTCGATGTTTTTCTTAACCATTCTCCGCCGGATAGATAAATGTTTATCGTCATTATTGACAAATATGTTATGCAGATAGTAAAGGCTAAATCCTTCCACGCATACATCATGATATTCTGTGTATAGGGATTTAAAATAATAAAGCATCCGGTTAGTAATATTATTTTTTTTGAAAAACCCCATTTCTCAAGAGTTGCCAGAAAATACCCAACACCAAAACTAAAAACTGCTATTTGAGCAAAAACAACAAAAGCATAATGGTTGATTATTCTACTTACAAACCAGATAAATAAAGTGTGAATTACCGGATGCCAGTCATTAAAACTAAATGTTTGCACTTGTTGCCATTGGTCTTTTGTATCATTCGATTTTGCACCAGGGAAATTTGCCAGCAATGATAAAAGAAGAATTAAGAAACATGCCGATGAAAATATGATGACTGTCTCTTTTCTGATAGGTTGAGATTGTCCGGTTTTTATTACACATCTATCAAATTTATGGCAAAAAAGTATCAAAAGAGGTAAAATTATGGAAAACTGGACTATAAATTTTATACCATTTATTATAATTCCACCAGAAAAAGAAGGCAATAAAAACACAATACTGCAATAAAAAGACAAAAACACGCACAGAAAAATAAATCCGTTTCGTCTTTGTTTATCCAACGAATTGAGAAAAATCTTATTGCCGTTTCTTATCGACATCAAGACTGAAAAAATCGAGACAAATGTATTTTTATATTCGATTAGACTATTGAGTATTTTCTTCATGATATTCCTCCTCCGTGTTTACATTCCACACACCGCTTTTATCTTTACCGCCGGTTTTAATTATGTTAACGGCTTCCATTGCCGTAAGCATAGAATGATCCATGTTGTTGTATTTATGCTGACCGTTTCTTCCAAGACAATAAAGGTTTTCGATTGAATCAAGATACGTTTTTATACTATCTATTTCGCTGTATGAACCGAAATAAGCAGGATAGGCTTTTTGAATTTTAACACGGGTCGCATCAAGTACATCTTCCTTGTCGATAATATTTATTTTTACTAATTCAGCTATGGCAAAATCAATAAAGTCCTTGTCATTCATATTCCACATTTCGTCGCCCTCATTGCAGAAGTATTCAAGCCCGAGCCAAACGGTATTCATGGGGTCGGCTACCATATAAGGTGACCAGTTGTTGAATATCTGTAACCTGCCAATACGAACATCCCGCTCCTGAATATAAATCCAGCAATCGGGCACAATATTTTGAAGCGTTTTTATTTTGGTCTTATTTTGCAGCTTGAGCTTTTTGAGAAGTAAACCTACGGTGATAAAATCACGATATGGCAGTTCCTTTGCGGCATCGGCAATCGAAGCAGGCGCCTTTTCGCCGCTACCGTTTTTGATAGCTTCGATCAGGTCTTTAACAGGCATTGTTGAAAGGAGTACATCACAGGGAATTGTTTCGCGTTTCCCATTACATTCAACTGTAACATTCTTTGATTGAGCATTTAAAACATCAATGCCAATAACCTTTGTATTGTAATGAATTGTCCCGCCTAAACCTTGTATTTTTTCGGCAACGATACTCCATAATTGACCGGGGCCCATTTTGGGATAAACAAACTGTTCAATAAGGGATGTTTGATTTGTCTTGTGATGAGGATTAAAAATCTTTGCCAGTGCTTCTTTTATGATGGCGCTTATCGAAAGTTCTTTTACCCGTTGTGCACCCCAGGAAGCTGAAAGTTTAGAAGGATGAACTCCCCAAACTTTTTCCGTGTAATCTTCAAAAAACATGCGGTAAAGATGTTTCCCAAAACGATTG
Source organism: Spirochaetia bacterium (assembly GCA_025997715.1). GTDB lineage: Bacteria > Spirochaetota > Spirochaetia > Treponematales > Breznakiellaceae > Termitinema. The sequence continues at coordinate 25,770 of BNUY01000013.1, forward strand.
ATATAAAAATCTTCAAGGGAATTTTCTTTTCTCTTTTTTATTGAAGAATACAGAAAACTAATTCCTGCAAGAACAGTGTTAAAAAATCCCATATTAATAAAAGTCTGCGCTTTGAGGCTAATGGGATAATCAAAAAATTTTCTCCGGTAGAATATACGCGAAACCCGGTTGCGGATAAGCATGACTTCATCGGTTTTTTCGGGGTCGGGGCCGTCAACTGCATATGTTTTGTCTGTACCAAGCAGTATATCATCTTTCGCACCGTTTCCTTGAAGGGACATCATTTCTTGCCAGAAATCATTTACCAAGCAGCTCTTTGAAAAAAAGCGATGCCCGCCAATGTCAATTCTATTACCCTTGTAGAAAAGAGTGGTGGAAATACCGCCAATACGGTCAGTTGCTTCAAAAACAGAAACATCAGCCCCCGGTATTTCTGTTACTATTTTATAGGCAGCAGTAAGACCGGCGGGACCAGCCCCTATTACGGCGAACTTTTTTGGCGCATTACTTTTGTCCATATTTTGCACCTTTGAATATCAATAATTTTCGCGCCAAATAATTCCACATAAGCACAATTCCGGCGATAATAATTTTTACGATGAGATACCATTCCTGCCCAAACATACGAATACCGGCATACATACCGGTTTCTGTTAAGGCAAGCCCGATAATGCCAATAACCGTGAATAAAATAAATGAACGGATTTTATGCTGTTTTGCGCTCTCGTCAATTTGCTTAAATACAAAAATCAAAGAAAAGATGTAATTGAAAATAAGACCAGCAATAAAACCTACTGCCGTAGCAAGCAATATACCCGCTGTTCCCATGGATGAGAATAGTACTGTTTTGGTAAGGTAGAGAACGCCGAAATCAACCAGAAAGGCGAGACCGCCTACAAGGAGATAACGAAAAAATTCAAATAGTATGGGGGAAAATCCCGAGAGGGGCTTGACAAAGTCTAACGAGGTGTCATAATTATCTTGGCTCTTGGCTCTTGGCTCTTGGCTCTTGGCTCTTGGCTCTTGGCTCTTGCATATTTTTTATGCTATCATAATCTTCAAAATGTTCAACCCGTTCACGTCATTTTTTCCAGAAAATTTGGGGCATTCCAAATTTCGGCCTCTCAGGTCCGGCTTACGGCGGGGTCCAGTTCTAAAAAACCTTCCGCAGCGCCTCCGCCGCCAAAGGGGGAACCAGGGCGGAAAGGTCCCGGTGGAAGGAGGCCAGCTCCTTTATGGCCGAAGAACTCAGGAGCGTATACCGGGGGTCGGGGGCCGGGTTTGATCAGTTGGGAAACCATGGCTATCCGCCCCTCCAGGGGAAAGAGGGTCTTTTTTTGGCGATTTTCCGCCAGGACCACCACCAGTTCGTCAAAAATGGCGGCGGCCCGCTCTATTATATTACGGAAATAACTTTGAACAATCATACAATTCGCAGGCTGCGGTTGATACCGAAGGAAGTATGCTGATAGCAATGATAAAAACGAATTGGTTCCGGCTGTGAACAGTGTTGCCGGTCTTGGTACCTCTGACGGGTAAGCGCACCGGTGCCAGGCAGTGCCTGGCGCCGCATTTTAAGAAGGGTGGAAGAAAGGAGTGTGATTTGAAGCGATTAGAACAGATCGGAGTGGGTTCCGGTACGATGAAAGGTAACGGTTTCGGCCGCCGGGTCGATTTCATAAATCAACACCCAATCGCCCTGAACATGACAATCAAAGCTTCCTTCCCATTCGCCGTGCAGGGGGTGGTTTTTGCAGCGGAGAGGCAGCGGTTGTTCGTTAATAAGCAAGCCCATTACATTGAGGATTTTGCTCATATCCCTGCCCCGTTTTTCCGCCAGGGCAAATTCATGTTTGAAACGTGTAGTGCGTTTGACTGCAAGCACGCCCTAACTCCGCAGATCCGCCAGCAGTTCCTCAAGGGAATGGAAGGTCGGAGAGGGAATCTCACCACGCATCATGGCCCTGCCTTCCCGAATAGCCGCGGCGGTTTCGGCGTTGGGCGTGTGATCCAGGCGGCATTCTCCGTCCATGCCTATATCCTCAATCCTCCCTTGCGTAGCAAGTTCTTGCCGGAGGACCTCACCCTTCGGGTGGGCGGGTATTTCAACAGTTTGTTCTATGGTCATATTCTAAATATAGTATGAAAAAGGTGGCGTGTAAAGGGGCAGCCACAGGCGCCTGGCGCCAGTACCCCATTTAATCTAAATTCACAATGGGATTTTATCCTCACACGGAACGCCTGTTTGACACAATCCACATCCGGAACCTGCTTTTGCATCTCCTCCATAAGAAACGGCTAATTTCCTTGAAGCCGGACCATAGACATATTTAAAACATTTGAAATGGTTATGCCCTTTTTCAGTAATGGCATGTACCGGGCACCGCTTAATACAAGCGCCGCATTTGTTTTTACGGTAAAAAAGGCAATTTTCTTTATAGTCTTTTGCCTTTATTTCGTCAGCTTCCAGTATCAAATCCGTCACCACAGAAATAAGGTTACTAGTTATTCCTTTTTCAGTAATAAATCCGTCATTTAAGCTAAAAGTACCAAGACCGGCAGCATAAGCGATATGACGTTCAGACCACATTGAACTTAATCCGGTAAGGGTCATAAAAGGTTTAAACCAGGAAGCCGCATATGGAGAAACTGCTTTATATCCCATACCGGATAACAGCGATTCCATAAAAAGGCCAACTTTTTTAACCATCACGCCGCCAAAAGTACGGTTGAGTACCCACGCTTTAGACGGCCAATCTTTCTGTTTTCTGTTACTTTCGCTAATTTTCTTATTTATAGGCAATACAACACTGATAACGGTACCATTTTGAAAACTATTCTTTCCAAAGACCATTTCATAGGCTTCTTTTGGGGTTAAATGTTTACGGCCAATTATTTTCTTATAATCCAAAAACAAGGGATTATCCGCAGAAGCAAATTGTACGATCGGTTCATCATAAAAATGATCATTTGTCTCATTAAACCAGTTTTCTTTATCATGTATGACAAATTCCTTGATTGCCCGAATAATTTTTTCCTTCATATCATAGCTACTTTATACATAATCTTAATGACATACATTTATTTTATAATTTAGTCAATTATATGGGCAGCGCATTAGGAGGCGCCGGGCGCCATTTTTAGAGCGTGACTGTAACGGATTTTGCAAGCCCCGAGAAGCCGGGAAGATTACGGATTATAGGCAAAATGAGCGATAGGGCACTGCGCCGCTTGCGCTTTTCTGCCAATGGGGTATAATAGTTAAGGCTTTGCGTTTTTATGAGGAGTTTTTATGAGAGTGATTGTCAAAAAGGATTTTGCGGCGGCAAGCAAATGGGCTGCCGACTATATCGCAAAGCAAATCAACGATAAATCGAATGACCTTAAGCCCCTTGTGCTGGGGCTGCCCACCGGATCGAGCCCCCTCGGCATTTACAAGGAACTTATCGCTATTCATAAACAAGGCCGGGTCAGCTTCAAAAACACCATCACCTTTAACATGGACGAGTATGTCGGCCTTGCTCCCGATCACCCCCAGAGTTACCGTTTTTTTATGAATAGCAATCTTTTTAATCACGTCGACATCAAAATGGAAAACACCCATGTCTTAAACGGCTTGGCGGATAATCTCGATGCCGAATGTGAGCGTTACGAGCAAAAAATAAAATCCCTTGGCGGTATCGAGCTCTTTTTAGGCGGCATGGGGGAGGACGGTCATATTGCCTTTAACGAGCCCGGATCTTCCCTGGGTTCGCGTACCCGGATTAAAACACTGACCCCGGAAACACGGGTCATCAATTCGCGCTTTTTTGACGGCGACATCAATAAAGTGCCCACCACGGCGCTGACCGTCGGCGTCGGCACCATAATGGATGCACGGGAAGTGGTGATAATCGTCGGCGGACGGCGCAAAGCCCGTGCCCTTGCAGCGGCTATCGAAGGCAGCGTGACCCATATGTGGACCCTTTCCTGCCTGCAAATGCACCCCAAGGCGATCATCGTGTGCGATGAAGATGCCACGGACGAGCTAAAAGTGGGCACCGTCCGCTATTTTAAGGAAACGGAAGGTTTATAGCCACGGATGAAGTCAATTTGTTTGCATAACGGGACGATTTTTGCCGGTTTTTCCCTGATGGAAAATTGCGCGGTGTTAATAGAGGACGGCGTCATTGCGGATGTCTTTTCCGAAAAACGTTTCCGGGGAAAAACCTTTGCCCCCAATGTCGAAATCATTGACGTGGGGGGCGCCTATATCGCGCCGGGATTTATCGACACCCATATTCACGGTTCGGGCGGCTTCGGCGCCGAGGATGAGTCGGCGGATTCGCTCTTGGCACTGTCGGAATTTCTGGTGCAATACGGGGTCACTTCCTTTAATCCCACCCTCTATCCCAGCGCCGATATGCCCCGGGTCTTGCGCTCCCTTGCGCCCGCATTCGGCAAAGAAAAGGGGGCCAAAATGATGGGCTTTCACCTGGAGGGGCCCTTTCTCTCACCGGACCGGCTGGGGGTGCAAAAGCCGGAAACCCTGCATCCCGTTGACATTGCCTATATGGAGGAACTTTGGGATGCCGCCGACGGGCATATTGTCAACATGACCGTAGCGCCGGAAATTAAGAATATGCATGAACTGGCGCTCTACTGTATCAAAAAAGGCATCGTGCTGCAGGCGGGACACACGAATGGGGCCTACGAGAATATGGTAGAAGGTATGCAGGCGGGTATTCTGCACAGCACGCATCTTTTTAACGCCATGAGTCCCATGGAACACCGTAACCCTAACGCCGTAGGGGCGGTCTTGATACACGAGGAAATGACCTGCGAAATCATCGCCGACGGCTTTCATGTGCACAAAGATCTCTTTAAGCTTTTATTGCGAGACAAAAATTCCGACAAAATAGTGCTCGTCACGGATAGTTTAAAGCCCACCGGCCAGAGTGCGCCGCCCTATTTTGCGAATAATGAGGAAGTGGTGTTTGGCAGCGGCTTGTGGCTGCGGAAAAAAGACAAGGTCATTGCGGGAAGCGCCCTGACCATGATAAAGGGGCTTGAAAACCTGGTGCAATTCGGTTTTAACCTGGATGCCGCAGTGAGGGCAGCCTCGGCGAACCCCGCCCGCATCATGGGCTACACCAGGAAAGGCGCCATCATTCCCGGCTTCAATGCGGATATTACCGTCTTCGACAAAACCTGGAACATTCTTGCCGTGCTGGTGGAAGGGGATCTTAAAATCAACAAGATAGACTAAAAAACCTTCCGCAGCGCCTCCGCCGCCAAAGGGGGAACCAGGGCGGAAAGGTCCCGGTGGAAGGAGGCCAGCTCCTTTATGGCCGAAGAACTCAGGAGCGTATACCGGGG
>BNUY01000014.1 GCA_025997715.1 Spirochaetia bacterium
GGAAGGCCTTGGCCTCCGCATCAGTCTTCGCCGTGGTGACGATGGCTATGTTCAGTCCCGATACCCGTTCAATTTTATCAAAATCGATCTCCGGAAAAATAATCTGCTCGGTAATCCCGAGGGAATAATTCCCGTGTCCATCAAAAGCATTCTGATTCACCCCCCGGAAGTCCTTAACCCGTGGAAGCGCCACATTCACCAGCCGGTCCAGGAACTCGTACATCATGGCTCCCCGGAGGGTTACCTTGGCGCCGATTTCCTGGCCTTCCCGGATCTTGAAGTTCGCGATACTCTTCCGGGCCTTGGTCTTCACCGCCTTCTGACCGGTGATGAGGGTAAGGTCATCAATGGCCGCATCCAGGAACTTCTTATTTTGAAGCGCCTCGCCTACCCCCATGCTGACAATGATCTTGTCCAGCTTCGGTGTTTGCATGGGCGACTTATAGCCTAACTCTTTGAACAATTCCGGGGCAATCTGGTCCCGGTAAATCTTCTTAAGCCGCGGTTCGTAGTTCTTCATTATAAGGCCTCTCCGCACTTTCTGCAGACCCGGGTCTTTTTGTCCCCGTCAAGCTTGTACCCTATCCGGGTGGGCCCGCATTTTTTACAGACGATCTGCACATTACTGCTGTGCAGAGCCGCTTCTACTTCCACAATCCCCCCCCGATCCTGCTGGCTCCGCCGTTTCTGGGCCTTTTTTACGATATTGGCCCCTTCCACGACCACCCGGTCTTTATCCCGGAGGATCTTGAGGATCTTTCCACGCTTGCCCTTATCTTTACCGGCAATGATCTGGACCGTATCCTCTTTTTTCAGCTTAAACTTATGCGCCGCTTCAGCCATACCTAACTCCTAAAGTACCTCGGGAGCGAGGGACACAATTTTCATGTAGTCCTTCTCCCGCAGTTCCCGTGCCACGGGCCCGAAAATACGTTTGCCCTTGGGATTCTGGTTCGCGTCGATAATGACACAGGCATTATCGTCAAACCGGATATAGGTGCCATCGGGCCGGCGGTATTCTTTGTGCGTCCGCACCACCACCGCCTTTTCGACGGACCCCTTCTTTATGGTTGAGGTCGGGAGGGCATCCTTCACCGCAACCACCACAATATCACCGATACTGGCATACTTCCGTTTGGAACCGCCAAGCACCTTAATACACTGCACAACCTTGGCGCCTGAATTGTCGGCAACATTCAGGTAAGACTCCACCTGGATCATTTCTCATACTCCCTTAGCGCGCCCGTTCCAGAACCGCCGCAAGTTTCCAGCATTTTTCCTTGCTGATAGGACGGCATTCCACAACCCGCACCCGGTCCCCGATTTTGGCGTCATTTGCCTCATCGTGGGCCTTAACCTTCTTCGTCTGAGTAATATACTTCTTATACAGCGGATGCAGGGTCTTGGTTACCACCGCCACAACAATGGTCTTATCCATCTTGTCGCTCTTCACGACACCCACAAACTCTTTCTTTCCGCTCGCAGCTTTCGCCGCCGCCTGATCTGACATCATCTACTCCTTAGGCCTTAGCCGCCAGCTCTTTCAACTGAGCCTTTGCCTGGGCAATCTCCTGCCCACGAACCAAAGTATTGAGCCGGGCGATCTGCCGACGCATAATGCGCTTCTCCAGCGGATTTTCCACATGGCCGATAACCATCTTGAACCGGAGTTCCATATACTTTCTATTCAGCTCATCCCGCTTAACCTTCAGCTCGGCGAAACTTAAATTCTTAAAAGAATTCTTCATACCCTTTCCTCTATCCTACGCGCCAAGCTCAAGATCCGAGCGAGCCACAAACTTGGTCTTAATCGGAAGCTTAGCCCCCGCCAGGATCATAGCTTCTTCCGCCAGGCTCCGGTCGATACCGCCAAGCTCAAACATAACCGTCCCGGGTTTTACCACCGCGACCCAATATTCGGGGGCGCCCTTCCCTTTCCCCATGCGGGTTTCCGCCGGTTTCTTGGAATAGGGCTTATCCGGAAAAATCCGTATCCACAGCTTGCCCCCCCGCTTTACGTGCCGGTTCATGGCGATACGGGCGGCCTCGATCTGCCGGTTGGTGATCCACATACGATCCATAGCAACCAGGGCAAATTCCCCAAAGGCCACGGTGTTTCCCCGGGTGGCGTTCCCCGGCATAGTGCCTCTTTGCACCTTCCGGTGCCTGACACGTTTCGGACTTAACATACCTAACTCCTCGCAGGGGCGCGGTCACGCCGCTTCCGGACAAGGGCACCAGCATCTTCCTTCTGTTCCTTGCCGTATTTCATACCATTATATACCCAAACCTTGACCCCGATGGAGCCGAAAGTGGTGTGGGCTTCCGCAAAACCATAGTCGATATCCGCCCGCAGGGTGTGCAGGGGGATACGCCCTTCCTTGGCTTCCTCGGTGCGGGACATTTCCGCGCCGCCGAGACGACCGGAGAGCCTGACCTTCACGCCCTGGGCATTGCCCTTCTTAATGGCGTTGGAAATAGCCTGTTTCATGGTCCGCCGGAAGCTGCCCCGTGCCAAAAGCTGACGGGCAATATTCTGGGCCACGATCTGGGCATTGTTATCCGCGTTCCGGACTTCCTTGATCTTTATCTGAATCTTCTTATTCTTAACATGCTTCTGCAGCTCGGTGCCGATCTTCTCGATATTCGCGCCCTTGACGCCGATGATAACCCCCGGCCGGGCGGTGTGTATCACAATGGTGATCCGTTGGGGATGCCGGATGATTTCCAGTTCCGCAATATCCGCCCCCTTGGTTTCGTTCATATTGACGATAAACTTCCGGAGCCGCAGATCCTCATGCAGGGTGTCGGCGTATTCCTTGGGGTCCACATACCACCGGGAAGACCACGTTCTGTTGATGCCAACCCGCAATCCGATAGGATTTACTTTTTGTCCCATTTATTTCCCCGCCTTTACGGTTTCATCAATTACCACGGTTATGTGGCACATTCGTTTCAATAACATATCCGCCCGGCCCCGCGCCCGGAACCAAACCCGCTTCATCCGGGGGCCCTCGTTAACCAGCACTTCCCTCACGTAGAGCATATCTTCATCAAGCTGCTTGTTGGCGCTCAGCGCATTGGATGCCGCAGACTTTACGGTCTTACGGAGCAACCGTGCGCCCTTGTGGGGGATATTTTCCAGGACCGACATAGCATCGGGATAGGTCTTGCGGCGAATCAGATCCGCCACAGGCCGCACCTTGAAGGGCGAGGCGAGAAGGAACGTTGATATGGCCAGGTAACCGGACTTTACTTGCTTTTCTGCCATAATAACATCCTACCCCTTGGAGGCTTTCTTATCCGAACCCGCATGGCCCCGGAAAATCCGGGTGGGGGAAAATTCGCCCAACTTATGACCCACCAGGTTTTCCGTGATATACACGGGAACCCAGTTCTTACCGTTATACACCGAGATGGTTCCCCCGACCATTTCAGGGATGATGGTAGAACAGCGGGAATAGGTTTTAATCATCTTCCGGTCCCCGGCCTTGCTCATTTCCAACACTTTCTTATAAAGGCTCTTCTCAATAAAGGGCCCTTTCTTAATGGATCTTGACACCCGTCTTTCTCCTATTTCTTCTTGCCGCGGCTTACGATAAACCGTGACGAAGGCTTATGCTTACTCCGGGTCTTGTATCCCTTGGTGGGCTGCCCCCAGGGACTGACCGGATGGATACCCTTGCTTTTTCCTTCACCGCCGCCATGGGGGTGATCAACCGGGTTCATGACCATACCGCGAACCGTGGGGCGCACACCCATCCAGCGCTTGCGGCCCGCCTTACCAAGCTGCACGTTCATGTGATCTTCGTTACCAACCGTACCGATGGTAGCGTAGCACTTCTTAAAGACCATACGCATTTCCCCGGAGGGCAGCTTAAGGGTAACGTAATCCCCTTCTTTAGCCGCGAGCAAGGCGCTTGAACCGGCGGAACGGGCCATCTGCCCGCCCTTACCCAGGGTAAGTTCAATGTTGTGAACCGTAAAGCCCAGGGGAATATTCTCCAGGGGCAGGGCGTTGCCTGCTTCGATGGGCGCCGCCGGGCCGCTCACAATCGTTGAGCCAATCACCAAGCCTTTGGGGGCGATAATGTAGCGCTTTTCTCCGTCAACATAGTTGATCAGAGCGATATTGGCGCTCCGGTTGGGATCATATTCCAGGGTGGCAACCTTTCCGGGTATGCCGATCTTGTCCCGCTTAAAGTCGATGGTCCGGTAGAGCCGCTTATGGCCGCCGCCCTTGTGCCAGACGCTGATCCGCCCATGCGAATCGTGGCCCGCCTTTTCCGGACGGCCCGTGGTGAGGGATTTTTCCGGCGCGGTGTGTTTGGTAAGCTCCGAATAGTCCAGGCTCTGCCACATGCGCATCCCCGATGTATACGGCCTATACGTTTTAATTCCCATATATTTCCCCTACGTCCTTATCTAACCTATACGCCCTCAAAGAGGCTGATCTTCTCGTCCTTGGGAAGACGGACAATCGCCTTCTTCCAGGTCGAGGTATAACCGGAACGGTTCCGCAGCCGTTTGGGCTTACCGCCAACCACCATGACCGTACAGGAAATAGGGTGGACGTTGAAAAGTTTGCGAACCGCTTCTTTTATCTGAATCTTTGTGGCCGACGGATCGACCTTGAACACATATTTACCCTCTTCCCGAAGGCCGTTGGCCTTTTCGGAAAGCACCGGCTCGATAAGCACTTTTTCGTAGATGATCATTCGGCGGCCTCCTCAACGCGGTAAAAGTCACCGAGGTTTTTGGCGGCGGTTTCCAAAATGATAACCCGGCGGCCGTAGAAAATATCGTGGGCACGCAGGCGGTTATAGGAAAGGAAACTGAGCCAGGGGATGTTAGCCCCAGCCTGCCGGATCTTGGCGTCATCATCCTTGAGGATAACCACGGTCCGTTCATTTTCGCCGAAGTTCTTCAATAAACTCGCCAGTTCCTTCGTCTTTCCCGATTCAATGGAGAAATCCTCCACCACCTTGAGGGTATCGCTCTGGGCTTTCAAGCTCAGAATAGTCTTTAAGGCAAGGCGCTTGGCCTTTTTCGGAATGGTATAGGAAAAATCCCGGGGGCGGGGGCCGAATATGACACCGCCGCCTACCATGATGGGGGACTTTTTATCACCCCGGCGGGCACGGCCGGTACCCTTCTGTTTGAAGGGCTTAGCATTAGAGCCGTGGACTTCACTGCGGTCCTTGGTACTGGCGGTACCCAGCCGTTTATTGGCAAGCTCATTATTGATGGCATACCAGATAAGGTCTTCGTTCACCGGAAGGCCGAACACGGCGTCATCCAGGTCTATACTGCGAAGTTCCTTGCCATCCTTGGAATACACTGTCCGATTCATTGTTTTCCCCGCCTACTTCTTCACCGCGGCCCTGACAACCACGATTCCCTTGTTAATGCCGGGAACCGCGCCGCGAACCATGATTAGTTTATTCTCCGTGTCAACCTTCACCAACTTCAGGCTAAGGGTGGTAACCTGCTCACGGCCCATGCGGCCCGGCAGCTTCATGTTCTTAAAGGTACGACCGGGATAGGTTGACTGCCCGGTGCCGCCGGGTTCCCGGTGGAACTTGGAGCCGTGGGAGGCACGGCCTCCGCTGAAACCCCAGCGCTTGATAACACCCTGCATACCCTTACCCTTACTCACTCCGGTGACATCCACGTACCGGACCCCTTCAAACACTTCTATGCCAAGCTCATCACCATCGGCAACTTCCTTTTCAAAGTCCCGAAATTCCCTGATGCGCTTCTTCGGCGTAATGCTCTCCGAAAACTGCCCGGCATAGGGCTTGCTCACCCTGCTCTGTTTCATGTCATCAATGCCGAGAAGCACGGCGGCATAGCCGTCCTTATCCTCGGTTTTCCGGGCAACAACGGTATTCGGGTCAATCCTCAGCACCGTTACCGGCACCAGATTGCCATCGTCGTCAAAAATCTGCGTCATGCCCACTTTCTTGGCCATTAGCCCCAACATAGTAAACTCCAAAGCGGTAATTTACCGCACCTTACTGCTTTATCTCAACATCCACACCCGCAGGCAGTTCCAACTTCATCAAGGAATCCATTACCTCCGCAGAGGGGTTTATAATATCAATCAAGCGCTTATGGGTCCGCATTTCAAACTGCTCCCGGGCTTTTTTATTCACATGGGGAGAACGAAGCACCGTTACCTTGTTTATCCGGGTAGGAAGGGGGATGGGTCCTGTAACCTTGGCTCCCGCCTTCTGTACCGTCTGAACGATGGATTTCGCGCTCTGATCGATCAATTCCACATCGAAACCGCGTAACCGAACGCGAATTCGTTCCTTAGCCATTATTCCTCCGATGACGGAGAGTCTAATTTTTCGGCGAGCCGAAAAATTAAACTCCCTTATCAATCATTTCAATCGGTGTTACTCGATGATATCCGTAACCTGCCCGGATGCGACGGTTTTACCGCCCTCACGGATAGCGAAACGCAGCCCCTTCTCCATGGCGATGGGGTGGATCAGTTCACCGATAATCTCGGCATTATCCCCGGGCATTACCATTTCCTTCCCCTCGGGGAGTTTGACCGTACCGGTAATGTCGGTGGTCCGGAAATAGAACTGGGGCCGATATCCGGTAAGGAAGGGCCGATGCCGCCCGCCTTCTTCCTTCGAGAGGCAGTAGATCTGCCCCTTGAACTGGTTATGGGGGGTGATGGATTTGGGCTTGGCCAGAACCTGTCCACGCTCCACTTCCTTCTTCTCAATACCCCGGAGCAGGGTACCGACGTTATCGCCGGCCTGGGCACTATCCAGGAGCTTATTGAACATTTCAATGCCCGTAACCACGGTGTCCTTGGTGGGCCGGATACCGACAATTTCAATAGCTTCGTTCAGTTTAAGGATACCCCGTTCAACCTTGCCGGTGACCACGGTACCGCGGCCGGGAATGGTGAATACGTCTTCGATGGGCATCAGGAAGGGCTTGGCTTCGTCCCGGATCGGATCGGGGAAGTAGCTGTCCATGGCTTCCAGGAGTTCATCGACACACTTGGTGGATTCGGGGTTATCCGGCTCGGTCATGGCCTTGAAGGCGGAACCTTTGATGATGGGAATCTTGTCGCCGGGGAACCCGTTGGCGGTCAGGACTTCCTTGACCTCTTCTTCGACCAGTTCGATCAGTTCGGGGTCATCCACGAGGTCTACCTTGTTAAGGAAGACGATCATGTTGGGGACGCCGACCTGGCGGGCCAGGATGATGTGTTCACGGGTCTGGGGCATGACCGAATCCGGGGCGGATACCACCAGGACGGCTCCGTCCATCTGGGCGGCGCCGGTGATCATGTTTTTGATATAGTCGGCGTGTCCGGGACAGTCGATGTGGGCATAATGCCGCTTTTCGGACTGGTACTCCAGGTGCCGGGTGTTGATGGTAATACCACGGGCTTTTTCTTCCGGGGCATTGTCGATTTCGTCGTACTTCATGACCTTATCGCCGTATTTCTTACCACAGTGCATGGTAATTGCGGCGGAAAGGGTGGTTTTGCCATGGTCAACGTGACCAATGGTCCCGACATTCATGTGAATCTTTGTTCTATTGAACTTATCTTTCGCCATAACGTGTCCTCCTTACGCTTTTGGGCACATACATTCATTCTTCACTATCCCCATAAGGGGGTTAGATAGTATAGCCGGCCACTCAAAAGAGTGCAAGCCCTACTGATGAAAAAGTAAACATTTGAGCTATTTAAAGAAAGAAAAGCATGAAAAGGACAACAACGACTACACCACAAAAGAGCAATCTTTGCCATACCTCGAACCAAAGGTTCGCATCCACCTTTCTCATCTATAACCCTATCCATCGAAACCCTGAAAAACATGCCGTCCTTCATGGTCCCGCCAAGATGATCGGTTTGGAATCTGGAGATTCCCGCGCCGTTTCACCAAACCATTTGCCGCCGAGGGGCTCAAGACCTTTTATATCACAAAACTCCTGCCGCCTCCCCGATAGCCGCTCAACGCGGGAATCATAGTCCGGCACTAAACACCGGACCTGTATTTCAAATAACCATTCCGGGGCGAACCCCGAATCTTATCAAGTCTCTACTATATAATACTCTACCAACGATAGTGGGCAAATGCCTTATTCGCCTCGGCCATCTTGTGGGTATCTTCCTTCTTCTTGAAAGCAGTACCGGTATTATTATACGCATCCATCAGTTCTGCCGCAAGCCGTTCATCCATGCCGTGGCCGGAACGAGCCCGTGCGGCGTTAATGAGCCAGCGCATACCCAAGGCTTCCCGCCGGGATTCCCGGATTTCCACCGGAACCTGGTACGTTGCGCCGCCGACCCGCCGGGATTTAACCTCGACATTGGGCTTGACGTTCTCAATGGCCTTGAGAAAAACCTCCAAGGGCTCCTTGTCGGCCTTGGCTTGCAGGGTCCCTAAGGCGCCGTGAACTATCCTGAGGGCAACGGAACGCTTCCCCTGCCACATCATGCGGTTCACGAACTTGGAAACCACCACGCTATTGTACTTAGGATCCGGGAGAATACCCCGGTCCACGGTCTTCTTTTTACGTCCCACCTTACGCTCCTTACGCCTTAGGCCGCTTGGCGCCGTATTTTGAACGGCTGCGCTTGCGGTCTTCCACGCCGAGGGTATCCTTGGCGCCCCGGATGATATGGTAACGGACACCGGGGAGGTCCTTAACCCGGCCGCCGCGGACCAGGACCACCGAGTGTTCCTGGAGATTATGGCCAATGCCGGGAATATAGGCGGTTACTTCCGTACCATGGGAAAGGCGCACACGGGCAACCTTCCGCAGGGCGGAATTCGGCTTTTTCGGGGTAACCGTCATAACACGGGTACAAACCCCGCGCTTCTGGGGACAGGAATGCAACGCCGGTGATTTCGTCTTGGAAGTGACTTGCTGCCGGCCAAAACGAACCAACTGATTTATTGTAGGCATCTACTAAAAACTCCCTTCTATAATAAAACGGCCTTCAACTAAAGGCTCAATCTAGCAAAAACAAAAAAAAAAGTCAAGCGGGGGTGGAGGATTTCCGTAACCGCATGGTTTAGCCCCTGAAAGTGGGGAACATAGCGAGTATAGCAGGGGTTTGGGGACTTGTGCAAGGGGGTTGGGGGAGAATTTGGAGGAAATTCGTAAAAATATATCCGGTGGCTAAAAATGAAAAGTTTTTTGGTATGGCTCTGTTCCATAAGACTGCACCTGAAAAAAGTCATAAGTATTTACTTACATAATAAGTATAAGAGGTTGTCTATGAAAAGTCTCTGTGATAATTGTAGGGAAGAGGACTGTTTGGGGTGTGACCCTGACAAAATGAGCAAAATAAAGGGGATTGACTGGAAACTTATTGATGTAGCTACAGAAAAACTCCGAAAAAAGGGGCTAAATGTTATGGGAAGACCTCTGCCAAAGGAAGATAATCAAGAACAGGTACAGCGTCATGGAACAGAGCCTTTGGTATAGGGACAATTATTGTTATTTTCATCTAACATTTATGACAAATAAAAAGGCCGTTTCCGGCCATGGAGTGCTAATTGAATACCCCCGTTACCGCGAGTATTGACAGAACCGTCGTTGCCAATCCTAATACCGTGGTCACCACCGGCCCTACCTGCCCAAAGTAATATAAAAACGCATTCGTCTTCGCCGTTATCGTCGTTTCAGGCGTTATCGGATCGCTCTTCTTCATCTCCTTCCCGCTGATGTCTTTTATCGTCACTACTTCCCGGGTGTTCCGTTCCTTCACAAAGCCTCCCGCAAGCGCCACATAGTAATCCCATTCACGGTCAGGAATGTACGGATACCTCCCGGGGTTGATCACCGCTCCGGCCACCGTCACAAAATATTGCCGGAAGGGGATGATAAGCGTATCGTTCCGTTCCACAAAATACTGGCTGCGGTAACTGGAATCGTAAAGCATCGGGTTGAGGTTCAGGGGAATCCGTTCCGCTCCCCGGAGCAGATAGGCATTCTGGGTGTCTGATATTGCCGTGAACCACCTGCGATTCCGCTGCACCAGGGACGCATAGTTTTCACCCTGGTTAAACCGGATAGTAAGCCGGTTTGCCGCGTTGCTTTCGGCGGTTTCCAGGGATTCCTCTCCCCGTACCGCTCCTTCTACAAACATCACCGGTATCAAGTCAATGATGGACGGGATGGTTATCGCATCAAGGTGCTGCAGGGGATAGTTGTTCCCGATATCCTGTTCGGAAAGATATACCTTGTCCCCCGAATCGGTTTCCGATTCAACATGCCGTACTAATTCTATCCTGCTGGGGTCTGCGGTGGGGGTTACGTTTGAGGCATACTTCGTTATCAGTTCCGCCAGGTTTTCCCCGGGCATGAGCTGGTAGGTTCCCGGCCGCTCCACCGAGCCGGTAATGGTAACGACCTGGTCAATGCGGTTTATTTTGATGATATCACCGGGACGGAGGTAGGGGTCCTCTTTCAGGTCACCGTTACGCTGGGCTTGAAAGAGGTCGTAGGTTTTGGTTTGGCCGGAGGAGGAAGTGATGGTGATATCACGGATTGACGAATAGGCGGTCAGGATATTGAGGGCTGTACCGGGAGTGTTTCTCGGGACGGCAGCAAGATCCAGGAGCGAGGATAGGCGATCCAAGGCCCAGGTTTGGCGTATTGCCGTGGCGCTTACCTCGCCGGTGAGATATACCCGAAAAGATGCGGGCTGAGTTAAGACTAACTGAGCGCCGCTGAGGGGATAGTTATTCGACACGATTGCTTCGGCTTCGGTTTTCAGTTGGCGGTAAGTTTTACCGGCGGCGTTTATGAGGCCCAGGTTGGATATCTGGATACGGTAGGTGCTGTCTACAATTATGCGGTAGGTTACCGGGGTTCCGCCTGCGGCATAGGCCAGGGTGTAGATGTCACCGGCGGTTACCCGGTAATCGGGGCTGGAGAGGGCAAGGAGGGTGTTTTGGGTTATCGTGTCTATGGGTGTCAGTTCTTCCTGGGTTGTCTGGGGGAAGACTGTGGAAAGGATGGTGAGGAAAATGGTTACAAGGCAGAGGGAACGTTTCACTGCTTTTCCCCTTTAAGTTTCGCCATGGCTTCGGGGTCTTTCCTGATGTTGGAGATAGCGTTTAACCCGAAGGCAAGAAAGATTGAGAAGAATCCCGCAGCGAAAGTGACGATAATGCAAAGCATCCCGCGGCTGGGGCCGGATTTTTTGTCGGGGACTTCGGCCATTTCCAGGATTTGGAAGACCGGTTTTTCGCTGGCCATGGTTACTTTGAGGAGTTCGTACTGAACCTTAAGCTGGGTGTAGACCTGACGTTGGGCGCCCAGTTCCAACTGAATACGGCTGAGGTCAAGCGAGATTGAAGGAATATTCACACTGCCCCGCTGGACCGATTGTTCTAATTGACGGGATTCCAGTTCCAGGTTTTGGATTTCGTCAAAAGTATTCTGAATATTCTTTTCCAGGTTTTCTTTTTCCAGTTTGTTTTTATCGATACCCAGTTCGTCAAACCAAGTCAGAAGATAATTAACGCAAAAATTGACTACCCGTTGTGCAAAGGCGGCATCTCGATCTTCAAAGGCGATACTGAAGACGCCGCTCTTTTCGTCTGCCGAAGCGGTGAGTTTTTTCTTGAGGGCTTCCCGGCTATCGGCGCGGGGATGCTCTGCTTTCTTCTTAGGCTTATCAATTTTGTACCGGGTAATAAGGTCAAACTCATCTACAACCGAATCAAGAAGACTGTTGGTACTAACCAAGTAAATAGCAAGATCGCTGAAGGTAGAACCGGTACTGACACCGGCAAGCCCGGCAAGGCTGCCGAGGCCGCTGGCACTGAGCATTGACGCCATGCCACCGCCTGATGATGAGGCGTTGTTGATGAGCATGAGGGCGGTGGGGGTATATTCGTTTGGGAGAGGTGACTTCTCGGATGGTAATTTTATAGATATAACCGCATATACAACGACCCCAACCATAGCGATTAGGGTTATTACAATAATCATTACCTTACGATGCCAGAGAACGGCAAAGAGATCTATGAGACTAATCTCATTGTCACTATTTTTTTCTTCATTCATTGATAGTCCTTATACCGTAATAGTACGGGCATTTTCCCAGTCAATCAGTTTATCCGCTTCTGCTATATCAATAAAATCAAAATCACCAAGTAATTTTTTAAGTTTACCGAATGCGGTTGATAACCCTACATACGCTTTAAATCTGCGCGCAATAGATAGTGATTGAATGATTGGTTGTTTAGCGTCAAAGTCCCGTGGATGAAAATAGGTCATCAGATAAGAAGTTTTTTGCGTCCAGTGTTTAATACATGAATAGGGAAACAACCTGAAATACCCACCCCCGGAATAGATAACCGGTTTCCCTAATATAGTAGTATAATTAATGGGTAATTCTTTTAATCTAAGTCCGTCGTATTGTAAAATAGAAGGTTCAACCGCATTATAGGAAGGAAATCCGCCGTGCGCACGGGGCGCAGGGAAAATGGAACTATCAATTTCAATACCATGTGAAAGTAATATATCAAATACCCACCGGTTATCAGTACGAATAGAAAATCCGGGAGCGCGAAAATATTTTACTTTTTGTCCGGTAATGTCTTCTAATGTCTTTATTGAACGCTCTAAATCTTGAGCGAATCCTTGTGGACTTTGTTCATAAATAAGCTGATGCATGGTAGTATGAGTACCGATATCATATCCCCGTGCAATAACTTCTTTGACTATTTGAGGATACGTTTCCGCAATCCAGCCTAAACAAAAAAAGGTAGCTTTTACTTTTATGGTATCCAGGAAATTTAATATCCGTTCCATATTAGCGTATATGCGCGATTCGTAATGATTCCACTCATTGATGGTTTTAGTAGATTCGTTGTCTAAAATGTGGAACCATTCTTCTATGTCGAATGTGAGGATATTCATCATAGTAAATCATAATTAGATAAGTTTACATCCCAACTAGCTAATGTAAAAAATAGTTCACTGTCAATCTTATCTTTTCTGAGTATTTCTCCAGTAAAATGAAAATTTTTCGGGATTAACTTTTGCGGTACTTTTATTAATCCATGGAGCTTGAAGGGAAGATATCCCGCATAAAGCAGAATATCAAATTCTTTACCATGGTTTTTAATAATATATTGAACTGCCTTATTGAAGTTAGCAGCTGATTTTTCAAATACATCTATCAGAAACGCACTTTTGATGCCTTCATGTTCCATGATTTTATAAACAAATTCAGATCCTTTATAGGTTATCTTTCGGTATTGTGCATCAAGCCGTTTATATCGGGTAGCATTATAAGTTTCCGCTTCTTTTTCAATGGGAAAGCGGTATATCGTGTTACCGGCAATTATGGAAACAAGAAAAACATACAATCTTACAAAAAATATTGAAAGCCAGTTTAAAGCCTTTAATCCCGGCTTAATGCCGCCTATCCTATAGGGGAGACAGTAGGTAGTAAGACTGCCTATATCGTGCATCAATTTTGATTTGATATAGACGAAATACGAACTATCATTGGGGAACCCATAGACGCCTGCAACGCCCTCTTTCTGCATATAGTCATGGGCCGTAGTTACCATATCGTACAGGTTAACAAAATCACGGTATGGTTTGCTCACCATGGTGTCCACGCTATTAACAAAAAGAACGCGCTTGCCATTAACCAAATAATAAGCGGGTATATAAGAATTGCTGCCTACAATCTGTCCAGCATCAACAATCATTGCATGGAAGGAATAACCTAATGGATTGTTTGAAAATTGATTATTGAAATATGTTACCGGCCTGTCTTTTTCAAATATGGCATTAAATAAAGCAAGCATTCCTTGCCGCTCTGCACCGGTGAGCTCATTCGTCTTTTTAACAATAAATTCCATACTATTTGAGCAAACACCCGCCCCAGGAAAGGCCGACGCCAAAACCTGCCACTATGGTTTTCATACCCTTTTTAAAAATGCCGGTCTTCATTGCTTCATACAAGGCTATTGGTATAGTAGATGATACCGTGTTTCCGACTTCCGAGAGATACATATAGAATTTATTTTCATCAATTTTCAATTTTTTCCTTAAGAAATCAAGCATATATTTATTGGCCTGGTGAAAGATAAAAAGGTCTACCTCTTCCTTTCCTATTTTATTTTTTCCCAGAGTATTCTGTAATAAAGACGGAACTGCAGATAAGGTAAATGAGAATATTTCAGCTCCATCCATATAAATATAATCCGGGGAAACCGGGTTCTTATGTTCATCAAATTCAACCAGATTTGATTTTTCGGGATTCCGGCTTCCGCCGGTTTTTATAATTAAGCTTTCAGCTCCGGAGCCATCTGTTCCTAAACAAAAATCGCCTATTTCAGCAAAACCATCCACAGCGATTAATGTGGCGGAAGCGGCATCGCCAAAAATAGTGCGGTTGCCTTTATCTCTAGGGTGCAATCGTTTGTTATATGTTTCAGCGGTAAGCAAAAGCACATTGCGTGCAATACCGGCGATTATTAATCCTTTTGCCAGAGACAAACCGTAAATATAACCGGAACAGCCCTGGTTAAAATCCAGCGCGCCGATATTGTTCGACATGCTTAGCCGATGTTGAATAATACAGGCCGATGCAGGCAGCAAATAATCGGGGCTTTGGGTACAGAATAAAATATAATCAATAGATTGTTTATTGAATCCCTGGCTAAATAACTTTTCCGCTGCTTTAATTGCTAAATCTGTGGCCGTTTCATCATCAGCGGCGATATGCCGCTTAGTAACGCCTACCTTTGCCGCTATTTTATCTACGCTCCATTCAGGAAATTCGTGCACCAAGTCGTCATTGGTAATAACGGTTTCCGGCAAATAATACTCTACTGCTTTGATGTATGCTTTCATGATTATAAAAGAGTAAAACCGCCATCTATTACCAGATTTGACCCAGTTACCCAGGCGCTCGCGTCCGATAAAAGATATATCGCCGCATAGGCGACTTCTTTCGGTTTCCCGTGCCTGTTAAGAGGATACCGTTTTTTGTCTTCTTCTATTTGTTCCTTCGAAATAACCTCTGCTTCAAAAATAGCTGTTTCTATTACACCTGGATTAATACAATTGACCCTGATTCCTTTTGGCGCTAAATCCAGCGCCATACCTTTAACCAATCCATTTATGCCCCCTTTTGATGCAGAATATATGGAACTTGCGGGAGCCGAACAAATCACACCAGAAATTGATGAAATAAAAACAATGGAACCATTACCGGCAAGTTTCTTCTTTTTTAGTAACAAGCGTGTCAATTCGACCGGCGCGTAAAAATTAATATTCATCACAGTATCAAGATTTTCACGGGACGCAAATTGGAAAGGGACTGTTTTTGTAATTCCCGCACAATGCACTACTCCGGTGATTTCAGGTATAGAATCAATCAGTGAGGAAAGCTGCGCTGTATCCTGAAGGTTTGCCGTTATCTGAATATGGTCAGTACCATCAAGTTGGATAAATGTTTCATTTAGACGATCGGTATTTCTGCCGGTAATAATAAGTTTCGCCCCCATTTTTGAACACTCTATAGCCGTAGCTCTGCCAATACCGGAAGAAGCGCCGGTAACTAGAATTGTTTTTCCATCAAGGGAAAAAGGGTTATAACTTGACATATTATATTCTCGATTTTACAATATCAAATAAATCCTGAATGGTTTGCGAATTCCGCATGTCATCACCTTTCAGTTTGACATTGTATTCTTCGTCAACCATTGCCATAACCGACAGAGCGATGAGCGAACCCCACTCGTCTAAATCACGAAACCGTGTTTTAGCTTCGAGAACTGATTTGTCTGCATTTTCAAACAGATCTGAAATTTTTTCGATGAATATGTTTGTTTCCATGATAGACACCATCCCTATAATTTTATTAATTTCATAGTTTCTTCAATATGCCCTTTACCGGACGCTCCAAATACTACCGATTGGATATATTGTTGATTAATAAAGTCATATGCCTCTTTCACCGGAATAGCGCCTGACGCTAGAGTTGACATTGCCATAATCTGATACTCATCCGGATTGTTATTTTTTGCCGTCTCAATATAACTTGCTACACTGGGAGACATAATGTAACCAATTTTGTTGAATGCGGAACATATAACGACTTCTTTAATATTCCACTCCTTTAATTTATTAATCAACAAGGGCAAATTCATAGTGATTAGACCCGGTAATACTTCATACTTTTTACGAATATATTCACAATATTCATAAAAATATTCCTTTATATCATATCCCAAAAGGAGGTCGGTAACAATATTTTGCAGAAAAAGCGCTTTGATATTTAAATCTCTAAACATTTTCATTTCAAAATCAATAAGCATCTGCATCATCCTAATGGTATCTTTACTTACTATAGCAATACCACCTTTAGCAATCATACCAAAGATATCCTTAGCGGATGTATCCTTGAATAAGAGTTCGTTAATAGTTCCAAAAATGCCTTTTTCTGCAACTAAATTGGCGTATTTATGCGGATAGGGAATAGAGGGATACCAGTTAATATCTTGATACTTACTTTTATTTTCCCGAAAATGATTACAAATATCACCGGCACGTTCATTGCTATTAAGCATAACAGCTCTGATTCCGGTTTCAAAGGCAACATCATAAACACGATAAATAGTATCGATATCATAAAACTTCTCAGCCAATTGCTGCGCTTTTTCTTCAGACATATGATTAATGCCAAAAAATTGATTGTCCCCAAATACAATCTTATCTATTTGCTGCATGATTTACAACCTCCATTTTGTTCGTAATCATTGAATATGCTCTCAATAACTTCCAGGGTGTTTACGCCTTCAATAAAAGGACTTTTATTTGGCATTCCCTTGTTTTTGATACAATCAATGAAATGATATATTTACCTCGTAAATTGATTACCCCGTACATAAAATGGTACCGGTTCAATAAGGTCCGTAACATATACGGTATTCCATCCTTGATGAAAATTGTATTTTATATTTTGCTTGTTCATAAATATTTTTAATGAATATTGATCTGCTAAAACACGTCCGGCAGTGCCAAATATCTCAATTTTGAGAGATGGCTTTCTGTAACTGGTATCGCACCAGTTAATGTATAATGTTCCTGTTTTTCCATTTTTATACAGAAATGTAGAAGAAGCGGCATCTTCCACATTCTTTGAATAGATATAATTTAGCGAAGAACCAGTAACTTTGTCAGGTTTACCGATAAGAAAATTTACCAGCGTAATTGCATGTGATCCCATTTCAAATATCACACCGCCGCCGCTCTCACGGGAAGCACGCCATCCTGATTTTTCATTTGACTGGCTAATAGTACCACTTAACATTTCCGTTTTAAAACGAATTATTTTACCAATAATATCATCTTCAAGTAATGTTTTCGCCTTACTAAAAACTTCATTAAACCGGATGTCATAGCCAACTTGATTAACTAAAGTAGTATTAGCAAAAAGCTTGGCTAACTCAGACGCCTGCTTAAGTTGTGTCGTAAATGGTTTCTCCACAAAGACATGTATTCCTTTTTCAGCAGCCTTTTTGATTACTGGAAAATGAAAAGTAGGCGGCGTACAAACAAGAACTGCATCAACATCCATTTGATCAAAAAGATCATTGTAGTCATTAAAAGTCTTTACCTGGGTATATTTATTTAATACAGGCATTATAAATGAAGAATTATCCGCAACAGCAACAATTTCCATATCTGCGCTGCTATTAATAAGTGAATACTGGGTAATTCCCATACGTCCCATACCGATAATAGCTACTTTAAGTTTAGTCATTGAGTAACCTCCGAAACCTCTGATATATTCTTATAATATTTATTTGCAATTAGTTCCCATTTATAACGCCTTTCAGCAATTTCTTTCATATTATGAGCCATAGTTCGAAGTGATTCATCGGAAACATTCATTAACATAGTATGTAATTCTTCTGCGGTACTAAAATACATTGATCTATTTTCTGTAGTATATCGGTTAAAAACATTATCAAAACAAAATATAGGCATCTCAAGATACATCGCTTCGACTAATCCGGGATTTGTACCTCCAGCTGAATGTCCATGCAGGTGTAATTTGGTGTTACTACGAATAACATTTAATTCTTCTTGATCATAAATAGCATCAAGCAATATAATAGTATTCATACTTTGATATCGTTGCCTTAATTCTTTTCCATACTTACTGTGATTCCAATTACCTATGATGACTAATTTATACTTTTTTATATTATTGAATGATTGTATAATCATTTCTATATTATTGTCAGGTTGAATTCTTGCTACAGCTAAAATATATTCTTCCGTTAAAAATAGATGTTTATTTACGTACCTTTCAGTAATCGTTACTCGCTCTGCTTGATCTCCGCCATACTCAATTATATTACTTTTTCGGTTGTAAGTTTTTAATAAATAGTCTCTTATTCCTTCATTATCTGCAATTAGGCAATTAGAATTTGCAATGCATATTCTTTCAGAATATTTTATAAACATGGGTATGAATCGTCCCCATTTTTCTCGTTGCCATTCAATGCCTCCTATATTGAGGATAAATTTATTTTTATATTTTTTCATCAATGGCATTACAAAATTGGCACATCCTAATATCAATATTTTATCATATTTCTTATATGATTTTAGAATCGACACCGAGTCATAAAATATACCTTGCCATCCATTTGCATTAAAAGGAAGAAAAACTAAATTTGAATTGTTATATGTTTTTGAATCCCATTTATTTTCCTTACTACAAAAAACGGTAATGTCCATTTTTTCTGATAGAAATTTTGTAAGAAATTCAACTAAAGTTTCAAATCCGCCGTATTGTGCAGGAATTCCACGGGTGCCGATAATAGCAAGTTTCATATATTTTACCTAAACTTCAAAAAAGCATTTGAATAAATTATAATATCAACTTAATATATTTATTTTTGTGTATTAATTTTATCATTACTATGCATATAAAATATACGAATAAAGTAGATGCTAAATAATATATCCAGATATTTACATTGTCAGCATCTTTCAAAATAATTTTATTTAGACAATATATAATTAAAAAATGTAATACATATATTCCTAAAGTATATTTCCCATAATTACTGAATAGCAAACAAACTCTATTTTTTCTATATATTATTTTGAATAATGAAAAGAAAAAGAGACTGCCTATTATTCCAATTGCCATATGAAATATTCCTAGAATATTTGGTATTTGCCACTCCAAATTGTCCAGGGAAATCAATTCAAAATTATAGTAATAATATTCTGTTTTCCAAAGAACAAGACATATTAGAAATAGTATAGAGGACAATATCAATAATTTATTTTGATATTTATTAAAACTCTTGTATTTACTATTCAATAAAATGCCGATTAAAAATGCAGGAACTGACTGACCCCAAGGACATCCCATTACAATGTATAATATGAAAAAAATTAGAGCAAAATAAATATTTTTTAATTTTTTAAAGGCAAAAAAGGAGATAAAATATATAACAAACAATGCCGGCAGAAACCACAAATTTCTGATAATACTAATGACATTCGATATGGAATCAAATTTTTGATGATGCAAGAAAAAATACACTGATGTCCATATAATATATGGTAACAATAATTGTTTGCTTTTTTTTACTATTAGCTCCCTACATGTTATATTCAAAGATGATTTAAAAAAGAAACCACTAATCACAAAAAAGAGAGACATATGAAATGAATAAACAAACGTCTTTATGGGATTATTCATTTCTGGAATAACATGCCCGATTATTACACAAAGTATCGTGAAAGTTTTTAGAAGGTCTATATATTCTATACGGTGAATGGTTACCTCATTATCCATAAAGGTCTCTTTTTATCAATGGAAATTTACCTAAATCAATAACAATTCCTAATGTTTTGAATAAATCTAATATTGAAATTTTGTTTTAATTGTTTTTAAGAAATTGTCGGCTATTGTATTCCAATTATATCTTTTATGCACAATGGATTGTATAGACGAAGTATCAATTTTAAAGGCACCATTCAAAAAATCGTGTATTTTTTGTTCTAGTTCGTTTATGTTTAGTGGATCAAAAAACCCATCACCAAAAAAATCAAAATCACTCATTGCGGTATTCTTTGAACAAAGACAGGTAACACCTGCTGTAGCCGCTTCTAGTGGCGGTATGCCAAAACCTTCTGCAATAGAAGGATATACAAAAAGCAGACACCCCTTATATATTGCCAATAAATTTTTGTATGCAAGCTGTGAAATAGTAATAATATTACCCTGTATTTCTTTTGACAAATTATTATAAAACCTATTATACTCTCGATGGGGAATAGTCTCCTTCCCTACAAAAACAAGTTTTATGTCCTGATTCCAAAGCGATAAATTAACATATGCTTTCACTAAATTAATATGGTTTTTTCTTGGTTCAATCCTACTAACATATAGGATGTATTTATTAAGATGATATTTATCTTTTATGGCATCTACCTCTGCACCTGGAACTGAATAAAAATCATCAGAAACTGCATTAGGAGTAATAAAAATATCATCCATATTTATTCCATAATATTTAGATAAGGAAGCTCTTGAATATTCTGATACAGTAAAAAGCAAATCAGCACGTCTGGCTGAATGTTTAAAAAAGATGTCCTTTGTAATTCGATAAGAAAATGGAAATAATTGTGGAAAATCACGAAAAAGAATATCATGAGTGGTTATTATTTCTTTACAGCATTTATATAATGGCGCAATATATTGAAAATGAGCAATGTCTATTTCATTATTCTTGATAATCATGGGTAATTCTATCGCAAGCCGATAGTATTTATTAGTACTCCTATACTGGATATAGGTTACATTTTTATGTTCGCCAAATATATTTTTTATTTTTTTTTATTATGCGCAGCAAAACAAAAGTTTATATCCGAGGACAGCTGAATAACGGAAAAATACAAACCCTTTAGATAAGCTGCAATTCCCTCCATTGTTGGAGAATCAAAAACATGTGCATCAATTAAAAGATTCATTTCAATATTTCTATTAATTACCTAATATTCTCATTGGTGATTTATCATTATTACTAGTTGAAAGAGAAAACAGTAGTCCCATTATAATAAAATCATCGGACATAAAAAAATAGACATGATCAAAGAATCCCTTAAAAAGAATAAAAAGCAACAACATAGAATAAAACTTCATTTGATCAGAAAATTTTCTTTTTATAATTAAAACTATAAAATATAAAGCAAATAGTATCGCAACAAATCCACATCTGGCATGAAGGAAAACAAAAGAATTATGAAAATTACCCTGTCTGAAAAGATAAAGTCTACCCCTATAGTTAATAAGGTCCTTTCCAATAATCCATTCATACCATTTTAAACTAAAAATATACTCCTTCCATAAATCAGTTCTTCCACCTGATGATAATAAGCCCGCAGATCCAACGTCAACCCTTTTTATTTGTTTATATAGGTCAATGATTTCTATAATCATTCCTCTATAAAAATATATAAACATTAAAGAGCAAACAACTAGAGTTAAAGCAATTAATCTATGAAACTTAGAATATTTTGCCGTAAAAAGTAATATATATATAAATAAGCAAAAAGTAACCGCCATACCGCTTCTTCCTATACCAACAATCCCTAATATTAAACAAAGCACACTAGGAAATAATTTTATGGGTTTATTATTTCTAATTCTGATAAAATAATATGGTACAGTATAAACTAACGCTAAATAAGCTATTGCATTCTGACTGGCATATTCAAATATTTCATTTGGGCTTATTCTGATAACAAATATTCTGTATATAATAAAAGAAAAAAAGTATATTAAATAAAATAAAAAAACATTTTCAGAAAATTCTTCTTTAATAAAGAAGAGTGCAATACCAATTGATGCAAATATTTGTAATATAATCGCTAATCCGTCAAGGATATACAATGAATTTAATACATATCCAACAAATAAAAAATAAAATATTATAAATAGAATAATATTCTTATTTAAAAAACGAAGAAAATCATCATAAGAAATAAAAAATAATAATGTTCCTAATAAACCAGCTAAAAAACGGAATGTATCTTGAAAATATAATCTATCAATAAAATTGATAATTAAATATAGATGAACCAGTATATGTTTTATAAATGATTTTCTATATACAAAATTCATGATTAAATAATATTAATAATATCAAGAAACTTATTCATATGTGATATCATATCATTGCCGGGTTTAAGTTTTTTAGCAGCCTGTATCTTTCTTAAAGCAAAACCTCTATCCGCTGCTATTTTCGTATAGGTACTCGACAATTGTTCCACATTTCCATGTTCTATTAATATAGCATTTTCATCATTAAGGATTTGGGTAAATGCAGAAGTATTCCAGCATATTATTAAATTATCTGAAAATATTGATTCCAACAAGCTATTAGACAATCCACCACTATCAACGTAAGTTAAATGGACAGTTGCATCAAGTGTGGATAGATAATGATAAACATCTTGATTAGAAACAGCTCCATAAAATAAAACATTATTCATCTTTTTACCTATTTTTTTTACATCTTCTTCCATATCGCCGCTTCCGATAATAACAAATTCAATACTTTTTGAATTATATAATTCAATGCTTTTTAGAAAAGAATCAATACCTTTGTCTTGAACTAATCTACCAATATAACCAATTCGTATGGTATTATTTTCAAACGGATGTTCATTTATACAAATTTTTGACTCATCAACTGCATTTTTATTCAAATATAGATTATTCAAGTTATATTCATTACGATAATAATTAAATGTATCTTCTCCATTCGCAATAATAAAGTCCATAGATTTTAATAACGGGGCCTCCATTTTTAAAATAATTGAAGAAAATATGCCCGTATGACGTGTCTTTAACAGAAATTTTAATACATTTCTAATCCAATATCCCTTTTTAATATCAATATTTCGTTTTTTTATCCTATATATAAGAAATAATTCAAGGTATGTACCTACAGAAATAAGTATACTCGATTTCGTTATTAATTGTTGTAATTGCTTAAATCCCTTAATTTGATATTCAATCCCTCTTATAAGAGGAAATTTGCTTTCCAAGGCAATTGAAATAAATTGTATTTCACTATCTTTAAATAAAAAAGGTATCTTTTGTTCTATATCATAATCGGAATTTAAAAATAAAATATAAATATGATCAGTATCACTAGATAATATATCTCTATTTTCAAGGAATTTAATCAGCCATGATTCAATTCCTCCACCCGCAGCTCTTAAATCAGAATATAGAACAAGAAACAGGTCCTTTTTTTGCATTTTATATATATCCTATATATAATTATAATTTGAATACTTTACCATTTTCAATCTTCACATTCTTTACCACATTCCGCATATCAACAACCAGGCGGGCTTTTTCGGTAATCCGTTTTGCGTCAAAGCAGCTATGATTAGTCGTAAACACCACACAGTCAGCCATTGCAATCAATTCATCTGTTAACTCTGAACCGGTATATTGATTTCCATGTTCATCGGTAACTTCTGAAATATACGGATCATGATACAGAACCTTCGCGCCCTTTCTGGCCACCTGTTCCATTACCAACACGGCAGGACTTTCCCGCGCATCATCAATATCAGGTTTATACGCAACCCCAAGAAACAAAATAGTGGAACCATTCATTGCTTTTTTGTACCGGTTTAACGCGAAGGCAATCTTATTCATCATACGGTAAGGCATTAAATCATTGATAGCACCGGCAGTATGGATCATCGAAAGATCAAAATTATAGTTTTTTGCGATATACTCAAGGTAGAAAGGATCAAGGGGAATACAATGCCCGCCGATACCGGGACCGGGATAAAAAGCCTGAAACCCATAAGGCTTTGTTTTGGCAGCCTCGATAACTTCCCAAATATCAATACCCATCTTACCGGAAAGCAAGGCAAGTTCGTTAATAAGTGAAATGTTTATGAGCCGGTAGGTATTTTCAAGAATTTTTACCATCTCGGCGATACGCGGTGAAGATACAATATGTAAATGCTGTATTGCAAGACTATATAATGCCGAAGCGATTTGTTTCGCCTCCTCCCCAAGAGCGCCGACAACTTTCGGCGTATTCTCAGTTTTATAGTCTTTGTTCCCCGGATCAACCCGTTCCGGACTAAAACAAAGCCAAAAATCTCCGCCTTCCTTTAATCCCGACTCCCGCTCAATGATTGGCTTTATAAAGTTTTCTGTAGTAGTTGGGTAGGTTGTACTTTCAAGACTAATAAAAGTACCGGCTTTCATATTCTTGCCAATATCAATACAGGATTTTTCAATATAACTCATATCGGGTTTTTTAAAATTATCAAGCGGAGTTGGTACACAGATAATAACTGCATTACATTCTTTTATACGTGAAAAATCAGTTGTGGCATAAAGTTTTTTTGTCTCTTGGACAACTTTGATAAGCTCATTGTCACTTATATCACTGATATAATTCTGAGCGCCATTCACCGCTTCCGCTCTTTTTTCGCTTTTCTCAAAACCAAGCACTTCAACGCCGTTCCGTGCAAATGTTACCGCAAGCGGCAGGCCGACATAGCCAAGACCGATAACGCCAATTTTAACGGTTTTATCGGATATTTTCTGTGTTAGTGCTTCAAAATAAGCCATGGGTATACTTTCCTGTTAGGGATTATTGTAAACAGTGATAATCTTTTTAGCGTAATGACCATCTCCGTATAGCTGAAAATGCTCAGAAGAAATATAAAGATTTTGTATCGCAGAAATAACGTTATCCGTATCGGCGCCGGTGGGATTCTATCCAGCAGTAACCAACTCTACCCATTCTGTAGAATCACTCATAGTAAACTGTATACTGATATTTTTAAACTATTTTGGTATAAACATTAAATCTGCTCCTATTTCCATAAAACATTTATACTCTTTATCTAACATAAAAGTTTTTATTTTTTCAGGTTCGCTTTTTTCGATAGTTATTATACCAAACCTGTATTTATTAAAGTCAATTGTTTCCAATATAGTCATTTCGTGGCTTTCTACATCTATTGACATAAAATCAATATGCGTAACTGTCGGGTACTTTGACATTATTTTCTCAAATGTAGTTATTTCTACATTAATATATTCAACTTTATATTTTTTTTCATTTTCTGTTTTATAATATTCTGATACCAGATCAATAAATCCGCTCCTTCCACTCATTCCATGAATTTTAGCAAATTGCATATTACCCCCCCCCCCCCCGTGTGTTTCTGTTGAAAGGGCAACATTATAACAATCACATTTACGATATTTCTTTAGTATTCTATAAACATCAGGTTGTGGTTCAATGCATATTCCTTTCCAACCCATTTGTTCTAAAGCATAAGTATTGCTACCACTTATGCCATCATTAGCACCAATATCCACAAAAAACCCGTCCGTTTTCTTTTGCAAATACAGATATGCAATTAAATCTTGGAAAAATTGTCCTGTAAATTTTATAGACCCAAAATTACATTTATAAGTTCGAGCGAATCTTAATGATTTCTCTAATTTACTACCTCTTAACATCGGTAGATTAACAAATAGCATCTTAATTAAATCCTTAAAAAAGTTCATTTTTTCTCCTTCATTTATTGTACAATATATTCCAAAAAAATTTCAAAGGCATTGCACATAACATTATGTGCAGTGCCCGTATTTTTACTATTAATTTATTTAGTTATAATAACAGAACCACTATAATCTAAAATTGGAACATAACCTATATTTTCCTGGTTACAATATTCCATTACTGCCTTTCGTGTACCAGAAAAATATGCATTATTAAAATCATGTATAAATATATAACCACCATGTGATAATCTTTGATAAAAATATACCAATCCATCATAAATCGGCTGGTACAAATCTGCGTCTAAACTCACAAAGGCAAAGGTGTCTTCTATTCCTTCTACTGATTCTGGAAAGAAACCTTTAATGATTCTACATTTTTCTTTATGTGGCATTTTTGATAAAACTAAATCAATGGTTGTATCTTTAAACATTGCCTCCGTTGATTGTTTTGATAAATATTTATTTTTATCTTCTTTCAAATCAGCATTTTGAAACCCTCCAAATGTATCGAAGAGATAAAGCTTTTTTTCAGGGAACAATTGATTTAAAATTTTTGCAAAATCGCCTCGATATACCCCCAATTCAGCCATATTACCAGGAACATTATTCAGTATTATTTCTCGTGACACCGCCTTCAGTGCCATTACACGTTGAATATCAATATTTTCATATTGTTGCATAATACCTACATTATTATCTAGCCATAGTTCATTTGCAAAATTAATCGTGCTATTGAAAAACGTGGGTATGGGTTTTTTAAATAAAGTTTCTATGTTTAGATTAAATAATTCTTTAACACTTTCATTTATTTTATTTTGTGAAAGTATTAATTTTTTACTTCCTTCTGGAATAATACCTATAATTTTATTTTCAGGTATTCCAATTTGAATACATTCATCATAAAGCCTATCATATCGCCCAGCCGCAAGTAAAATATAATCAAACTTATATTCTACTATTTTTTCCAATGGAATAACAGGATATCCATTTTTTTCTTTTTCTGAATTTGATACACTATTTACAAATGCCATAATAGTGTTTTTCCCAAAATCAAGATATTCGTTAATTAAAATATCTGCAACTGCCCCAGTTCCAAATACTAATAGTTGGTTGTTTTCATTATACATAATAATCTCCTTTTGTCGGTACCCTACGGGACATATTTTCTTTTTTTATAATGTCAAGTGTTTTATTCATATTTTTTTACAGGTAAGCCAATTTATTGTCCAAACTGCCGCTTAAGGTCCTCTATCAGCCGTGTAGTTCGGATTTCCCGGCCCTTGGCATTAAGGTGATAGACTGTATTGTAGAAATATTCTGTAGGAAAGCAATAATTATCTGGAGACGAGATAACTGTTATATTTTCTTTCGTTCTTAAAGCTGCGTCTATTTCGAGAATCGTATCCTCCGAGTTTTTGTAGGATACTTCTTCGTAGCTTGGATAGCTAATAAGCACTTGTATACCCTGTTCGGCAAGGGAATCGGCGATACGGAAAAAGGCGGAAAGATACTTGGCATTGATATTTCCGAGTGGCTCCGCCGGAGGTATGGGCTGATTTTCAGTTTCCAGATGTTTTATATAATCGCCGTATTCATTAAAGCCATCCCGTGTATAAAGAAGGGGATTAGGCGGGTGGGGTATCAAAGCTATGATCTTGTTTTTTGCGTAAGTAAAAAACCCGGAAGGCAGCCCATAGAACGGCGGCTGCGCTATAAGTGAATAACGGTGTGCGTCAATAATCAATTCATACGCACCAGCACTTCCATACCATTCACTGGTGAAAAAGGGATATTCTGGGATAATTAACAGAATATCGCCGGTATGAAGAAGTGGCGTGATATCATCAAGTATGCGTTGTAATCCAATACCCACCCCAAGTCCGAAATTTACGGTGGTAATACATAGCGATTCCTGAATTGTTTTACTGTCAATCCCAAACGCAAGATTTGAACCACCTGCAAGAATAATATGCGGTGATTCGGTATTAATTAGCCGTTGATGTTTATCGTGGATTGCTTGAAAATAATCACGCCATGGCGGGAGTAGTATAATAAAAATCACTGTAACAAAAAAAAGTAGAAACAATACGGTAAATTTACAAAGGAATTTTCTCACAGCTATTAAATCCTTAAAATGTGAAATAAATGAATTCCGAAGCATCCGTACCCCAACTAATCATGATTACCAGAATCAGCGCATAGTACCCCGCCCAGCGCAAAACCAGGGGAAACCGCATAATACGTTTCGTTCCCGGTACGGCTTTGGTCCAGTTATCACCCACAAGCAATATAATTACTGAAATAACGGAAATCCCAAAGGCTGCCATTCCAAACCTTGTAACAGGATTGGCAATACCCTGACTGACTATCCCCAACTGAAACGCTACCCGCACCGTATTAACAATCCCCCGTTCAGGAAGCCGGGCCAAATATCCCGCACACTCCGCCGGAAGCGCTCCCAACTTCCTAACAATCAAAAACGCATCCCCTGTAGTATTAGCCCGGAAAAATATCCACGCAAAACATACAAGCAGAAACGTGACACACACCTGCACAACCGGGACTTTCTTACCCCCCCCCCCCCCCATTTATCCGTGCAGGGATACTCCGTTCAATAACCTGGTAAACACCGTGGAGAAGCCCCCAGATTACAAAATGCCAAGCAGCGCCATGCCAGAGACCGCTGAGCAAAAAGGTAATAAGCAGATTTATCTTTTGCCGGAACGCGCTTTTCCTATTACCGCCAAGGGGAATATAGATATAATCCTTGAGCCATGTAGAAAGTGAAATATGCCAGCGCAGCCAGAATTCACTTATAGACTTTGAAAAATAAGGCTTCCTGAAATTGGTCATCAGGTTAAAGCCCAAAACTCTTGCAGTACCGATGGCAAGATCGGAATACCCGGAAAAATCGCAGTAAATCTGAAAGGTAAAGAAAAATGTCGCCAGAGCCAACGCTGTGGCAGGGTACACCGCAGGATCACCATAGACGCCGTTCACATATACTGCGAGACGGTCGGCAATAACAACCTTTTTGAACATCCCCCAAGCGGCAAGTTTCAAACCCGAAGTTACCCGGTCATAATCGAAAACATGATCCGCCTTAAATTGAGGCAACAGATTCCCTGTCCGCTCTATCGGCCCCGCAACCAGTTGGGGGAAAAACGTAACAAACAGGGCATAGCTTACAAAATTCCGTTCCGCCGCCACGGTTCCCCGGTACACATCAATCGAGTACCCCAATGCCTGGAAAGTATAGAAGGAAATACCCACCGGCAAAAGCACATTGAAACCGGGTAACCCGGCGCCCGTCCCTATAGTGCTCAAAAGGGGATTCACCGTTCCGGCAAAAAAATTATAGTACTTGAAGAAAAACAGTACCCCCAAATTCAGCGCTAGGGACGTGATAAGAAAGATTTTTCTGTTTTCCGGCGCCGTCCCCGCCATCAGTATCCCGGACAGCCAGGTAACGGCCACCGAAAACAGGATCAGCCCAAGGTAGACCGGATTCCAGCAGGCATAGAAAAATAGGGATACCCCAAGCAGAAAAACCTGGGACAGGGTATTAGAGAGCGCCGGCTGGACACGCCTGATCTTCATGGTGATGGCAAAATACCCCACCGCAACTACCGGAAAAAACACCAGAAACTGCCAAGAGTTGAAATTCATCGAGGTTCCTTAATTTTCATAGCAAAAAATATTGAGGACATATTATCGTTATGACAAGCATTGCCTGGGGCAGACCCAGAACATCAACCGCACTATGCAGTTTCACGCCGGATATTTTTTTTCCCCGCGTCAAAGCCCTTTTCGTCGGCGGTATCAGTGTTTTTAACGCTTTTGGAGTCCACAATTACTATGGTTGTCTGCTGTTCGCGCCCGTTAATAATGCGTTCACGCTAAACCAGTTCGCACAAAATGCGATCAAGGATGCTTTCCTTGCCCTCTTCAGCCTACCTTCAGAGATTATAGTGATAATAGCAGATTTGCCATTTCGGAAAGTCATGCGGCAGAGAACGCCAGCGGCATCCTTCCCTCAAACGGTACAGCATTACAACATCTTTTCACCATTTTTAATAGGATAATATCGGCTTTTCTTACTTTTTTCTCGAAGCTATATCATTTATTGTCTCTATTGCCTCTTTTATCCGTTCCGCATGATTATCTGCATAGAAACATGTCCCTTCAACAGCTACTTTTGATCTATCAATACTTAATACTTCGGGTATATAGGAAAGATATTCTTCTGTTGTATCAGCATAATAAACAGAATTAACCGGTGAAAAAAGTTCGGATAGATACATCTTCGCCAGATTGTTAATATTCAATAATATTACAGGAGTTCCAAAAACAAGAGACTCCATTGCTATGGTTGATGCAACAGTAGTAGTAATATGAGAATTTTGCATACATTGATACACATCTAAATCCTCTTCAATTGTTACATTAGGATGAGAAAAATAGAGGTAATTCTCTGTCATTATTCGTGGTTTATATATGTACATAATATCGGAACGAGAAGATGCCATCGTTTTAATCATATCTAACAGTTTATTATCAATTTCTACTAGATTATTGTCAGCGACTGTAATAATAATTTTATCTTTAAATTTTCCATGTTTCTTGAGAAATAAATTATAATTTTTTTCCTTTCTCATTTTAATCAAATCAATATAATACCTTCCGGTTACAAAAATACTTTCACTCTTATATATATTCGAAGAAACTATATTCTTGAATGTTTCACTAAAACAAAATAAGTAATCCGGATATGGATTTGGTTCAATTAACTTATTAGCTATATATGCAAAATGTACTTTATTTATTAGTCCATGCTGCACTTCTATAACTGGTATACCCATTTCTTTCGCCGCATAAAAAGCAGCCATTGAATATCTATCATAATAACAGACAACATAAATCTTTGACGGCTTAATAAATCTGAAATATTTTCTATAAAAAACTATTGAAGAATACATATCCGAAATATACTTATCAACATCTACTTCTATTCCCAAATCTTTAACAATTTCAGATAGGACATATTTATTACTAATCTTTTTCGTATCTATCCGATTAATATATAACCATATTTTTATGGCTCTGTTCCATAATAGGGGGCCTACTATTCAACTGTGTAAAGATTACACAGTTTTGCTTACATAAGAAGCATAGGAGATTCAGAATGAGAAAGATTAATCTGCTCGTAATGATGACGGCTCTTGTGGGAGTATCCACCGTATTTTTAGGTTGTGCCACAACTCTGATTGAAGAAGTGAAATATGCAACTTCAAAGTTTGTTGATTTATCAACTCTTGAAAATTGGGGTTCCCACATAGAAAATGGTATAGAACAATACCATTTTGGTATTTTTGGCTCAGTTCCCGAAGATGGTGTTGATGTAAAAACT
>BNUY01000015.1 GCA_025997715.1 Spirochaetia bacterium
ATGAACGAGGATATAATACGACAGGTCCTTGGTCTTCCAGCGATGGATAAACTCAATATCACCATCATCATCAATGGAAGCCGTGTAGCCAGCCGTGCGCAGATAGTTTAAATACATCTGCTGCAGCTCCGGTTTGCTCATCTGCGCGCTTACGGGGAACGCGAACAGCGTGCAAAGAGTTATTGTGATAAAAATCACCCTCTTCATTTTATTCTCCTTGGGTAAAGCCCTGCCCGCTTTGCGGACAGAGCTTTCGTTGTTTTATAAACAGCCCAAACGGGCGGTTTTCCTGGTGAAAAAAATTACGGAATGATCACTTCCTTTTTGCTTTATTAAACGGGATACTGTAATACGCTTTGCCGCCACTTATGTGATCCGTCTTTGAACTAATTGTAAAGAAAACTTCTTCAGAATTAAGTTCAATAATTGTTGGTTCGCCAATATTTATATTGTTGTCACTTGACAAACCTTCAATAAGCCTCCACGTAGCATATAACACATGTTTTCCATTTGGCACAACTAACCGTAAAGTTTGTCCGTTTTTTATCTGATAGTCAGGTGTCCCAGTACCTTCTTCCTGGAGCTGAGTAACATGGTCATCTAAAAAAATGCCCATTGGTGCACCGGCTCCAACTAATCCACCTTTACGCTGTATCAGTATTACCGATTCATTTGGACCAGGTTCTCTCGCATCACCCTTTGGGGTACTGCTACACCCCATTACCACCAACCCAAATGCCAGCGCCATGCCGAACATTCCCGACAGGAGCATTTTGCTCCATTTTTTTGTAGTTTTCATACAAACCTCCTATAAAAACCTGCCCTCACGAATACCGAGGCATGAAGACGGCACTTAGCATCTCCATGCTCTGTATTAATAAAGGACGTGATTACGAATATTTATATAATAATACGTATTCTCGTATCTGTCAAGGGAATTTTTGCAAAAACCAGCTATTTTCAAGCCCGATAATTAATTTATGGATGAATGCGATGCGGAGATGTTCTGTAAACGGTATAAAAATTTGACAGAAAAAGATCTCCCTGTCATTCTGCAAACGAACATCAAACCGTCAACGATTTCGACATGGAGGATTCAAAAAACCTTCCCCAGGGCGGATCAGGCGGTAAAAATAGCCAATTCCTTACATACTTCTGTGGAATACCTCGTAACCGGGCAGGAATGGGAACATTCCACCTGTTCGCCGGAAGCCCTGGATGTGGCCGTACAGGTGGATAAACTGAATAATGAGGGCAAAAAAGTCGCCCTGGCGGTGGTAAAAGGGCTGGAAACCCAATTCCCTTTAGGCAATTCCGTCTCTATAAATACGGCAACTAAATAGATCACAAATTACGCCCCCCTTATTCATAGACTTG
Source organism: Spirochaetia bacterium (assembly GCA_025997715.1). Lineage (GTDB taxonomy): Bacteria > Spirochaetota > Spirochaetia > Treponematales > Breznakiellaceae > Termitinema. The sequence continues at coordinate 1,378 of BNUY01000015.1, forward strand.
AATTTTCCCCCTCATGGTGACAGGCACCACAGGACGTGCCACCCGTTCCGTACCCCCCCGCCCGGGGTATCCATTTTTAATCATCCCATGGATTCACTATTGAAAGCCCGCTTATATCGGTAAAATCTTTGACATTGCGTGTTACAAGCGTGAGATGCCGGTTCAAGCAAGTGGCCGCGAGAAGCGAATCCAGTACCGGAAGTGTCCGGTTATGATTTGCAACAAATTTGCCCCATTCGGTCATAATATCTTCATCAAGGTTTATAATGTGGCTTTCAAACCAAGTACGAACTTGAGAAAACCATGCCGACAAACGTTTTTTCTTTGCCTTATCATCAGCCTTTTCTATTCCCTTTACAATTTCGCCAATAGTGGCAACGCTTAGGTAAAGCGAATCCTGCGGTAAGCCGCGCAAAAACTCCAAAATGCGAAGATCAGGCTTTTTCTTCCCAAGCGCTGAAATGACATTCGTATCAATCAAATTGTTCAACCGGCGTTCCCCGTTCTTTCTTTAATACATCCCTCTCAAAAAGATTTATATCATCATCCTCAAGATAACCGCTCAAACAATCAACTATGTTCTTTCTCGGTTTTTTCAATTTCCGGTAATCATCGCATGAGATAAGTATCGCGGCTTCTTTTCCCCTCACGGTAATAGTCTGCGGAGCAGTAGCGGTTCGCTCAATAATGCTGCTTAACTGATTTTTCGCCGTATAAAGCTGCCATGTATTTTCAGATTGTGTCTGTGTTTTCATATAGCCACTATAGCCGGATACCATTCTTCTGTCAAGGAAAATTGCCGTCGGGCAGGGCCGGGGGAACGCGTATTATCCGGCAAAAACCGGTTCCAGAGCTATTTCAAGGCCCTTTAAGGTCTCCACAGGGGCGGTTCCGATGGTACCGTAAGAACGGAAAAAGAGCCGGTCGCCTTCAAAACCATAGCAATGGATGGTTTTATGCTCAGGATCAATAACCCAGTATTCCTTCACCCCCGCCTGCCGGTACAGGTCAAATTTGAGCTCCATATCAACCGCCTTGTTGGAAGGCGACAGGATTTCCACCACAAACTCAGGCGCACCCCGGCAACCCTCCGGCCCCCGCTTTTTTTTATCACAAACCACGGCAATGTCGGGCTGGAATACCGTATCGTCACTTTCATCCTCTTCATAAAAGAGCCGCACGTCGTAGGGGGCGGGAATTACTTTGCAGGGCTTGCCGATCAGATAATTCGCAATCTGCCTGGTCAGTTCCACAAGAATTAACTGATGATACTCGTTCGGGGCAGCCATGGCCACGGCTTTACCCCGGAAAAGCTCATAGCGTTCGCCCGGGGCCAGTTCCCAGTCCTTGTAAGCGGCGTAGGTCCAGAATTCGTCTTCTTTCAACAAGGTGTTTCCGTTCATCCGCTCAGTATACTATAGGCGGTTGAATTGACACAATAACAATAATACTGCTTAACTGATTTTTCGCCGTATAAAGCTGCCATGTATTTTCAGATGGGCTTTTTCATCTATTGAATTTTCCCCCCTCTTAAGGTTCAATAAACTCATGACCGCCGATGAAAAACGAAGCCTTGCCCGCCTCCTGGACACTGCGGGGGATTATCTCCGTGACGGGTACCGCCGCCCCAGGGCTGAATACACCTTTACCGATGATGCGTTCAAAGAGAACGGCGCGTTCAAGGAGAACGGCGCGGCAGCAACTCCCCCCGGTATGGCTGCCCCCACTCCCCTTGCGGCAAATTCCCCGGATGGCGCAGCCCCCGACTCCCTCTTTGCGGTTGCGGCGGAGGTACTTCACTGTAGCGCCTGCCCCCTCCATAGCGGGCGGCAAAACGCCGTTCCCGGTGAAGGGGTGGTCCATCCCCTGGTGCTGGTCATTGGTGAAGGGCCGGGGGCGGATGAGGACCGTTTGGGGAGGCCCTTTGTGGGAAAGGCAGGCCAGTTACTGGACCGGATGCTTGCCTCGGTGGGGCTGTCCCGGGAAAAGAATTGCTTCATCGCCAATATGGTAAAATGCCGGCCGCCGGGTAACCGGGACCCCCTGCCGGAGGAGATTGCCCCCTGCTCCCGCTTCCTTGCCCGGCAAATCCGTTTGCTGAAACCTGCAATTATCCTCTGTGTGGGCAAGGTTTCCGCCCATGCCCTGCTTAAGACCGATGCCTCCATGGGAAGTCTTCGGGGAAGATTTACCCCTTATGAGGTTGCTGACACGCAAGAAACCGGCGGTTTTACCGTCCCTCTGCTTGCCACCTACCACCCCAGCGCCATCCTCCATGATGAATCCTATAAGCGCCCCGCCTGGGAGGACCTGAAACTGCTCAAACAGCGGCTCAGGGAACTGTCCCCGGACTATGAGGCAGGCGCGTAATACATGGACCCTACCCTTTCCTTCCTAGTTCCGGAATATAAGACCAACCACGAATTACTCGAATGGACACGAATAAAACAACATACTCTTATATTATTCGTGTCTTTCGTGTGGTTCGTGGTTAAAATTCTTAATTTTGGAACCGGCTCAATTAGTAATAAATTGCGGGCAGGCGCGTAAGTGGCCCCTTTTCTGGACCTCGTCTTTGATGTGCCCCTCCGGGAACACCCGGTCTTTACCTATCGTATGGACGAAAAGGGGGAAGCGGGTATCGGGAAACGGGTGATGGCCCCCTTTGGCCGCCGGGAGATGACGGGCTATGTCATCGGTGAACGGACGGAGCCGCCGCCTGCGGTACGTGAAGGGGCGATAAAGGCGATACGCCGGGTGGTGGACGCGGCGCCCATCTTCGACACGGCGGATATTGAACTGGCCCGGTGGATGGCGGGTTATTACCTCTGCGGCCTTGGGGAAGCCCTGGCGGCGATGATTCCCTCGGGACGGCGGGTTGGTTCGCAGTCTGCCTCATCCTTCCCGGACGATCCCGGGGAAATTGCCGCCACACCACTTGCCCTGTCGGATGAGCAGGAAAAAGCCCTTGCGGTAATCACCACCCCCGCGGACCCCGCCGTAAAACTGCCCCCCTTCTACCTGTTCGGTATCACCGGGTCGGGGAAAACCGAGGTGTTCCTCCGGGCGGCGGAGGCGGTGATTCGGGAGGGCAAGTCGGTTATCTACCTGGTTCCGGAAATTTCCCTGACCCACCAAACCGCAGAGGCTATCGGCAAGCGTTTCGGCCCCATCGCGGCTACCCTCCATTCCGGCATGAGCCCCGGCAAGCGCCTCACCGAATGGGTGCGTATCCGTTCCGGCGATGTCCGCATCGTGGTGGGTCCCCGGAGCGCGGTCTTTGCGCCCTTGACGAATCTGGGGCTTATCATCATTGACGAGGAGCATGACGGTTCCTACAAGTCCGGCAACACCCCCCGCTATCACGCCCGGCAGGTGGCCATGCGCCGTGCCGCGATCTCAGGCGCACGGCTGGTGATGGGTTCCGCTACCCCTTCGGTGGAAGCCTGGAAGCTTATGCAGGATGGGGGTATCACCCGGCTGGACCTGACCCGGCGGCTTTCCGGAGGGCAGCCGCCGGAGATTATCCCCGTAAGCCTGGAGCATACCGAGGGCTGCTTAACGGCGGAACTAAAGGAGGAACTGCGCAAAACCGCCCGGATGGGCCGGCAGAGCATCCTCTTTCTCAACCGGCGGGGTTTTGCCTATTTCTATCATTGTAAGCAGTGCGGCTACGAACTGAGTTGCAGGCACTGTTCCGTGTCCCTGACCTACCACAAGAGCAAGGGCCGGGCGGTCTGCCACTATTGCGGGTACTCGGTAGTTCCCCCAAAGGCCTGCCCCGAATGCGGCTCCCTGGAAGCGGGGTTTACCGGCTTCGGCACCGAGATGATCGAGGAGGAAGTGGGCCGAACCTTTCCGGAACTGCGTTTGCGCCGGGCCGATGCGGATACTACCGGGCGCAAGGGCAGCCTGGCGGAGACCCTGGATGAGTTCAAGGCGGGGGGCATCGACATACTTCTGGGCACCCAGATGGTGGCCAAGGGCCTCAACTTTCCCGGGGTGCGGCTGGTAGGGGTGGTGCTGGCGGATACGGGCCTTCATCTCCCGGACTTCCGGGCGGCGGAACGGACCTTCTCCCTCATCGTGCAGGTTGCGGGGCGGGCTGGCCGCTATTTCCCGGACGGCAAGGTGATCGTGCAAACCCTCCGCCCCAATGACCCCGCCATAAGGCGTGCCTGCGCCCTTGACGTGGAAGGATTCTTTGCGGTGGAATTGGCCCAACGGGAATTGCTGGGCTTCCCCCCCTATACCCGGCTCATCCGCTTCACGGTCCGCGCCAAGGAAGCGGCAAGGGCAGATGGGGCCATCAACCGGCTGGCGAAGTTGGCCGCGCCCCTCATTCCCCGGGACGCCGATGTCCTTGGACCCGCAGAATGTCCCATCGGCATTATTGCGGGAAATCACCGGCGGCAACTCATACTCCGGGGAAAGGGCATGGGCGCCCTCCACGGAGCGGCAAAGGCTATCATGGATACGTACGACAAAGGACGTGACACCAAAACGTACCTGGAAGTGGACGTGGACCCCGTAAGTCTCTTATAGAAAGTCGATATTCCCCGCCTCAATCTTCATAACCATATCCACCCGCTGTTCGTGCCGGCCGCCGCGTTCAAACTCAGTCTCCAGCCATATTTTGACGATGAGCTTTGCCAGGTCGGGTCCCAGCACCCGGCCGCCCAGGGCGAGCATGTTGGTGTTGTTGTGCTGCCGGGAGAGCATGGCGGTATAGCAGTCGGTACAGTTGACGCAGCGGATTCCCTTCACTTTGTTGGCCGCAAGGGACATCCCCACCCCGGTCCCACAGATGATGATGCCCCGGTCACATTCCCCTGAGCTCACCGCCTTCGCCGCCAGATACCCGTACTTGGGGTACTCGGCCCGCGCATTGGTGGCGGTCCCAAAATCCTTAAAGGGCAGGTTGAGCTCTGCCAAATAGCGCGCTATCTCATTCTTCAACTCAAATCCCCCGTGATCGCTTGCAAGTGCTACCATTCCCGTCTCCCCTGTTTTATTTTCTTGACAATTATACCCATTTCCCCCACTATTGTAAAAGCTATGACCCAGTCTTTGGAAGATTATCTTGAGATGGTGAGTTTCCTCTCCGATGACGGCGAGGTCCGGGTGACGGACATTGCGGCCCGGCTGGGAGTTTCCAAGCCCTCGGTACTGACCGCCCTCAGGGCTCTGGAAGAACAGGGGCTTTTGGAACACGAACGGTACCGCACCGTACACCTTACCGAGAAGGGGGCGCATCAAGCGGCGGAGATTCGGGACCGGCACGATTTCCTTACCTCGTTCCTCCGGGATACCATAGGGGTAAGCGCCGAAACTGCGGAAGAGGATGCCTGCAAGATGGAACATATCCTTTCCGAAGAAACCCTGCGCAAGATGAAGCTCCTCGCCACGACAAAGAAAAAAGTCTGATTGTCATTGTGCCCTTCATAAACGATCAATTTGAAAGCTATTACGCCGCGCTATACGGAAACCGTTGGGGTACATTACGGGAAAGCCTTCTGCAAGAGGGCGCTCCCCTCCCCTACAACCACCGCCTCACCAAGCCCTACCTGCTGGACCGTGCTTCGGTACTGGCGGCTCAATCCCTGCGTATTCCCGGCGACGGTTCCATTCTGGATGCTGGTATCTTAGATGCCTGCGCTGCGCCGGGAGGGAAAAGCCTGGTTATCGCCTCCCTCATGGAATTGCACGCTACCCTTCTTGCCAATGAACTGTCCGGCGAACGGAGGAGACGGCTGGCAAAGGTGTTGGACGAATATCTGCCCCAGAATATCCGGGAACGGGTCACCGTTTCGGGTTTTGACGCGGCGGCGGCGGGTGGAAAGATGCGCGAACACAACCGCTTCGCCGCAATACTGCTGGACGCCCCCTGTTCCAGCGAGCGCCACGTCATCGCCAGCGAAAAAGCCCTGGCGGAATGGACAGCGGCCCGCCCCCGCTTTCTGGCCAAGCGGCAATGGGCGCTGCTCTCCGCAGCGTTTCTGTTGCTCCAAAACGGCGGCTCCCTGGTCTACGCTACCTGCTCCCTGGCGCCCGCGGAGAACGATGCGGTGGCGTCACGGCTGCTGGAAAAATATAAGGACGCCGTGATACTCGACCCGCCGGAGTTTAGCGAAGGGGAAGAAACGCGGTTTGGGAGGATCATCCTGCCCGATAGGTGCGGGGGAATGGGGCCGATGTATGTGGCGCGGTTTCGGAAGGCAGAACGTATTACTTCCGCCCCACCGCAATAAGCACCTCCGCATGTTGATCGTAGGGGGCCTCCTCCCAGTTGCCGTAGAGTTCCACCGCGCTAAACCCTGCGTCAAACAAAAGCCGCCGCAGTTCCGCTGCGGAGTAGAGCCGCTGAACAAAAGCCTTTTCGATCCGTTCCTTATCTTTAATAAGTATCCACCGGTTTTTTAGTCCCGCCCAGGAATCCACCGGGGCGTATTCCGTAAGTACCGTGTACCCCGCCCGCTCAAACCACTCGGCCTCCACAAAGTCCCGGACGGCGATCTCCTTCCCCAGGGTTTCGATAATAAAGCTGCCGCCGGGTTTGAGGGCGTCACAGGCGTTCCGGGCAAGGAGCAGGTCGTCCTTGGGGTCCGCAAAATAGCCGAAGGAGATGTAGAGGTTGAGCGCCAGGTCAAAGAAGCCGGGCCGCTTAAAGGCGCGGACGTCCTGCATGATAAACTCCACGTCCAGCTTTTCGTAGGCCGCATCATCCGCGCCGGTTTTTAGGTAGGTTTCGGTGATATCAACGCCGGTAACGGTAAACTCACGGCGGGCCAGTTCCAGGGCGATCCGTCCAAACCCGCAGCAGAGGTCGAGGACCCGCGGTCCTTCGGTCCGCCCCTCCCCATACTGGTCCAGCCGCGCAAGCCGGGTAACGCCGTCGGCCACCTGGGGCACCTCATCCCAGCGCTTGCGGTCGAACATGATGGGACCGTAGCGTTCCCAGAAGTGTATATCCTTAAACCATTCGGGATTATCCATTACTGTACCTCTATCTTCTTAACTGCTTTTGATGAAAGCCGTATCCCGCCTGCCTTGAGGCCGCGGACCGCGTAATTCTGCGCCTTAAAGTTCTCCGTAAGAATCTTGAGCCGGGGTTTGGGAAGGTAGTTCAGGGTAAAGGCAAACTTCTCACGGGTATCAACGTGCAGTACCGTTGCGCCCTCCGGCACCAGGGAATACTCCTTGTTCATGATCCACCCCTCAATGGTACAGCGTTTGATAAAGCCGTAGCCGGATTCGGCGTCCTTGTAAATAACGGTGAACACCGTAGCGGAGAGCAGTTCCTTTTCAGCAACGCTAATCCACCAGGCGCCGGGGCCGATAAAGGCCTTTTCCGGAATATCCGTCACCGACCAGGTTCCGTTATTCCGCAGGGTGAGGATGCGGTCAAAGGGGGATGCCTCCACAGCAACTTCCCCGGTTACGGCGGTTCCGATATAGCCCGTTGCCCGGTCGTACTTCAGTTCCAGGTCCTTCTTCACCACCTCCTTTACATCGACCTTTTCAAAGTTGATAAGCTCAGTTTTCCGCGCGCCCTTACCCAGTTCCTCATTGGCCTTTATCTTTCCAATGATGCCGTCCAGATAACCCGTAGCATAGGCGATAATATTTTTCAGGTGGTTGTTGATTTCCTTAATCCGGGCCTGTATCTCCACCATCTCCGCACGGGCCTTGTTGATATCGTAAAGGGATATGCGGCGGATGGGGATGCGCAGTAAATGTTCCACATCCTCGCCGCTGACCCCGCGGGCGCCAATCTCTTTAAGGAAGGGCTTGAAGCCGTCCTGTACCGCCTTCGTCACGGCCTCGGCGGTCTTCATCTTTTCAATGCCCTTGTATATCCGCTCCTCAATGAAGATACGTTCCAGGTTTCGCAGATGGAGCTTATCTAATAACTCCTTCTTTTCCAGTTCCAGTTCCTGGGTAAGCACCTTTACTAACTGCTTGGCGTGGCCTTTGATGATCTCCGTAACGGTGGTCACCACCGGGTAGTTGTCCTTGATCACGAGGAGGTTCACCGATATGGACTGCTCGCACTCGGTGAAGGCAAAAAGGGCGTTCACCGTTTCCTCGGAATACACCCCCCGTGCCAGCTTGACTTCGATCTCCACATGCTCGGAAGTAAAATCGTTGATGCTTTGTATCTTGATACGCCCGGCCTTAGCCGCCGTCTCCACACTGTTCATCAGGCTTTCCGTGGTGGAGCCGAAGGGCAGTTCCCGAATCAGTATCCGCTTGGGGTCTGACGTGTCCAGCTTGGCCCGGACCAGGACCCGGCCGTTTCCGTCCTTGTATTCCGACACATCCACCAGGCCCCCGGTGGGAAAGTCCGGATACACCTGAAACTTTTTCCCCGCCAGACAGGCCTTCTCCGCCTCAAGCACCTCAAGGATATTGTGGGGCAGAATCTTGGTGGACATGCCAACCGCTATCCCCTCGGCCCCCATGACAAGCACCACGGGAATCTTGGCGGGGTACACCACGGGCTCCTTGTTCCGCCCGTCGTAGGAATCCACCATAGGGGTGAGCTTGGGGTTATAGAAGATATCCTTAGCCAGGGAGGTGATGCGGCACTCAATATACCGGGCCGCCGAAGCCTCGTCCCCGGTGTAGATGTTCCCGAAGTTCCCCTGCCGGTCGATGAAGAAGTCCTTATTCGCCAGCACCACCAGGGCGGACCCGATGGAGGCGTCCCCGTGGGGATGGTACTTCATGCAGGCCCCCACCACATTGGCCACCTTGTGGTACTTCCCGTCGTCCATCTCAAAGAGGGTGTGGAGGATGCGCCGCTGTACGGGCTTTAGGCCGTCCTCAAGGTCCGGGATGGCCCGGTCTTTGATAACGTAGGAGGCGTATTCAAGAAAGTTGCGGTCGAAGAGGTTTTTAACGTATGCCATAGTGGGGATTATAGCAAAAAAAGGGGGGTGTGGTAAATACCTCAGCTCTAAGGAGGTATGTACAATTGTGTCTAAAATTTGTCCAAAAAATTGTGGAAAAAACCATTGCTAAAAAAACCATTCTTTGTTATATGTAAACTAATCTCACCGGAGGGATGACATGAAAAAAATGTTTTTAGTGGTTGTTGCGGCTTTATCGTTTGTTGGATTAGGCGCATGTGTATCAACAGGAAAGGCTATTGATGCCGCCCACAATTCAAGGAACAGCGTGAATTGGGATGGTGTTTATAGGGGAGTACTGCCGGCGGCGGATGGGCCGGGTATCAATGTTGAGATAACGTTGGACTTAGACGGGACGTATAGCATGAGTTATCAATACATTGACCGGGGCGAAGAGGTCTTTACCGAAGCCGGAACTTTTCAGTGGAATGATGCCGGAAGCGCCATCATACTGGATGCCAAGGATATGCCCCCGCATTATCAAGTCGGCGAGAACATCCTGATCCAATTGGACATGACCGGGAAAAAGATCACCGGCGCTCTTGCCGATAACTACATCCTGAAAAAAGTCCTTGAGTAAAAACCGATTTACCGGATGTACCGTTTGGGTATTATTCCAGTTCGTTGAGGTATTCATCACCGTGAATTCCAATGAGACAGCCTTTAGATGGGTCGGGCATAATGTCAAGCAGTTCCATGGCGGTAATTGAAAGCAGATTGTTCGCTCCCGGGGGCGCAATGGCGGCGTCCAACTCGATTCTGCGGTCGCGCCAAATGATTTCCATTTGGCCGGACACATCCATGCGGGCCGGCTGTCTACCGGCCAGTCTGAACATCTGTTCACCTTTCTTGCGAAGCCCCAGTCGCTCAAAAACATCTCTGGTGATAACGTTCCGGTGCGCCCCGGTATCGGCCTTGAAACGTACCGTCGTTTGGCGCACCTCCGATTCTTTGATGCGCCCCTGGTCGAAGTTAAATACATCCTCAGAGTTTCTGACTACCAAATCTTCATAAACCGTCATAGAGCCTCCTTCATAATGCCAGTATACTATAAACAGCACAATCATACCACCGTTGGGGAAAAGGGCCGCATCAGCGTGTGCTTCCAGGGTACCGACGGGAGCCAAGGACCCCCGCTACTGTTTTCCCGGTATATTCTTTTCCCCCACATACTGAGTCAAATGTAAAGTTTAACTCCCAAAAACCCGCTACTGTTTTCCCGGTATATTCTTTTCCCCCACCTACTGAAACAACCCAAACCGGATAACCAGCCCCGCAAACACGATGGAAACCATGGACAGCAGCTTGATCAGAATATTGATCGACGGCCCGGAGGTGTCCTTAAAGGGGTCCCCCACCGTATCGCCGACCACGGTAGCCTTGTGGGGTTCGGAACCCTTGCCGCCGTAGTTGCCCTCTTCCACATACTTCTTCGCGTTATCCCAGGCGCCGCCGGAGTTGGCCATCATTATTGCCAGCACAAACCCGGCGGTGGTGGCCCCGGCAAGCATACCGACCACACCGTTCACCCCCAGGAGGAGCCCCACCAAGAGGGGGGAGACAATCCCGGTAAGCGCCGGGGCGATCATTTCCTTCTGCGCGCCCCTGGTGCAGATGTCCACGCAGGTGGCGTAATCCGCATCGGCGGTTCCTTCCATCAGTCCCTTAATTTCCTTGAACTGGCGGCGGACCTCCACCACAATGTTCTGGGCGGCCCGGCCCACGGCCCTCATGGTCAGGGCGGAGAAGAGGAAGGGAAGCATGGCGCCGATAAAGAGGCCGATCAGCACCGGCGGGTTCGTAATATCAAGGTTGAACACAAAAGCCGGATCACTGATCTCCACCTCGTCCTTATAGGCTACTATCAGCGCAAGGGCGGTGAGGGCCGCAGAACCGATGGCAAAACCCTTCCCGGTGGCGGCGGTGGTGTTCCCCAGGGAATCCAGGGCATCGGTCCGTTTCCGGACTTCCGCAGGCAGGTGGGCCATTTCGGCGATACCCCCGGCGTTATCCGCCACCGGGCCGTAGGCATCGGTGGCCAGGGTGATGCCCAGGGTGGACAGCATGCCCACCGCGGAGATACCCACACCATAAAGCCCCTGGGAGAAGTTCTGCGCGCCGCCGGAACAATAATAGCTAATCAGCACGGATACCCCGACAATAATGGTAGGAAGTATGGTGGACATCATCCCCAGGGATATCCCGCCAATGATGATGGTGGCCGGCCCGGTCAGACTGCTTTCCGCAAGTTCCCTGGTGGGCTTATAGGTCTGGGAGGTGAAGTATTCGGTAAAGAACCCGATGAGCACCCCGGCGATAAGCCCCGAAAGGATCGCCCCATACACCCCAATCCGTCCGGGATGGTTCGCGCAGTCCAGGCAAAAATAGATGATGGGATAGGCCGCCACGACGATGATTGCCGATGAAACATAGGTTCCCTTGCGGAGGGCAGCCAGGAGGACCTTCTGATCCGTGTTCTCCTTACAGCGCACAAAGAAGGTGCCGATGAGGGAGGCGACAATCCCCACGGCGGCGATGATCATGGGAACCGCAGCGCCGCCGAAGTCATAGCCCGCCGCAACCGCCAGGGCAATGGTTGCCACAATGGACCCCACATAAGATTCGTAGAGATCCGCCCCCATGCCGGCCACATCCCCCACATTGTCCCCCACGTTATCCGCGATAACCGCCGGATTCCGGGGATCATCCTCGGGAATACCCGCCTCAACCTTGCCCACCAGGTCGGCCCCTACGTCCGCCGCCTTGGTAAAGATACCGCCCCCCACACGGGCAAAGAGGGCCATACTGGAAGCCCCCATGCCGAAGGTCAGCATGGCGGCGGAAATGGCCCGGATCTGCGCCGCAGGGTCCCCTGCCAAATCCGCGTAAAACACGTACTTTAAAAGGAAAAACCAGATCGACAGGTCCAAAAGCCCCAGCCCCACCACGGTAAATCCCATGACGGTACCGGAAGAAAAGGCCACCCTAAGGCCCCGGTTAAGGCTTTCGGAGGACGCCTGGGCGGTCCGGGCATTGGCGGCTGTGGCAATCTTCATCCCGATAAAGCCCGATAGGCCGGAAAAGAAACCCCCGGTGATAAACGCGAAGGGTACGAAGGGGGTCAGAAACCCCGTAAAGGCCATGAGCCCCAGGACTACAAACATGAACACGAAGAACAACAATACCCCGGAATACTGCCGTTTCAGGTAGGCGTTGGCCCCCTGGCGTATAGATTGGGATATTTTCTGCATGAGTTCGCTGCCTTCGGAAAAGCCCAGCACCTTCCTGGCTTGAAAAAAGGCAAAAAGCAGGGCAACCACAGAGCCGATAGGCACCAACACGAAATAACGTTCGTCCATTTTCTAAGAACCTCCGGGTTGATTATACCCCCGAATGGGAAAAAGCGCCACAAAAAAAAATTTTAACCACAGACCACACAGACCCTCACGGACATGTTTTTTCCTGTCTTTTTCTTTTGTCCGTGCTGTCCGTGGTTAAATTTATGATGTTGCCCCTCACCCCGCGTCTTCTATCAGGTTCTTCATGATATACTCCCGCCGTTCCGGGGTGTTTTTCCCCATGTAGAAGCTGAGCACCTGGGGCACCGCCTTGAGGGTTTGTATCGAAATCGGCACCAGCCGTATATCCTCTCCGATAAACTGGCCGAATTCCTTGGGGCTGATTTCCCCTAGGCCCTTGAACCGGGTCACCTCGCTCTGGCTGCCCAGGGCTTTACTGGCCTCGTCCCGTTCCTTTTCATTGTAGCAGTACCGGGTCTCCTTCTTGTTCCGCACCCGGAACAGGGGGGTCTCCAGGATGAACACCCGGCCGCCGGTAACCAGTTCCTCAAAGTAGGAAAGGAAAAAGGTGAGCAAAAGGTTCCTGATATGGAAGCCGTCAAAGTCTGCGTCGGTGGCGATAACGATCTTGGAATACCGGAGGCCGGAAACATCGCTTTCAATACCCAGGGCCATCATCATGTTGAAGAGTTCATCGTTTTTGTAGATAGCCGTCCGCTTTTTACCGTACATGTTTTCGATTTTCCCGCGAAGGGAAAAGAGGGCCTGGGTCATCACGTCCCGGCTTGAAACCATGGACCCCGTGGCGGAATCCCCCTCGGTCAGGAAGATCATGGTCCCCTCCCCTTTCTCGCCGTCCTCCGTATGATACTTGCAGTCCTTCAGCTTGGGGATTTTCAGGGTAATCTTCTTTGCCGCATCCCGGGCTTCCTTTTTCACCGCATTCAATTCGGTACGCAGTTGTTCGTTGGATATGATCTTCAGTTCCAGTTTCTTCGCCGGCTCGGGGTTCTTGTGGAGCCAGTCCTCCACCGCATCCTTCACCTCCTGGACCACCCATCCCCGGATGTCCGAGTTCCCCAGCTTGTTCTTGGTCTGGCTTTCAAACACCGGGTTCTTCAGCTTTACGGCGATGGCTGCGGTGGTCCCCTCCCGAATATCCTCGCTGCGGTAATCCTTCTTGAAAAAAGTCTGGATGCCCTTGAGAAACCCTTCCTTAAAAGCCGAAAGGTGGGTACCCCCGTCACTGGTGAACTGGCCGTTCACAAAGGAAAAGTATTCCTCCCCGTAGTGGTGATCCCCTGCGGTATGGGTAAAGGCAAACTCAAGGTGTTCCCCTTTGTAGTAGCCGATAGGATAGATGCCGTCCTCGCCGATCTCCTCTGTGAGCAGATCCAAAAGGCCGTGTTGGGATATGTATGATTTACCGTTGAGGTTGAGGGTAAGCCCGGTGTTGAGGTAGGCGTAATTCTGCATACGCTTTTCGATAAACTCCAGGTTGAACTGGTAGGCCCCAAAGATATCCGCATCCGGGGTAAACTCAACATAGGTGCCGTCCCGTTGCTGTTCCTTCAGCTTTCCCTTCTTCTGGCTGATAAGGGTCCCCCGCTCAAAAACCGCCTCCGCATATTCCCCGGCGCGATAGGCCACTACCCGAAAGCGGGAGGACAGGGCGTTCACCGCCTTGGTCCCCACACCGTTGAGCCCCACGGAAAACTGAAACACATCATCGTTGTATTTAGCCCCGGTATTGATCACCGAAACGCACTCCACCAGTTTCCCCAGGGGAATACCCCGGCCATAGTCCCGCACCGACGCGCTCCCGTCCTTTACCGACACCTCAATACGCTTGCCGTTCCCCATGATGTATTCGTCAATGCCGTTGTCAATGATCTCCTTGAGGAGCACGTAGATGCCATCGTCGGGGTTGGACCCGTCTCCCAAGCGGCCTATGTACATGCCGGTGCGCAGGCGGATGTGTTCCAGGGAGGAGAGGGTCTTAATTTTCGACTCGTCGTAGACCCCGGGAACCTTCGAAGAAAGCACCTTCAGAGAAAGCGCTTTCCCTTTTGCGGGGGTGGGGGCTTTTTCCTCGGCCTTAGCCGGGCGGCTCCTTGGTTTTGCCGCCGCTTCCTGGGTAAAAAGCTCCTCTTGCTTAGTCGCCTTTATCGCCGCTGCCCTGGCGGCAAGACCCTTTGCCGGCTTTGCTTTTGAGCCGGACGTCGTTTGCGTTGTTTTTGCCATGGTTCTAGTTAATAGTATTATCGGTATTTTGGCAATACCTTTCATCCAGCTCCGATAAGGGGCCCTTTTTTACAATTTCTCAAAATCCGATGAGCCATGTTTGCACAGGGGGCAAACAAAATCCGGTGGGAGTTCATCCCCTTCGTACACATAGCCGCAAATTTTACACACATACCCTTTCTTTTTTGCAGCCCCTGCCGCAGGCTTTGGCTTAATGTGATCAAAATAATACTGGTACGTTAATGATGGTACGGCGGTTAATACAGCCGCTTCGGTGACATCCGCAATAAACAGGGTGTGGGTACCGTAGTCGCCGGTACTGATAACGTTACCGGAAATAAAACTATTGGCATAACGCCCCTCATACCGGATACCGTTAGCGCTGCGCTTTGTTTCATGGATATCGGCAAACTTATTAAGATCCCGGCCGCTCTGAAAACCAAAACACTGAAAAACAGAAAAGGGCGTTTCAATGCCTAAAATAGAAATAGTAAAGCTACCGGTTTTGCGTATCATATCGTGGGTAAAATTACTCTTATTGACCGCAAAAGAAATACGTTGGGGCGTACTCGTTATCTGGGTAAGGGTATTGATAATACAACCGTTATCCTTATCGCCATCCTTTGCCGTTAAAACAAAAAGCCCATAACTCAGCTTAAAAAAGGCGGCATTATCAACAGTACCGGTCATCTTGTCCATACTTGCACTACTCCTTTACCTGTAAGCCGGTAATCGCCCCCACATACATCCGGTGGTAGTCTTTCTGCGGGTAGCACTCAGCGTCGATACGGGGGTCCAGAAACTTTGCGGGATCAAAATCGTGGGTGTATATCTTGCGGCAGGTAATCACCTCCGCAGCTTCCTTAAACCCGATGCTTCCATCCTTAAAAACAATGGGGGTGAGCCCTGTTTCGCCTGCCTTGTCGATGTCCCTGCCGGACTTTGCGCCGCAGACCGCCAGGGCCTTGCGGTAGGATTTGTCAAAGAAGGAGATGGTAAACAAGGGATTGGCATTGGCAAATTCAAAGGTATACCGTACCGGCCGGATAAAGATGAAAGCCACGTCTTTGCCCCAAAGGACACCGAGGCCGCCCCAGGAAGCGGTCATGGTGTTCCAGTTGCCCTTGTCCCCGGCGGTGATAAGGGTCCACTCATCCCCTATCCGCGCAAAGGGGGTCCCGGGAAATTCCCGCACGTTTTTTTCTACCCACTCGCTTCCCGCAGGAATAACCGCTTTCTGTTTCATTTACTTTACTCCCATTATTTCGCTATACGCGTCCAGCGCCTCATCCCCGGAGTTGCCGGACAAAACTTTTTTCGTCAGCACCTTTCCTAACTGGACCCCTTCCTGATCGAAGCTGTTGAGGTTCCACACAAAGCCCTGGAACATCACCTTGTTTTCAAAGTGCGCCAGGAGCGCCCCTAATGCGGCGGGGGTGAGACGCTTCCCGTAGATGAGGCTGGAAGGACGGCCGCCGGGGAATTCTTTGTTACTATTACTGTCGGCCTTACCTTTTGCAAAGGCTACTATCTGGGCGGCCAGGTTCGCCTTGAGCTTGGTCTGGCTGACCGATCCGTCCACGGTTACGTCGTCCCCTCTTTGGCTTTCGGTGAAGCCCACGAATTGGAGGGGGATGATGTCCGTGCCCTGGTGGAGGAGCTGGTAGAATGAGTGTTGGCCGTTGGTGCCGGGCTCGCCGAAGACCACGGGGCCGGTGGAATAGTGCACCGGGGAACCATCGCGGTTGACCCGTTTGCCGTTGGACTCCATGTCAAGCTGCTGCAGGTGGGCGGGGAAACGGGACAGGGCCTGGCTGTAGGGCAGTATTGCTGTGTAGGGGTATCCCAGGAAGTTCCGCTCCCAGACACCCAGCAGGGCATCAAGCAGGGCGGCGTTTTTGAGGATGTCTTTTTCCAGGGCAAGTTTGTCCGCCTCATGGGCGCCGTCCAGGAGTTCCTTAAAGGCGGCGGGACCAAAGGCCAGGGAGAGGATCACCCCACCGACGGCAGAAGTGGAGGAATAACGGCCGCCGATAAAATCATCAATATAGAAGGAATCGAGGTAGGCGGGATTGTGGGCCAGGGGGCTTGATTCGCTGGTCACCGCCACGATGTGCTTGCTTGGGTCGAGCCCGGCTTTTTTCAGCTTATCCTTGACAAAAAGTTCATTTGCCAGGGTTTCCTGGGTGGTTCCGCTTTTGGAAACCAACACAAATACTGTTTCCTCCAGGGGCACGGAAGAAACGACCTGGGAGGCGTCATCGGGGTCCACATTGGAAATAAATTTCGCCGTAAGGAAGCGCTGCCCCTCCTTCACCGCCCAGTTTTCCAGAGCAAGGTACAGCGCACGGGGGCCTAGGTCGGACCCCCCTATGCCAATCTGGACCACGGCGCTAAAGCTTTTTCCCGTGGAACCCTTGATTTTCCCCGCCCGGACCAGCTCGGCAAAAACCGAAAACCGTTCCCGTTCCTGCGCGTAAAACGTACCCAAATCCTTGCCTTCGTGAACAACCGGCTTACCCGTAGCGGCAAGGCCGCCCTGCCCCCGGAGCAGGTGGTGCAGCACCTTCCGGTTCTCCCCGGTATTGACAAGCTCCCCGTCCAGGAGGGTCTTGTACTTGCCAATGAGGTCCTGCTCATCCGCCAGGGCTTGCAGGGCGTCCAATTCGGCCTTCTCCACCCCCTTTGCCGCCCAGGAATAGGTCAGCCCGCCGCCTGCCGGAACCATGCTTGCCTTGACCCGTGCGGCGGTCAGTAACGAGGTAAAATCCTTCCCCTTTTTGGGCAGTGCCGACAACTTCTTAAACGCTTCCGTCTTATCAAAATCCACATACTTCATACTTTTCCTCCTAATAAATAAAAGAAAATTAACCACGAATGACACAAATCAGCACGAATAAGTTTGTTTTATTCGTGGTCGGTCTTGCATTTTGGAACTGACTCATTTCCTAATTTTTATTCTCCTTCGTCGCCTTTGTCTTTGCGGTTTATCCTCTTCTTCATCTCCTCTAATCTTCCAGTTCCGGAATACTTTCCTTCATACGCTTCATAAAGTCTTCCCCGGTAACCCCTTCACAGAGACAGACAAAAACCGTGTTGTCCCGGCCGGCAATGGTGCCCAGCACATCGTCGAAGCCCAGGTTATCCACCGCCAGGGCAACCGCGTCTGAATACCCCGAATAGGTTTTGATTACCACCATGGCGCCGGACCATTCGATGGAAATATAGCCCCGCATGAAGTCGTGCGCATAGGTCCGGTTGGTCTCCCGCTCCTCCTCGTCATCGGGCAGGGAATAGACATGGCCGTTTTCCCCATCGGAGATTTTGCCCACCTTGAGGAGCTTCAAATCCCGGGACAGGGTTGCCTGGGTGACCGTAAAACCCTCTTTTTCCAGGTACCCCAGCAGGGTTTCCTGGGATTCAATGCGGCAGGTCTTAATCAGTTTTTCAACCGCCTTTAAGCGGTCCAGCCGTTCTTTCACTGCATAAATATACACCGCCGGACACCCTTTTGCAAGCGCCGTTTTTCAAGTACCTTATTCGTATACCGATACTAAGAAAAGGGGAGCCATGGATAGTTCAAGCATTTGGGGCAACAAAAATGACGGGAAAATAATCGTCCGCATCTCCCCGGATGATATTGAAGCCTGGGCCGATTTTTTCCCCCCGCAAGGCGGCGCTCTCCCGATTACCAATGATTATCTCCTTAAAAAGCTTGACCTGCTGAATATTACCTACGGAATCCACTGGGACACCCTCAGGGATACCGCGTTAAAATGTAACCTGGACCAGATACCTATACCGAATGTCCTGATTGCCCTGGGGAAGCCGCCGGTAAAGGAAATCCCCGAATATTTTGAGCTAAACCCCCATCTGGCGAAAGAAAAAAAGCCGGTTCCCGATAAGAAGCGGAACGATCAGATCGATTACCGCAGCTTTTCTCCCTTTACCATTGTGCACAAGGATCAGGTCCTGGCGGTAAAGCATCCCCATGTACCGGGACAGGATGGACGAAATGTTCATGACGCCGTGATTCCCTTTGGGCTGAAACAGGTTGAAGGGGTTACCGCCGGTGAACATACCAGGGTTACGGAAAAATACATCATTGCAGAAACAAACGGCCAACTGATAAACGACCGCAAGGTCCTGCATGTCCAGGAAAACCTTGAGATAAAGGGCTCCGTGGGATATGCCACCGGGAATATTATCTTTCCCGGGGATATCACCATAACCGGCGCCGTTTCGGATGGGTTTAAGCTCTATTCCGGCGGTTCGGTCACCATAAAACAGACCCTTGATGCAACCGAGGTGGTTACCAAGGGGGACCTCCTTGTGGCCGGGGGTATCGTAGGCCGGGGCCGCGCTTTTTTGAAGGTCGGGGGCTGCCTCAGGACGAAATTTATCCAAAACTGCAAGGCGGCCTGCAGACATTCCATGATCGTCGATTCGGAGATCCTCAATTCCAATATTTTTACCATGGAAACCTTGGAAATGGGGGATAAGGGAAAGATTCTGGGGGGAGAGGTCTACGCTATCCACGGGATCAAGGCCTGGGGCATCGGGAAGGACGCGGGAAAGGCCACCCATATCCACTGCGGCATTGATTTTACCCGGCAACATGACAAGGAAAAATGCAACGCCGCCCTGCGCATCCTGGCGGAGAAGCTGGCAAAACTGCGGGAGGGTCTAGCGAAACCAAACATTGGCGCGGAAAAACAGGCGAAGCTGGAGGAGCTTTTGCACCGGCTTGAAACGGAGCGGAAGAAAACCGCCGCCCGGATAGCGGACCTTATGGGGCAGATCAACGCCGATGAGTCAGCCGAGGTCGTGGTGGACGGGGAAATCGCCCCGGGAACCCTTATTGAGATTTGTGAATTCGCCCTCTTTGTGTCGGAACCGCTGAAACATGTACGGATTAAGCTGGATGGCGGCAGGATAATCAGCGAAGGGCTTGTATGAGATGAGAAAAAATAATAACCACAGACCTCACGGACGACACGGACAAAAGAATGAAATTGCTAAACAAAAGTCCGTGAGGGTCGGTGTGGTCGGTGGTTCTGAACCTCTTGGAAAAAAGCCTGATTGTTGTTATCATAAATTTGGGGGTTGCTATGTACAGTGTTGGAATGGCCTATTTACTCTGGCTCCTTTCCGGGTTCGGCGCTCTGGGGTTTCACCGGTTTTATCTGGGGAAGATCCCCACGGGCCTCCTTTGGATGTGTACCGGCGGCCTGGGCATGGTAGGGTCCATCTTCGACTTTTTTACCCTCCCCGGCCAGGTTAGGGAGGCGAACATCCGCAACGCCCTCTTTTCCCCAAAACATAACTGGCGCACGGTCAGCGACGGGGAAGCCCGTATCGTCCGGGAAAAGGAGACGGTGGAACGAACCATCCTGCGGCTGGCAAAGCATAACAAGGGCATCCTTACCGCCAGCGAACTGGCCCTGGAAGCGAATGTCTCCATGGATGAAGCGAAGAAGGTGCTGGACACCCTGGTAACCAAGGGCTTTGCGGAACTGCGGGTTCGTAAAACAGGAACCCTGGTGTATACCCTGCCGGAGTTGATGGATACCGATTCGCCGCTGGAGGATTTCTAGTTGGGAAATGAAACGCGATATTAAATTACCATGAATACTAAGACCTATGAATTCGAGGCGGAAATTAAAAAAGTTCCCGATATTGACGGAGCATATATTGAATTTCCCTATGATATTGTTAAAGAATTTGGCAAGGGACGAGTAAAGGTAACGGCGAAATTTGATGATGAATCCTATGATGGCAGTATTGTAAACATGGGAGTAAAAAACAAGGACGGTTCAATTTGTTATATCATTGGAATACGAAAGGACATACGGAAAAAAATAAACAAAGAAGCCGGAGAAATAATAAAAGTACTAATAAAAGAAAGGGAATAGGGTACCTATTTTTTATTCCCGCAGAATAACCTCCGTCCTGCCGAATCCCCCCAGTTCCGGGCGCGAGAAATAGTAATCCACCACCGTGGGCTGTTGTTTAAGGAAGTCGTGGACACCCATTTGGAGTATGCCGTCCCCTTTGCCGTGGACCACCGAAAATCCGTGGAGCCCCCCCATGACCGCCGCGTCCATCTGCCGTTCCAGGGCGGACAGGGCTTCCTCCAACCGCATACCCAGCAGGGATAGCTCAAACGTAGCCTGGGGCGTCCGGGCAAAATCAACCGGGGCGATGGAGGGTTTCCGTGGTTCGGCGGACGGTGGAAGCGGGATGAGATCTCGTTCGTTGAAGGTCATTTTCAGGGAGCCGATTTCCACTATCCAGGCGCCCTTCCCGGCGGCCCGGCGCACGGTTCCCCGGCGGCGCTGTTCCCCGGCCAGCACCTCCGTGCCCGGCGCTACTTGCAACGTTTCCTTCGCACTAGTAATACTGTGGGATTCCGTGCCGGCTATGCGGCCCGTGGCTGTCCGGGCCTTCCGTCCACCGGTTTCGGCAACCGCAGCGTTACTGCCGTAGAGGGCTTCAAGCCGCCGTTGTTCACCGGCAATGTCCGCTTCCTCCGCCTCCAGGGCGGCGTCTTCGGCCCGCACCGTTTCCTCCAGGGTACGGAGGAAATCCTTTACCTTCAGCGTTTTTTCCCGGGAGAGTTCCCCCTCCTTCACTTCCCGGACCAGGTTTTCCAGGGTCTTCCGGCTTTCGCGGAGCAGTTCCCGGAACTTCCCCATGCCTCCGGCCTTTAGTTCCAGTTCCTTCTGCCGCAGCCGCAGTGTTTTCAAATCCGCCGCCCGCCGGTCTTCCCGAAGCCGGGCCGCCTCCGTTTGCCGTTCTTCATCGGCGGCGGCCAGTTCACGGTGCTTTTCCTTAAGCCCCGCAATAAGGGCGGAAACGTCGGCCCGTTCCTCCGCCAGGTAGTGTCGGGCCCCCTGAACCATGGCCGCAGGCAGACCGTTCCGGGCGGCTATATCCAGGGCGTGGCTTTCACCGGGAAGCCCCATGACGATGCGGTAGGTAGGGGACAATGTCCGGCCGTCAAAATCAACCGAGGCGTTTTCTACCCCCTCCCGGGTATAGCCGTAATTTTTCAGGATGCCGTGGTGGGTGGTGGCCAGAAGCCGGACCTTTTTTTCGATAAGGTAATCCAGGATAGCCATGGCGATGGCGCTCCCCTCCTCGGGGTCCGTGCCGGAGCCAAGTTCGTCAAGCAGCACCAGGGACCTATGGCTTGCGGCGAGGCTTATGGCGGCGATGTTGGTCATGTGGGCGGAAAAGGTGGACAGGGACTGATTGATGGATTGCTCGTCGCCAATGTCGGCATAGACACCGTCAAAGATCGGCAGGGCGGTTCCCTCTGCCGCGGGCAGGGCAAGACCGCACTGGTTCATCAGCACGAAGAGGCCCACGGTTTTCAGAGTCACCGTTTTGCCTCCGGTATTCGGTCCGGTAATGATGACCGCACGAGTGGTCCCGTCCATGGCGAAGTCTATGGGAACTGCGGCGGAACCCAGGAGGGGGTGCCGGGCCTGCTTCAGGACCAACATGCCATGGGATGCTCCGTTCCCTCCGTCCAGGGCAAATACCCCCCGGGTTTCCCTGGCGTACCGGGCTTTGGCGCGTATGATTTCCAGTTCCAGAATACCCCGGTGGAATTTTTCCAGAGCTTCATGGCTTCCGGCTATAGCGGCAGTCATTGTCCGGAGGACCCGGCGTATTTCCGCATCCAGGCGGCGGCGCTCAATGAGGAGTTCGTTGTTTTTCTCCACCACATCCTCGGGTTCCACAAAGACGGTCTGGCCGGTGGCGGAAACTTCGTGAACTATGCCCCGGATGCGCCCCCGGTAATTGGCCTTAACCGCCAGAACCATGCGGCCGTCCCGTTGGGAGGGTACGCCGGATTGGAGCATACGCCGGGTGTCCTCATTGCCCGTATACCGGGCCCCGGCGTTTTCCAGGTCGTGGGTTAGGGATTGGATCCGCCGCTTAATGTCCCGGAATTCCGGCAAGTCCCGGAGTTTTCCATCCCGGTCCAATACCCGGAATACTTCCCGTGAGAGGGCGGTACAATCAGGAATACCCGCAATCAGATCGGGGAGGGGAAGTATGGCGGCGTTTTGTTCAAAAATAGTATGATTATCTATACTTGATAATGTACTTTCTGATGGAGATTCAGAAATCACATGGTATGTATATTTATTAATACCACTTGAAATATTTTCGGCATTCCGTTGATTATTTAATGTATTATATTTTGTACTATTTGATGTATTTTCTAAGTTAAATCCCTTTGCCAGCCACCCTTTCAATCCTTCCCCCCGCTCAACAAAAAGCCCCAGGGCATAGGCTTCCTCCAGTTCAAGGCTGGCCCCCTCCACCGTAAGCTTCGGGAGAATCATGCCTATGCTGGGCAGTGTGCCACGGGGTTCCTCGTCACCGGAATTGAGGCGGTCCAGCGCTGCCTGTACCCGGGCTTTGCTTTGCGCCGCCAACAGGGGATCGGTCAGCGGATGGGTTTCACGGATTTGAGCGGACGCTTCCTCACTCAGAGCGCAGGAGGCGGCGCGGGAAAGGACGGCGGGGAACTCCAGCAGTTGGATGACCTTGTCATTCATTGGAGGGCTCCAGCAATTCTGCGCGGATACGGAGGAAACTTTCGTAACGGTCTTCATGGATCACCCCGGCATTAACGGCTTCCATAATCTTGCAACCCGGCTCGGTCACATGGGAACAGGAATGGCCGTAGGTGCAGGTCCCCGCCAGGGGGGCGAATTCCCGCATGTAGTGGATGAGTTCATCACCGGTGATACCGTGGGGCACGAAGCGGCGTATCCCCGGGGTATCGATAATATAGGTTCCGCTATCTCCCAATCCGGGGATCGCCTCCAAAAAAGACATGGTGGTGGTATGGGTTCCCCGGTCGTATTTTTCGTTGATGGCCCCCACCCGGATATTCCGGCCCGGGACCAGGGCATTCACGAGGCTGGACTTCCCTACCCCGCTTTGCCCCAGAAGCGCAGAAACACGGTTCTGCACCAGGTTGCGGAACGCATCCATCCCCTCCCCGGTTTTTGCGGACACCCGAAGGACTTGGTACCCGATGCGGCTGAAATCCTCAAGACGCTCCTCCACATCGGGATCATCCTCAGACAGGTCGTATTTGTTGCAGATAATGACCGCAGGGATACCGGCAATTTCCCCCTGCACTAAGGCCCGGTCCAGAAAGCGGGGCCGGAAGGGGGGCGAAACCGGCGTGGTAACGCAGAGGACAATATCCACGTTTGCCGCCAAAAGCTGCGGCGCCTGCCCTTTCTGGTTAAATCGGGTAAGGAGATTCCGCCGCGGTTCAAGGCCCAGGATAAGCCCCGTTCCATCACCGGCGGCGTCGGGCTCAAAAACCACCCGGTCGCCGGGGGCCAGGGGATTGTAGAAACCCTCAACCCCCTTGAGGACCTTTCCTTTGATGCGGCACTCAAACTCGGCGCCGCCCTCCTCTTCACGCTTTACCGTAAAAATATTCCGGGAACCCCGGATAACCAGACCTGAATTTTTCGATGTCATAGGACTTCAATAGGCGGCTACCGGCGCCGGGCGCTGACTGCTTTTTTCACCGGCTTATCGCCGTGGGCGCCGACCACTTCCTGCCGTTTTGGGTTCACGGTTACGTCCAGGCCTTCCATAGGGATAAGCCCCAGAAGCGGCTCGCCATCATTGGGCATGACCGCAGCCATACAGGACATCTCGCGGTCCTTCCAATGCACATCCACCGCTTCGGTATAATGACACAATACTTTGCGGTTATCCGCGAGGGTTATCTCATCGGTATACTTAATCCTCAGCCCCAGTTGCTTCCGCATCTTTTCATTGATAACCAGATCGCTTGAACCGGTATCCGCCATGATCCGAACCGTTAGCTGCTGGACGTCGGCCTTTTTCATAAGCTTGCGCTTCACCGATCCCACATCAATGGCGTTTTTGAGCGTGATTTCCGTATAAGTTTCTCCCATATTGTATCCCTCTAACCTCCAGTATACTATAATCTGCCCAAGTAAGCCACGGCTCCAAATGCCGCAGCCCGTTCCTGCCAGGAGGGTTCCAGGGGGAGGCTTCCGGTTACCAACAGGATATTTTCCCTGCCCCTATCCGCCGGTCCCGCCCATTGTTCCCCCTGATCCAGCAAGGCCTCCACACGGCGGCAAACCCCTTCTACGGAATCGTGGATGCTCATATCCCCTGCAGCAGTCCTAAATGAATCCAGGAGAAAAAGAAAGTGGGTACAGCCCAGCACGATGGCATCCGCCCCGGCGCGGCGGAATTCGGTAATGTAGGGAAGTACCGCCTCAAGGCGCTCCTCCGCAGTCGATGCGGCATACCGGTGTTCCACAAAGTCTACCAGGTCCGGCGCGGCGATGGCGGTAAGCGCGCAGTCCGGGCCATACCGGGCGGTAAGCTCGGCAATGTAGGGATCGGCAATGGTTCTGGCGGTTCCCAGCACCCCGATACGCCGCGTTTTGCTTGCCTCCACCGCGGGCTTCACCGCCGGCACGGTTCCCACCAGGGGCAAGTCGGGGAAGCTATCCCGCAACGATTCCAGGGCGGATACCGAGGCGGTGTTACAGGCCAGGACCCCAAGCTTAGGGTCATAGTGTTGGCGAAGGCGGGTCAGGAGGCCGGTCAGACGTTGGATCAGCGCAGGGCGTTCCCGAACACCGTAAGGAAAAAATTCCCGGTCCGCAAGATACACCAAGGCTTCCCCGCTCCTGCGTTGGTGAAAATGAGAACAATAGGGAAGACCGCCGATACCGGAGTCCAAAAATAATACGGGCCGCTTATCCATAATGATTAGCTAAAAAGATTGTCAAAGGCTGATTTTGCGGAATCCGCCTTATCCCGCGCGCCCTTTTCTCCCGCCGTTTCCCCGCGAAACCGGGCGTTGAGGGAAAACCAGTCGCAAAAATTCCCCCGGTCCTTCTCCTGAGGGGGCTCGGCGTTCGACTCCGCGCAATCCCCCCGAACACCGGGCAGGTAAAACCGGCAATGCCGGCAGACCCGGAGATCCTTACCGCACTCGGAGCAACGCAGAGAACGGCCAATAGGGTCCGCATCCTTAATAGGAAAACCGCAGTACCAACACATGCCTTTATCATAATCCAGCGCATAAATTCTGGCAACCGGTAAACGCAGGATAAACGTATAGGAAAAATAATGAAGAAAAGAGAAGAATTTTAACCGCGAAGGCGCCAAAGGCGACGAAGGAAAGAAAAAACAAGAGAATCTGGCTAAAAAATACTGAATTGTGCCTGGGTCCAGGGAGTATCCTCTTCTTCCCCTTTGTCGCCTTCGGCTTTTGCGGTTTTTTTCTTCTCTTATGCGTTTATCCTGCGGTAAACGGGTGATAGGTTTACGATTTCCCTACCAGTTGCTATACTAACCCCGTCGGAGGAACCATGATCGCAATGAAAAACCCAATCGCCGAAATCGACGGGGACGAGATGACCCGGGTTCTTTGGGCACTGGTTAAGGAAAAACTGATCCTGCCCCATGTGGATCTCAAAACCGAATACTACGACCTGGGCCTCTCAAACCGGGACGCTACCAATGACGCCGTTACCGCAGAATCCGCCCAGGCCATTCTTCGTCTGGGTGTGGGGGTCAAATGCGCCACCATCACCGCCAATGCGGCCCGTAAAAACGAGTATGGACTTAAAGCCCTGTACCCCAGCCCCAACGCCACCATCCGGTCTATCCTTGACGGCACCGTATTCCGTAAGCCCATCGGGGTATCCTGCATCAAGCCTAGCGTTTCCACCTGGAAGAAGCCCATCGTCATTGCCCGCCATGCCTACGGCGATATTTACAAAAGCGCAGAAATGCTGATCCCCGGCTCCGGCACCGTAGAACTGGTGTATAGAGGCGCCGACGGTTCCGAAAAGCGGACGGTGGTAGCGGAGATGAAGGGTTCAGGCGTGGTCCTGGGGATGCACAACCTGGATGAATCAATCAAAAGCTTTGCCCGCACCTGCTTTCTCTACGCCATTGATGAAAAGCTCCCCCTCTGGTTTTCCGCCAAGGATACTATCTCCAAAATCTACGACGGCCGTTTCAAGGAACTCTTCAATGAGATATACGAAACTGAGTTTAAGGACAAATGCGCCGCCGCCGGAATCACCTACTTCTACACCCTCATCGACGATGCGGTAGCCCGGGTGGTCAAGGGCGATGGGGGCTTTCTTTGGGCCTGCAAAAACTACGATGGGGATGTGATGAGCGATATGGTTGCAAGCGCGGCGGGCAGCCTCGCCATGATGACCAGCGTCCTTAAATCCCCATCCGGGGCGGTGGAATACGAGGCGGCCCACGGGACGGTGCAGCAGCATTACTACCGCTGGCAGAAGGGGGAAAAAACCAGTACCAACCCGGCGGCTTTGATCTTTGCCTGGACCGGCGCCCTGGCAAAACGGGCGGAACTGGACGGCACCCCGGCGCTGGGGGGCTTCGCCAAACGGCTGGAACATGCCGCCATCGCCGCCATTCTGGCCGGGGACATGACCGCCGACCTGGCCCGGCTGGCGGTTCCGGCCCCGGCGAAGGCCCTGGATTCCTGGGAGTTTATTGACGCGGTGGCTAAGCGGCTTTAGGCTTACCGACAGGCTGCAGCAATTCTAAATTTACCCTGAATCGGCAAGACCGCCATCGGTATAGAGGAAGACGAGGAAAGCAGACCATGAATCGTGGTAAGCGAAACGCAGGCAAAATCGCATGGCTTCAAAAAAAGCTACCCGGGTGGAACAGGATGCGCGGGCTTTTTGATAGTCGATGTCGCAATAATCCAGGATGGTATGAAACTGGAAGGCTATCAGGTTGAGCAAGAAAAACACTTCAGCGGCATGCTCCTTGCCGTGGCCGAAGTTGTGCTCAAGGTTGTAGCCCCGGTTTTTCAAAACATTGGTATGCTCGTTTTCAATCTTCCACCGTGTCCGGGCACAGTCAACAAGCTGTTGTACGTTGAGGTCATCAATCGGTTTGTTCGTTATCCAGCTGGAATAATACGTCTGCTCGCCGCTTTCCATTTCCGTTATTGCTAATTCCAGATAATTTACCATCAAGGGTTCCTTATCGTCACGGAGGGGAACCTGGTTGAGATAGCGGTATGTATAAAGGAAATGCTTCTTGCCTTTGCGGATTTTTACGCTTTGTTCGGTCAAAAAGGAATATTTTACCGTTTCAGTCAGCCACGGATGGGTGTTTTGCTTGCAAGTAAGGATAAAACTCAAACCATTATCGAGAATTTGCTTACAAAATGGGTAATGTGAGTATAGATCATCTCCTAATATCGTGGCTTTTACCTCTTTTAGCTCATTGACTCGCTTGATAAGCCATCGTTTCGCCGCATTAAGCTCACAATCTTGCTTCTTTTCCCCATCTTCGTTCGTTATCAGCTCGCCCATCATCGGTATAACGCTCGAAATATGCGGTTTTACTATCGCCGCCGCCATTGCG